>JAPUDV010000042.1 GCA_027492875.1 Candidatus Competibacteraceae bacterium | reverse complement strand
GGGTAGAACCGGCAATCAGGGCAACACCGGATACACCGGCGAGACGGGCGAGACGGGCGCCAAAGGTGAAACCGGTTCGGATGGCAGCACCATCTTGGTGATGCCGCCTGCTCGGTAATCCGACAAGGCTAAAGCGAGGGTAGGGGCAAAACCCTACCTCTGAAGGTGGCGCCATTGGGCGTCTGACCTCTTTGAGTCGACTCCCATAGGTGAGCGCAGAGCGCGTATTGCGTGCGGGGCCGGTACCAGATTTCACGCTAGAGGCATCTTAATGAACGGGAAACTGAAATGGGCACTGGGAACATTTGCCCTTATTTCCGCCACGCAGGCGGCGGCGCAGATCACCCTTTATGAAGGCGAAGAGTTCCGTGGACGTGCGTTCACCACGGACAACCCGGTGAGTAACTTCGAGCGCAATGGGTTCAACAACCGCGCCTCATCGGTGGTCGTGGATCGCGGTCGCTGGGAAGTTTGCGAGGACGCCCGCTTCAAGGGCCGCTGCGTGGTCCTGCGCCCCGGCAGCTATGACTCCCTGCGCAAATTAGGGATGGAAAACCGGATCTCCTCGGTACGGCCGGTCAACGGCCGCGGACGCTACGACAACGAAGCACCCCCGCCGCTGGCCGCTCCCAACTACGAATATCGGCAACGTCCGCATGAACGGGTATTCCAAGCGCCCGTCACCTCGGTGCACGCTGTGGTGGGGTCGCCGGAGCAACGCTGCTGGGTGGAGCGACAACAGGTCGGTGGATCCGGCCCCAGCGATCCGAACGTGGGTGGCGCCATGGTAGGAGGGATCATCGGTGGCATTCTCGGCCACCAGGTCGGCGGTGGACGCGGTAAAGACGTCGCCACCGTTGGCGGCGCCGTCGCTGGCGCCGCGATCGGCGCCAACGTAGAACGCGACAACGGCGGCACCTACGAACGCGATGTGCGTCGCTGCGAAACCACCGCAAGCGGCCCCCCGGAATACTGGGACGTAACCTACAATTTCCGCGGTGTGGAACATCGGGTGAAAATGAGCGCCCCTCCGGGGCGGACCATCGCGGTGAATCGGAATGGCGAACCACGACAGTAGAGCCGTCCTGGCAGGATTGGAAAAGCGGCCTTTCGGGGCCGCTGTTCGTTCGGTCGAGTAACGCAGCCCGCCGGTCCGTCAGCGGCTGGAAGGTCTTGCCTTCCTTTGCGGTCGCTGGGCCGTACCCGTGTCACACCACGACCGATGCCTTTGCCCACCCAAGCCCGCATCGACCAAGACGCGCCAGATCGTATATAGGTACTGGCCTGGGACAACTCCTGCCGGCGTAATGCCCGTTCCCGATCCGGGGACCGACGCGCTTCCGCCAGAATCCGTCCTCGTTCCTCGGGCGTATCATCGCGCGGGTGACCACCCCCATGCCGGGGGACCACCGCCGCCAAACCTTCGACATTGAAGCGCGCCACCAGGGCGGCCACCGCATCGCCCGATTGGCGACCCGCTTGTGCCCCCCCGTGCAGCATCGGTGTAGTTGTTGTCATTCGCGACCCACCAGCACCGCCTTGGCACGGCCACTGGGCCTGGCCTCGACTCAAACGCATCAGTTGTTGACGCTCCTCTTCCAGGAGCGGGCGCAGCGGGTTCTTGGGACGGCGAGACATGGCTACATCCTTCTTTGCTATCGACTAATCGCTGACTCTCTCTTGATCATTAATGGCGACAAGCAAAGCAAATGACCCACTAGTCCCACATCACATCGCATTTCGCCGTTGTGGCGGCCGCAAGCAACTCGATCAAAGGTAGGGCACGATGCGCCAAATTTACGGTGTGCTCGCTCGGGTCGTCGTTTTGAGCACGGTTTGATACCTCAGGGACTATGGCCTTATTGACGGCAATGGCTTTTTTTAAGTGCTCCAGTGCGGCGGGAACCTCTCCGGCCAAGAGAGCGCTCGGCACGGTTCCACTATGGCCCATCAGTTTGAGCAATTTGACTGCGATATCGCCAAACAGAATGATATCGGCGTGCGCTTTGCTTCGAAATGTAACGATCATCGAAACCTCCTCGGGGTTAATCCCCATTGTTATATAGCGTTCCCAAAGCAGTTGTGAAATTTCCCCGCCTTGGACAAGGAGGGGTGGCGCGTAGCGCCGGGGTGGTTCGAGACGGCGGTTCCACAACTCAGGGAGGAACGCTATATCTTCGTCGGCCGGGTACCCGCAATGCCGGTTGGCGTGGGCTTGATCGACGGATAGCCTGGTCCGAAAACTTGGAAAAATCTGTGCGGTGCCATACATAGAAGCCACCGTCGTATGGATGCGCCAAGAACTGGCTGTTCCATAGAACCGATCCACCGTCGTCCCGGAGGAACGACCGACCAACCCTAGTCGCGGTCGAAAAGATCCTTGATCTTCTGGTAACACTCGCACGCGGAGGTCTTGAGGCCTTCTCGATCCAGGATTGTGATGTTGCCGCGGCTATATTGGATCAGCCCGCGTTGCTGCAGGGCACTGGCTGCCACGGTGACGCCGACCCGGCGCACCCCCAGCAGGTCCGCCAGCCATTCGTGCGTGAAACGGATGGGGTTCGACTGGAGTCGGTCGCTCGCCATCAGTAGCCAGCGGGCCAGGCGCGCTTCTACTTGATGAAAGCGGTTGCATGCGGCGGTTTGCATAACCTGGGCGATCAGGGCCTGGGTATAGCCGTGTAGCGCGCATTGCAGTGCAGGGCAGGTTTCGAGAGCTTCGTGAAAGCGTGCGGCTTCCAGCCGCAGGGCGGTGCCCATGCCCTGCGCCACGGCGCGAACGGACGACGTGTCGATCCCCTGCGCCCAAGGCAGTCCGACCACGCCTTCGCTACCGACCAGTCCGATCTCCAAAGCTCTGTGGTTCTCGATCAGGATTTGCAAAGAGACCAGCAGGCCCTCGTTGGGGAAGTAGATCTGCTGAATCAATTCCCCAGGCTCGTGGAGCACGTCCCCCAACGCGGGCGTGACGGGTTCGAGATCGGCCAGTAACTGCTGATATTCCTCGCGGGGCAGGGTCGCCAGTATCTGGTTGGTGGGCACTTCGCCCCGATGCAGCGCCGCCGGCAGCAGGATGGCGTGGCCGCTCACGGGATCGAGAATGGCGTCCACTTCGCCCGAGTCGATAGCCCGCAGCGTCGAGGCATCCTGGGCCAGCCGCTGAATGAAAGCCGCGAACGCGGCCTCGGCTGCCGTGCGAACGGTCTCTGCTTTTGACTCGGGGCGCGTGGGTTTCATGGGGTTTTTCCTGTCAGTCCGAGCGCGAGCAGCACGTTGTTTTTATCGCTGAGGTTGCCGACGACCTGCGCGGCGGGCAGCGGAGACAGTTTGATGAGACTGGGGGTGACGATCACGCCATCGGCCAGGGCGCGGAGCGGTTGCTCGAACACATCCACGATTTCCAACTGGTAGCTTCCTTTCAAGTAGTGCTGACAAATTGCCTCCAGATGGGCGATTGCCCGAACCGAATTCGGCGCGCCGCCCGCCACGTAGAGCCGCATCACCCACACCGCCGCGACGGCGGTGGGATCGGATGGCTTCTTGACGATCAGCTTGCGGCGCATCTCACCTGTCCTTATTGGCCCGATCAGCGTGGTCTTGGAGGTGCTAGGCGCCCCGGTGATCAGCGTGCTGCTGCCCGGAACAGGCCGCAGCGTCGAAACGCTCAAAGCCGGCGGACACCCGTTCGGTCGAAGCCTCGTGAATGCTTTCGGGCGATTCGTCGAGGGCGGCCACTTCGATACCGGAGGGTCCGAAGCTGAGCGGAAATTCACCGGAAGCAAAATCCGAACCGCGATATTTGGTGATCTGGAGCCGGTGCATCGGGACTCCGTACTCCAGGCGTCGGTCGAAGCGGATCACGCAATCTACCATGAACTGCATGAAGCCGCAGTTCACCACCTCGGCGATCTGGCTATCCGTCTTGGCCGTGACGATGGCGGTCAACTCGTTGTCCGCCAGCCAGTCCCGGATCCGATGGATTTCCCGCATGTCCACAATCGGATCCCGCAACAGCGTCAGCAATACCATCAAACACGATCCAACTTGGCTAGAGGTTGAGGGTCTGCTCGTTTCATCTCGTTCACGGTCGCTCCTAGTCTCTGGGAACCTGCTGACGACTATTTACAACATGATGCGTGAGATGATGGGGAGTCGTCTGTGCGCTAGGTAACCGTTAATACCCTCTCACCCCAACCTTCCCCCGCAAGGAGGAAGGGGGTGAACGCTGACCTTGCTGCATCCCTCATTACACCAGGGCCGCAACATCCTTCTGTCGCCATTTCCGGCCAGCCGGATGCGGTATTCCCTGCTCGTTGAGCTTGCTGGCCGTCGCCGTCTGATTGAGTCCCCCCCAATACAGGCGCCGGGCCAGCGCCTTCGCATCGAAAACGGCCAGGTTCACGATGACGGCCTGACGGGCCGGAACGGTCACCTGGCCGTCGCGGATGGGGCGGTTGCTCAGCAATTCAGTGGCGAGCAGATCGAGGGATAGCGGGAGCGTGTAGTCGCGGTCGCCACGGTTCAGGGCGACGATACAGTGGTTGTCGGAGCTGTGGCGCTCGAAGGCGTAGAATTGGCGGTGGGGGTCCGCCTCCAGGGTGCGGAACGCGCCGTGGCGGAGGGCCGGGTTGTCTTTTCGGACGGTGAT
Source organism: Candidatus Competibacteraceae bacterium (assembly GCA_027492875.1). Classification (GTDB taxonomy): domain Bacteria; phylum Pseudomonadota; class Gammaproteobacteria; order Competibacterales; family Competibacteraceae; genus Competibacter. The sequence continues at coordinate 16,286 of JAPUDV010000042.1, read as the reverse complement.
GAGCTTTTTGTAATAGGCCAGCAACTCGGCCTGCTGACCGCTTTCCTCGACCTGCTGCTCCCAATTCCACGGATAACAACGGCGGCAATCGGGATCCTTGTCGCCTTCCATGCCGATTTCGTCGCCATAATAAATGCACGGTGCGCCGGTGCAGGTGAACTGCATGGCGACCATCAGCTTCAGGGATTCGAGCGCGTGGCTCCCCTGGTCGCGCCGGTGGACGACGGTCATGGGCCGCGCGGTGTCGTGGCTGCCGAGCAGGTTCAGCATCACGGCGGTGGCCGGTTCGGGGTAGTCCTGTAACAGATAGCGCAAGGTGTGATCGAAATCGTGGGCGTCCATCCGCTCCTCGGCGAAATAACCCACGAGCGCTTTCTGGAAACGGTAGTTCATGACAGCGTCGAACTGATCGCCCCGCAACCACGAGGAGGCGTCATCCCAGATTTCGCCGACGATGTAGGCATCGGGGTTCACGGCCTTGACGGCGCGGCGGAATTTCGGCCAGAAGCTCTGGATGACCTCGTTGGGTACATCCAGTCGCCAGCCGTCGATGCCGGCCTCGCGCAGCCAGTAGGTGGCGATGCTCAGGAAATACGCTTCCACCTCGGGGTGGTGGTAGTTGAGTTTCGGCAGGGTATGAAATCCCCACCAGCAGTCGTACCACTGCAACACCTCGCCGTGGTTGCCGAAGTGGTCGGGGAAAGGCCAGTCGCGGATGTGAAACCAGTTCCAGTAGCGCGATTGCGGCCCGTGCCGTTTGACGTCGAGGAAGAACGGATTCTGGTCCGAGCAGTGGTTGAACACGCCATCGAGCACGACGCGGAGCCCGCGCTGGTGACAAGTCTCCACCAACCGCCGCAGCAACCCCAGATCCCCGAACTGCGGATCCACCGTGAAATAATCCTGGGTGTCGTATTTGTGGTTGCTGGGACTTTGGAAAATGGGGGTGAGATACAGCGCCGTGATGCCGAGATCGGTCAGGTAGTCCAGACGGTCGATAATCCCTTGCAGGTTGCCGCCCATGAAATTGCCGTGGGTCGGCGGGCTGCCCCACGGCTGTACGCCCAACGGATCGTGGGCGGGTTCGCCCCGGGCAAAACGCTCGACGAAGATTTGGTAAAAGACCGCGTTGCGTACCCAGGCCGGCGTTTCAAAGAGCAGGCGCGGCGGTGATGCAGCACGAATCGGCGACGGGATCGGGTTCGGCGCCGCCGGGCCAGGGGTCGAGGGCGCACGCGACTGCGGTGGGCCGCGCCCCGCAACTGCGTCGCCAGCACCTGGGGTCGAGGGCGCACGCGACTGCGGTGGATAGCAAAACCAGTTGTGCGGCAGCCGGTCGTGCTCCTCGCCCTTGGGGGTGATCCAGCAGCTCTGACCGGGCTTGGTTACCCGCAGGGCGTATTCGAACGGCTGGGGCTCGGTCAGTTCGATGATGAAATAGTCGTAGCCATCGGTTTGTTCCAGGAACTTCAGCGGCTGTGCCTGTGCGCCGCCGTTGCCGCGCAGCAATAGACTGGGCTGCTGCGGGTACTCCGGTTGTAATTCCAGCTTGAGGACGACACGGCTATCGCTGGGGGTGTGCATATCGAGGCGTGCGTGACACATCGTGCGACTCCATACGGTTAAGGTTGAGACTCATCTCCTGGGTTCCGTGTGGGTCCACAATAACCTGCCACCACACTGTGGACTAAAGTCTATGACCTTTCCCGAACGCGCGTCTGTGCGATAGCGTACAGCTGAACCGCCCCGGCTTTCTCGAAGGCTCCAACCTTTGAGAGGATGGCGCCATGAAGACATCAACAAACTTTTCACCGGAAGTCAGGGAGCGAGCGATTCGCATGGTGCGGGAGCATCAAGGCGAGCATGAATCGCAATGGGCGGCTAGTGGCTCGATCGCGGCTAAGATCGGCTGTACGGCGGAGACCCTGCGGCGCTGGGTACGACAAGCCGAGAAGGACAACGGGGAACGGGCGGGGGCCACGAGCGCCGAGCGGGAGCGGATCAAGGCGTTGGAGCGGGAGGTGCGGGAGCTGCGCCAAGCCAACGAGATCCTGCGAAAGGCGTCGGCGTATTTTGCCCAGGCGGAGCTCGACCGCCCGTTCAAGCGATGAAAGAGTTCATCGACCCGCACCGTGATGTCCATGGAGTCGAGCCGGTCTGCAAGGTGCTGCCGATCGATCCATCGACGTATGATCTGCATGCCGCCCGGGAGGCCGACCCGGCGCAAAGGTCGACCCGAGCCCAGCGTGATGAGCGTCGGTGCGGGCAAATCCAACAGATCTGGGACGAGAATTTGCAGGCCTACGGCGCCGACAAGGTCTGGCGGCCATTGCGGCGCGAAGGCGTGGAGGTGGCCCGCTGCACGGTGGAGCGGCTGATGCGGAGGCTCGGCCTGAAAGGCGCGCGGCGGGGCAAGCCGGTCAAAACCACGGTCAGCAACCCAGGAGCCGCCGGTCCTGAGGATCGGGTTCACCGCCCGTTCACGGCGGGGCGTCCGAATGCGCTGTGGGTATCCGATTTCACGTAGGTGTCTACGGCACAGGGGTTCGTCTATGTCGCCTTCATCATCGACGTGTTCGCCCGGTACCTTGTCGGCTGGAAAGTGTCCCGCTCCGCCCGCACCGACTTCGTGCTGGATGCGCTGGAGCAGGCCCTCTGTGCACGCCAGCCGTTCGGCCGGAGCGGCTTGATCCACCCTGGCGATCGTGGGGTGCAATACGTGTCGATCCGTTATACGGAGCGCCTGGCCGAGGCGGGCATTGAGCCCTCGGTGGGCAGCGTGGGCGACTCGTACGATAATGCCTTGGCCGAGAGACCATCAATGGGCTGTACAAGGCCGAGGTGATCCACCGGAAGTCTTGGCAGGGCCTGGAGAAGGTGGAATGGGCCACCCTGACCTGGGTAGACGGGTTCAACCCTCGCAGACTGCTGGAGCCCATGGGTTATATTCCGCCGGCTGAGGCCGAAGCAGCCTACTATAGCGTTCCCAAATCAGTTGTGAAATTTCCCCGCCTTGGACAAGGAGGGGTGGCGCGTAGCGCCGGGGTGGTTCGAAACGGCGGTTCCACAACTCAGGGAGGAACGCTATATCGCCGACTCACCGAGTCCGCCATGGCGGCGTGACTCACAGCAATCAGCCTCCGGAATTCCCGGGGCGGTTCACCCGGCACCGCAGCCTCGTCAATGCCATGGTCAATGTCCTGGCCGCGTTGGTGGCCTACACGCACCAGCCCTGTAAGCCCTCGCTGAATCTATCCAAAAATGAGCTTAAGCTGTTGACCAAATAAGATTAATAGCCAGAACTCACGTTATCTTAACAATGAGTTGGGTATTGTGGGTAATCGGGTGGGCTAAGGCCCTGTCAGCGCCTCGAAGCCAGAGACGACGTCGAACAGTTCCTCGTCGATACTGCTCTGACGCAGGCGGTGAAACGTCCGGTTCAGGTCTTCCAGCAACTCGTCGATATTTTTTTCAGCGCGTTGCATCGCAGCCAGGCGGCTGGCGTTTTCGCTGGCCAGGGATTCCGCGCACGCCCTGAACAGCGAGACAAACAGATATTCGCGAACGAACGCCAGCAGCGTCTGCTCCCCATCATTCATGACTTCGGGCAAATTTCCCGTCGGCCAGCGGCGTGTCGCCAAATCGCGCCGCCACGCCGCATCCAGCGGCAGCAGTCGTTGGCTCACGGGGGTGTAAATCGCCCCGGATTGGGGGCGGTTGTGAAACAGGTAAACCTCTGCGATCTCGCCCTTTTCCCGCTGCGTTTCCACCTCGATCAGAATTTGTCCCACCAGTGGCGTAATCGCGCCAATAGCATTGGGTAGAACGAAGGGCGCCTTTAGCCGCAGATCGGTGTCGGCGAGACGCGACTGAAGGCGCTCGCCGACCACCCAGACCGTCTTTTGACCGGGCAGATTCCCCAGCGTCTTCACGACAAACTCCGCCATCACCTCGTTGAATTGGCCCACCAGTCCCTGGTCGGAACCGAACACGACCGCGCCAATCGCCCCGGTTTCCTTCGGCTCCGCTCGCGACGTGACGCCCAGGGGTTCACGCTGTCGGAACCCCGCGACCAGGCCCAGTTGCACCGTCCGATAATAATCATCCAGGGCGCGCACCGCGTTTTCGTATTGCCCGATGCTCGACGCCGCCATGGCCTTCATCGTGCGCACCACGGATTGGAGGTCTCCGGCGCTGGCGACCTTGCGGCGCAGGCTCGCGGCGGTATCGCTCATGACGGATCGGTGAGGTTCGGCTCCTCCGGAGGCCGCTCAGTCCGGCGACCCTTGTGATCATGCAGCCGCCCGAGGGTGCTCTCGATCAACCGGATCAATTTATCGGCAGCGCCGTTGACGGCTTGGTCCAAGGTTGTGGCCTGGTGAGTCACCGCGACCGGTTGACGACCTTGAAGGCGGGCTTCCATCAGGCAGCGCATGTGGTTATCGCCGCCCTTCTTGTCGCTATTCTCATCACTCAGGTGAACTTCCACTCGCGTGATGTGATTGCTGATTCGACTCAGGGTACGCTCTACAACGCCACGGACATAAGCAGCCAACGCCTCGTGACCTTCGATATTACGGTCGGTATTGATTTGGATTTGCATGGTGTTCTCCTGGGGTGGTGATCGTGATGGAGTTAATACCGGTAAGTGGCGGCGAGTCCCGTCTGGCTCGGCATCTGCGCCGTCGGCATTACGACCACCCGGCCGCCCATCTTCTCGACCAGATCGCCAAGATCGTCGAGCAGGTCATCAACTTGCGGATGGCTCAAATCAGCGCCTTCGACCCGACCCGTTGCGGCATCGAGTCGGCCAGCGATCTGGCGGTCGGCGTCGATCAGCAACGTCGCCACCCGCCCGGCGGCCGCTGCCTGCGCGACCTGCGCGAGGTCGTCACTGCCGAGCTCATGGGACTTTGCCGCATGGAATTCGTCGGCCCATGCGGCTTGTTGCACCTCATATTGTGGCGCGACCGCCTGCCAGGCGCGTTCGCGAAGGTCATCCATCGGCAGCACATCGGGATTGATCATCAGTCCCTCTGCCATGAGGAGCGGGTTGTGGCTGACCTGACGGAACAGAGGGTGATGCTCCGGCAACGCCGCCAGGAGCAACGGCAGGCCGGACGGCCGCGAATGGCGCTCGAGTACTGCCTGGTCGATGGCGCGAAAGAACCGTTCCGTGTCACTGTCCATCTCGTCCTTTTTCCCGCCGTGGCCATGGTGCATGGGTGTACTCCCCGCGCCGGCGCCACCGTAGGAAGAAACGGTCTGATGCGGATCGCTCAACGCATCGCCCAAGGCATCGGTCATCGTCCGCGGGACGCCTGGAGCCAGATCAATCTCGTCGAGTATGTTGCGGTCCCCCTCGAAGAGCTGAATCTTGCTCAGGCTTAACCCAAGCACCTGATAGCGACCGACCGTTTGCAAAAAGCGGCGCAGGGGCTTGGTATGAAAGCTGTCCGCGACAACAGCCCGTTCCGTCACGGGCCGCTGCAAGCAAAACACTCGAAACAGGCCCGACCCGCCCAGCACTGCCAATCCATCCAGCGTTTGGTTCCAGAACACCGGGTCATGAGCGAGGGCCTCAAACGGTTCCAGCCGCCGCCGGGTCTCAACGGTCGGATGCTGCTTCAGCAGCGAGGTTTCCAACTCCCTCAAGAGATTGCGAAACCGAATGAGATCCTGTTGGTTTTCGGGATGACATCGATGCGTCGGCTGGTACAGCGACAGACAGTGCGGCTGATGAGCCGCCGTCAACTCGGCCAGGGATTCGCGGGTGAGCATCGTTTTCATGAATTCTTCTCCTTGGGACGCCCTTTGGGCTCAGGTTTGGTCTGGGTTTTATCCGATTCAGGTGTGGTGCCTGGTTCGGGCGAGCGTCCTTCGAGCGCTTGGCGAGCGATCTCGGTGATCGTCTCACGATCCTTATCGCTCAATTTTTCGGCGGTATTCAATCGTTCGCTCACGTCCGCCGGGATTTCCGCCGCCGCCTGGATCACGGCCTGTTCTGCGGCCGTCATCTGGTCCAGCGGCACGCCGTCGAAGAGGTTCGCGGTCAACGCCAACAGCACGGTGATTTGCGCAGGCACCGACACCGGGGCGGATTCCGGTTGTTTGAGGCAGGCGCGAATCCGTCGTCCGTGTTCGATGATCGTGCGGGTGTTTTCATCCAGGCGGGCACCGAACCGGGAAAAAGTTTCGAGTTCCTCAAACTGGGCGTAGGCCAGCTTGAGGTCGCCGGCCACCGCCCGGTAGGCGGCCCGTTGCGCCTTGCCGCCCACGCGCGAAACCGATTTACCGACATCGACTGCCGGTAGCACACCCAACTCGAACAGTGACGGCGAGAGATAGATCTGCCCATCGGTGATGGAAATCAAATTGGTCGGGATGTAGGCGGACAGGTTCTGCGCTTCGGTTTCGATGATGGGCAGGGCGGTGAGGGAGCCGCCGCCGAGTTCCGGGCGCAAGTGCGTCGCCCGTTCCAGCAGCCGCGAGTGGATATAAAAGATGTCGCCAGGGAACGCTTCACGACCAGGCGGACGGCGCAGCAGCAGCGAGAGTTCACGGTAGGCGCGGGCGTGATGGGTGAGGTCGTCGTACACGATCAGCACGTCACGACCCGCTTCCATGAAGGATTCCGCGATGCTGGTCGCGGCGTAGGGTGCGATGTAGGCGAGACCCGGCGGGTCGTTGCCCTCGGTCACCACCACGACGGTGTACTCCATCGCGCCCTTTTCCCGCAAAATGGCCACGGCCTTGGCCACGGCGGACGCGCGCTGGCCAATGGCGCAATAGACGCACAGCACATTCTGGTCGCGTTGATTGAGAATCGTATCGAGCGCAAGGGCGGTTTTGCCGGTCTGCCGGTCGCCGAGAATCAACTCGCGCTGACCACGCCCGATGGGAATGAGCGCATCGATGACTTTGAGGCCGGTCTGAAGCGGCGTGGTAACGGGCGCACGGTCCATGATCGCCGCCGCCGGGCGTTCGACCGGCAGGCGCTGGCTGGCGATGACCGGCCCGTGGCCATCCAGGGGCCGACCGAGCGGGTCGATCACGCGCCCCAGCACGCCATCGCCCACGGCCACGTCCATGACCCGGCCGGTGCGCCGGACTTCATCGCCCGCGTGGAGATGCCAGTATTCGCCGAGCAATACGACGCCAATTTCGTCCTCGTCGACGTTGAACGCCATACCGAGCACCTCGCCGGGAAATGCCACCAATTCGTCAAAACCCACGCCGGGAAGGCCGGAGACCTTGGCGATGCCGGTGGCGACACGGGTGATCGTGCCGACCTCCTGGGGCGTCAGTTGCGGCGTGAAGGCTTCGCGCACCTGACGGATGCCCGCAAACGCGCGGTCGAAAATGTTTTGGAGGCGCTCCGGTTCCGTGTTCATGGGTGGGCTGTTGCGGTCTGAGGTTCTTCCGGTTCAGGCTCGGCTTGGGCTTCTTCAGGTAAATCCCGCGCTTTCAACAGTTCTTCGACGCTTTTTTCCAGCGACGCCAGATAACCCGCGATGCTCCACGCCACTTTTTGTCCATTCGTGGTGAGTTCAATGCCGCTGATTAGGTCCGGCGCGGTTCCGAACTGAACGGGCGTTTCCGCGCCCAGGGTGGCTTTGATCGCCGCTTCGGTGGAGGCGCGCTGTGCCGGTGGCAGGTCGAACGTGGTGCGAACGATCACCGGGCTGGGTGATGCCGCCTTGAGCGCCGAGTTCAGTCGTTCCTTTTCCGCTTCGTCGAGATCGCGCAACCGGCCAGCGAACACCTCAACCATCCGTTCTTCCAAACTTGTCCCGGCCAGATCGGTCAGCGCCTTGCGGGTGATGGCAAACACTTCCTGCTGGGTCCGGCGGCGGAGGGCCTGATGTAAGTGCTGTGCTTCGTTGCTCAAGGTTTCCTGACGTTTTGCATGCAGAACCGCAGCGGCCTGCCGCGCCTCGTCGAGGAGTCGCTCGCGTTCCGCCTGCGCCTCGTCGGTCGCCTGTTTCAACAGCGCAACGCGCTGTTGGTCGAACTCCGCGTTCTTGCGCTGGAACTCATCGCGCTCTTGTTGCGCTTGGGCGTCTTTCGCAGCGGCGTTGGCCAGTTCGGTCGCGATCCGTTGTTCCCGCGCGTCGATGGCATCGAGGATCGGCTGGTAGAGAAAGCGCTTCATCAACCAGACCAGGATGAGGAAGTTGAGTACCTGCGCACCCACGGTGAACCAGTCGATGAGCATGGCTTACTGTCCCGCAGTTTGTGCGATGACATGATTCCAGAACGGGTTGGCGAAAAGCAGAATCATCGAGATCACGAAGCAGTAGATGGCGGTGGACTCGATCATCGCCAAACCCACGAACAGCGTGCGGGTGATGGTCGCGGCGGCGTCGGGTTGCTGCGCCAGCGAATTCAGCGCGGTCGCGACCGCCCGGCCTTCCGCCAGCGCCGGTCCCATCGTGCCGAAACCGGTCGTGAGACCGGCGGTGACAATGGAGGCCACTGCAATCAGGGTCATGCTGTCCATGGGATCTCCTTTATGAGTTGTGATCTTAAATCTTGGTCGCAAGATCAGGCGGAAGCTGGCGTGTGCGGGTGGCGGCCACGACGTAAACGGCGGCCAGGATGGTGAAGATGTAGGCCTGCACCATGCCGGTGAGCAGACCGAGCATCGTCATGATGATCGGAAAGATGAAGGGCGTAATCGCCAGCAGAATGCCGATGATCATTGCCCCGCTCATCATGTTGCCGAACAGACGAACGGCCAGGGCCAGGGTGCGGGAGATTTCGCTGATCAGGTTAAACGGCAGCATGATGAACGTCGGCTCGATGTAGGACTTGAGATAGCCGCCCACGCCCTGATCCCGGATGCCGAAGAACGGTACGGCCACCCACACGCACAATGCGAGGGCCACGGTGGTCGATAGCGAGCCGGTCGGCGGCTCGTAGCCGGGGATCACGGTGCAGAGGGCGGATAGCGCGATAAACAGGAACAGCGTGCCCAGAAAACCGAGGTATTTTCGCGGCTGGCTCAGGCCAACTTCTTCGATTTGTTTCTCGATGGCGGTGACGATGATTTCCAGCAGATTCTGCCAGCGGGACCGTTGCAGACCGGTGGACAGCTTGTGGGTAATGAGTATTGAACCGACGACCAGCACCAACATCAATCCCCAGGTGAACACCAGGGTGGCGTTGAGTTTGAGAAACCCGTACTGCCAAAAAATCATCTCATCAGGACTCAGGCGCATGGTCAGCCTCCGATACCCAGTCAGTGGGTTTTTGCGCCGTTCGGGTGAAGCGCATGACGATCCAGCGCGCCATGATAAATCCCAGGAGACACGCCAGCAGTCGCTCCCACCGACCGCCCGCAACCTCGTAAAATCCAGCCAGCGTCAGACTGGTCCGCAGTAGAAAACTGCCGAAGAACCACAGCGCTGGCCGTTGGGATGACGTTCCTTTGCGAATCGTCCACCACAGGCCGCCGAAGAACAGCGTCCCCAGTAAAACGCCCGCCAGCCCGGCCAATCCCAGAATCCATGTTTCATTCATCGTCATCCTCCTGTTCCTTCTGCATGGCCTGCTCTTCCTTGGCAACCCAGCGCCACGCATTGAAACAGCCCAGTACCAGCCCGGCGACCAGCAGCGCCAGCGTCCAGGAACGGCCACCCGGATAATTTCGGTCCAACCAGAGGCCCAGCGCCGCGCCGAGCAGTGTCGGCACCACCACCGACCAGCCGATCAGCCCCATCATGCCCAGGCCGAACCAGACCCCCGGCGTGGGGTTACGCTGCGCCTTGAGCTTACGTGCGGCCTTCGCGCCAACTTTTCGACTGAACGCCGTCGGGTCTTTCGCGCGCTGGCTTTCCAATGGGTCAGTCATGCTGAAACTCCGCCAGGCGACGGATGAAACCGCTCTCCATTTTCGCCATCACCGAACGCACGCTTTGCTCGTGTTCGTCCAGGGTCAGAAACTCCCGTTCCACCGCCTCGCGCAGTTGACCGAGATCGGTTCCGCCCAGCGCCCGGCGCACCGAAACCCGCACCTCCGGGCCGGTCTTGACCAGCACCCCTTCATCCACGGCCAGGTAAACCTCGCCCTCCGCTTCGGTTTCGTAGATCAAAATTCCCGGCGCCAGCGCCGCGACGCAGTCGAGTCGGTGCGGCAAGAGTCCAAACGAGCCTGCGGGGGTCTCCGCGACGATGCGCGACACGCCGGTTTTCTCGGCGAAGATTTGAAACGGCAGGAGCACCTTAAGATTCATGAGGGGCAGCGGCATGTTCGCCCTCCGGTTGAGATTTCGTTTTTCCCTTCGCTTCATCAATCGTCCCGATCATATAGAGCGCACTTTCCGGGACGTCCTTGAATTCATCGCGCAGGATGCGCTCACAGCCGTTCAGCGCTTCCTGGCGGCTGACCAACTTGCCTTTCAGGCCGGTGAACTGCTCGGTCGTAAAAAAGGGCTGGGTGAGAAATCGCTCCAGGCGGCGGGCGCGGGCGACCACGTTGCGATCCTCCGGCGAAAGCTGCTCCAAGCCGAGCATGGCAATAATGTCCTTGAGTTCCGCGTATTGCGCGAGGGTGCGCCGGATATCCTGCGCCAGGCGATAATGCCGTTCGCCGACGATGCCCGGCGTGGCCATTTTGGAACTGGATTGCAGCGGGTCGATGGCCGGATAAAGCCCTTCGCTCGCCCGCTTGCGCGAGAGCACGATGGAGGCGGAGAGATGGGAAAAGGTATGCACCGCCGCCGGATCGGTGAAATCATCCGCCGGCACATACACCGCCTGGATGGAGGTGATCGCGCCGGTATCGGTGTTGGCGATACGCTCCTCCAACGCCGATAGCTCGGTGCCCATCGTCGGCTGATAGCCCAGCCGTGACGGCATCTGGCCCATCAAGCCGGATACCTCCATGCCAGCCTGGATGAACCGGAAGATATTATCGATGAGCAGCAGCACGTCGCGGTGCTCGTCGTCGCGGAAATACTCGGCCATGGTCAGCGCCACATGCCCGACGCGGAAACGGGCGCCCGGCGGCTCGTTCATCTGGCCGAAGACCATCACCATGTTCGGCAGCACGCCGGCGGCCTGCATCTCGCGGTACAGCTCCTCGCCTTCGCGAGAACGCTCGCCGATGCCGCAAAAAAGGCTGATGCCTTCGTGATGCCCGATCATGTTGTGGATCATTTCGGTGAGCAACACCGTCTTGCCTACCCCCGCCCCGCCGAACAATCCCGCCTTGCCGCCGCGTTCCAGCGGCACGAGCACATCGATGACCTTGATGCCCGTCTCGAAGATTTCGGACTGGGTGGAACGCCGCGCCAGGGGTGGCGGCGCCCGATGCACCGAGCGCCATTGAACCTCGGTCGGGGCCGCTTGACGGTCGATGGCGTTGCCGAACACGTCGAACATCCGCGAGAGAATGCCCTTGCCGACCGGCGCTTGCAGCGGCCCGCCGGTGTCTTCCACCGCCGTACCGCGAGCGAGACCTTGCGTGGGGGTCAAAGCAATGCCGCGCACGCGATGGGCGTCGAGTTGCGCCAGCACTTCGATGACGATTCGTTTGTCTGCCCCCGCGTGCAGCAACGAGTAGATGGGCGGCAAATACCCCTCGAACCGACAATCCACGACGCTGCCACGCACCGAGACCACCGTGCCGAGGTTTGGAGAGTGGGGTTGACTGCTCATCAGTTTTCCACCGTTGATTCCCGTTGAGTCCCGGTGAGTCCAAACGCAAAGTCAACGCTGGACGTTACGATCTTTCCCGACGCGCATCTGTGTGATAGCGGGTATCCACTCAAGCCGGGACAGTTAGTAATTTCAATGGGTTAAATTTCGCCGGCGTTCTTGGCTTTCGGGGCACGGGCAAGGGGGCCATACGCGCCACCATCCAGTCAAACAAGTCCGGGAATGACCTCCTGAACCACCCCAGGATTCGTGGAAGCCCGGGGCAGTTCAGACTGCCTTTCGGTTTGAATGAGTCCCCTGTCAGCGGCGTCACGTTAAATCGCGATCTGTGTAACTCACTACATGGTCCCGTAAAAAGTGCTCAACAGCTATTTGCGACCGCAGGATGGACAGACCGGGTATCTGATCTGTCCATCAGGACTCAAGCAAAGCTCAGCGAAGATTCGCTTTAGCTTTAGATGGCATCCTTGACGTCTTCCCTCAGATCACCGTAGCCGGCTTGGACTTTTCCATCGGCATTTTCAATCTTTCCTTTTTGTTCTAAATCCTTATTGCCAACGACCTTGCCAGCGATTTCCTTCGCCTTGCCTTTCGCTTCTTTGATACGGCCCTTGACTTGATCTTTGTTCATGATGCTCTCCTGGTAACGACTGTCGATGGGAATCCGGAGCGTCGTAGTCGGTATCCAACACTCGCTAAGGATAAAATAACCATAAAACTGGATGCAGTCTGTACGGTAACACGCATAGTGATTTGATTTGAGCATAACTCACCAAACTCATCATTAACTTATTGAAAAAAATAAAGATGACCATTTTTAGTCCTGGAATTTGACTGCATTTGATGACCTTCGCAACCTCGTGCTTTCCAAACCGGAGGACTCAACGGGACGATACCTCGGGGGTTTTCTTTATGAGTGAGGTGGATAAGCAGGAATCCGGGTCTCACCGACTGTAGCCTTATGTGTGCTGCCGTACCGACGACGTCGAACTTCTCCAATAAACTTCTTCCAAGGCTTCGATAAAGTGTGAAATAGGTGTTCGTTACGAACCTCGGTATTACGGTTCGGATGCATTAAATCTCTATTTCAATCCCATTTCAATCGGTGTCCCCAATCACCTTTTCATTCATCACCTAAAGGAATAACGAATGAACAAGCTCAACACGACCGCAATCGCCGTCGCAATCGGCCTCGTTTTCAGTGCGGGCACGATGGCGCAGAGCCTGTCGAAGGACGCCTACAAGGCCGCCGAGGACCGTATCGAGGCGGAGTACACGACCGCCAAGGCAACTTGCGACCCGCTGTCCGGTAACGGGAAAGATATCTGCATCGCCGAGGCCAAAGGCAAAGAGAAGGTTGCCAAGGCCGAACTCGAAGCCCGCAACGAACCCACCGCCGATAACCACTACAAGGCGCTCGCGGCTAAGGCGGAAGCGGATTATGCCGTAGCCAATGAAAAATGCGATGACAAAGCTGGTAACGATAAAGACGTCTGCGTAAAGGAAGCGAAAGCGATTGAGACCCGTGTCAAGGCCGACGCCGAGGCGCAGATGAAGGTCTCGGATGCGAACCAGGCGGCCAGCGAGAAATCGGCTGAAGCGGGCATGAAAGCGCGTGCAGAAGGTACTGAAGCGCGCCAGGAAGCGACCACCGAAAAGGTTGATGCGAATTATGCGGTGGCGAAGGCAAAATGCGACTCCTTAGCGAGCGACAATAAGGAACATTGTGCGGATGAAGCCAAAGCGAAGTACGGCAAGTAACAGACTGCTTTCGAACGGATGGGTAGAGAATATCCATCCTAAATTCTTTGACAGAGAGAGACTCCAGTGAAAACGATACCAAGATTTACAGGCAGTTCGATGGCCTTAGCCGTATTGATCGGCTTGGGTGGTTGTAGCGGGATGTCCAGACAAGACCAGAATACTGCGGTCGGTGCCGGCATCGGTGGCGTCGCGGGCGCCGTCCTGACGGATGGCAGTGCTATTGGAACGGTCGGTGGAGCCGTGGTCGGTGGCATCATTGGCCACGAGGTTAATACAGGCAACGACCATTACAACGATAATTACAACGATAATTACAACGATAATTACAACGATAATTACAACGACCATTACAGAAATGTAAATAATCAAAGGAATGGAGATCGATATAGAGATCGATATTGATCATGATGATATCCGCGAAAGCCGGAAGATAGCCACGGCAGTGACTTTGCGACCGTGATCGATGTAGTGAGCGGGACGTGCTCGGGTCGAACGGCTATCTTCTACGCGAGTATGCGAATCGGCAACCTTAGGACCAGTCCAGTGACAAAAAATCAACACTTTGTTGAATAACAATTTTTTGATGACCACTCAAATACAACCCAAGCAAATCATCACGCTGGTTCTTTCGATCATGCTGGCCATCGGATCTTACTGGATTCCGCTGTCACCCAACGCTCTAATACGGAACCCGGAGTCATCCAAAAGAGTGGCACAATCCACGCCGGTCGAGTCGGGGATTTTCGCCCGCAATCCGGTGAAGGCCCGGCGGTTCCGGTAATAGCGCCGGGTTTTCAAACCATTTCCCGACCGGATAATGCGCTGATGCGGCCAGATACATCAACGCCATTGCCCTTTCCAGCCAAAGCCACATGAATGCTGAATCCGAATCCACCGCAAACCCTCAACGTTCCACCCTCCCAGCGTCGGACGCCACCGCTCCTCCGCACGCGGCCCGTATCACCGTGGACGCGCAAGGCTTGGCGCTGGTCATCCTGGCTACGATCGCCGTGGTATTCGCACTGGAGTGGGCCCAGAGCTTTTTGATCCCCCTGTTGCTCGGGGTTCTCTTGGCCTACACGCTGAGCCCCCTCGTCGCGTGGCTGGAACGGGTCAAGATCCCTCGGGTGGCGAGCGCCAGCCTGGTGATCGTGGCCGTCGTGGGCGCGCTCGCGTTCGGAACCTACTCCTTGCGCGGCCAGATGCAGACGATCATCGAGCAGTTGCCCGAAGCCGCGAGCCAGTTGGCCGCAGGTCTCACCAAACTGGGGGAGGGCCAGTTCGATGCGATGCAGAAAGTACAAACCGCCGCGAGCCAACTCGAACAGGCCGCCGGTCAAGCGACCGGTATTCCCTCCACCCCCCGAAAACCCGCAACGCGCGTCGTTATCGACGATCCGTCCGCCTTCAAAATCGGTAACTTCCTCTGGGCGGGTTCCAAGGGAGCCGCAGGCTATATGGGTCAAGCGGTCATGGTGCTCTTTCTGGTTTTCTTTCTCCTGCTGTCCGGCGACACCTACAAACGAAAGCTGGTACGACTCACCGGGCCGTCGCTATCGAGCAAAAAGATCATGGTGCAGATCCTCGGCGACATCAACCATTCCATCCAGCACTACATGTTTATGCTGTTGTTCACCAACGTGCTCGTGGCGCTGCTCGCCTGGATGGCGTTCCGCTGGATCGGTCTGGACAACGCGGGCGCGTGGGCCGTGGCCGCCGGCTTGCTGCATATCATCCCTTACCTGGGTCCCGGCCTCACCGCGACCGGCACCGGGATGGTGGCCTTTATTCAGTTCGGCTCGTTCGCCACGGCGCTGCTGGTTTCGGGCGCATCGCTGGTGATCGCCCTCTTCGTCGGTACCTTTGTCACCACATGGATGACCGGGAGAATCGCCAGAATGAACTCGGTGGCTGTGTTCGTCTCGCTGCTGTTCTGGGGCTGGCTCTGGGGTATCTGGGGCATGTTGCTCAGCGTTCCGATCATCGTCATCGTCAAGGTCGTGTCCGAGCATGTCGAACAATTGCAGCCCGTGGCGGAACTGCTGGGAGAGTAGCGGGAGATTTACAAGTTCAATGCGAGCAACTCTTTTGGGGTCTCTCTAGCCGTTCATTCCCGATAAGCGATCACCGATCACCGATCATAACCTTATGTGCGCTATCGTACCGACCGCGTTTGTGTTTTCGGCTAGCCTCGTATCATCAAGTCGTATCACGGAGTATTGACTGAAGTGATCGGCACTTGCCAAGTGCGGGTGAATAGAGTGACGACAGCGAACGTCATCGCCACCTTGGTTAAAGCAGCAGAAAAAAACGGTTGGAAATCGCCATGCAGAACATAGCACTTCTAAATAATTCTCAATTTTTAAGCCAGCGTTCTCACCCGTATACCGATGAAGATAGCGCAATCGTCGACTACTACAACGTGAACCGTGAAATCAATAGCTATTATCAAAATCGTCTGTTTGCTGTACTGCGCCATCGACAAAATGTTTTGATGACCGAGGAGATTCTGTCAAAGAGTATCACCAAAAATCCACCCCGAAGCACGAGGAAGCATGCTGATGAAAGCTAATGTTAACGTCGAAGCCACCGCCCAGGAAATGCGCGAGTTTTTGGGTCTGCCGAACGTGCAACCCCTACACGACGATGTCCTGCAAACCCTCCGCGACAACGTGAAGGGCGGCATGATCAACCCCAAGGCCTTCAGCTTTTTCAAACCGTTGTTGCCCGCGCAGTTCCATCCGATGGAAATGGCGCAGCAATTCTGGACGGCCGCCGCCAAGGTCGGCGGTTCGGTCAAGGATAAAGCGGACAAGAAACCCGCCGCCGCGCAGGAGTCGCGTGATAATGATGCGGCG
>JAPUDV010000041.1 GCA_027492875.1 Candidatus Competibacteraceae bacterium | reverse complement strand
CCCAGCAGGCCGGGTCGCGTTGCTGGGCGGCATGGCGCCAATAGCCGGACGGGGCCATCCGCAAGACCTTGCGGATCGGCTCGACCCCGTAGGCATCACGGTGTTGGTCGATGAACACGTTCAGGACTTGAGTCGGCGGTCGAGCTCCGCCCGGGCGAAAAATGCGCTCGCCAGTTTCAGGATCTCATTGGCTTTGCGCAGTTCCTTGACCTCGCGTTCCAGGGCTTTGATGCGCTCCCGTTCGTCACGGGTGACACCGTCGCGCAGACCGGTATCGATCTCGTGCTTACGCATCCATTCGTGCAGGGTTTGCGGGACGCGACCGATCTTCGGAGCCATCGATTCGATGACCGCCCACAACGAGGGATAATCGCCGCAGTGCTCCTGCACCAGACGGACAGCGCGTTCGCGGACCTCGGGGGAATACTTCGGGGTGGGTTTCTTGCTGTGCATGGCTTCATGCTCTCAAGAGTCGAAGCCTCCTCAAAACCCGGGGCGGTTCAATCTGAAAAGGTATCAATCCAGCCACCAGCCAGTTCGGTAGGTCAAAATCGATCTTGAGCGGCCAGCTCCACAGGAATCGACGAAGAACCCAGCGGTCGATATTCCACGGATCTGGGGAAATCTCGTTCCGCACGCCTCACGCGCCTCAAGCATGCACCGCCACCGCCGCCCGTGCGGCATCGCGGTCGTGGGCGTGGTCCTTGGCGATCAGCATGTACAGCGCCGGCACGATGAATAGGGTGAACAGGGTGCCGACCGCCATGCCGCCGACCAGCACCAGACCGATGGAATTGCGGGCAGCGGCGCCGGCCCCGCTCACCAGGGTCAGCGGCAGGTGGCCGGCGATGGTGGCGGCGGTGGTCATCAGGATCGGCCGCAGCCGGGTGAGAGCGGCCTCTCGCACCGCGTCGAGCTTCGAGCGGCCCCCAAACTGGCTCTTGTTGGCGAACTCCACGATCAGAATGCCGTTCTTGGCGATCAGGCCGATCAGCGTGACCAGGCCCACCTTGGAATAAATATTCAGCGTGGTGGTCCAGCCGGCGGTGAGCGCGAAGGGGATATTCGGATTGGGCATCTTCAGAAAGGTGAACAACAGCGCACCGAACATCGCGAACGGCACCGAGCCGAGCAGGATGATGAACGGGTCGCGGAAGCTGTTGAACTGGGCGGCCAGCACCAGAAAGATCAGGATGATGGCGAAACCCATGGTGGTGAAGAACTTGCCGCCGCCCTCCAGCCGGAGCTGGCGCGATTCGCCGGTGTAGTCGATCACGTAGCCCTGCGGCATCAGCTTGGCGGCTTCGTCCTCCAGAAAACGCAGCGCCTGATCGAGCGGGCGGATCGCCACCCCGCTGATCTTGACCGCGTTCAACTGCTGGAAGCGGTTGAGCGAGCGTGGTTCGGTGCTGTGGCGCAGGGAGGCGACGGTGCTCAAAGGGATCAGTTGATTGTCCGGCCCGGTGACATGGATGTTTTCCAGTTGGTCGGGATTGAGTCGGCCCGCCCGCTGCACCTGCGGAATGACCTTGTAGCTGCGGCCGGCGATGTTGAAGCGATTGACGAAATTGCCGCCCACCGCAGCGCTGAGGTCCGCGCCGACCTGCTGCAAGTTGAGGCCGAGATCGGCAACCTTGTCGCGGTCGATGACGATCTCGGTCTGTGGCTGGTCGATCTTGACGTCGATCAGCGGCGGGAAGGCGAACAGGCCACTTTGGATGGCCTTCAATTGCACCTGGTTGGCGATATCGAGAATTTGCTGGGTGTCGGCGGTCGAGGCGATGATGAACTCCACCGGAAACTGACCGCCGCCGGGCAGCGCGGGCGGCGTGACCGGGAACATGCGGATGCCGGGGATGCGTTGTAGTTTTTGCTGGATCTCGGGCAGGATTTGAAACACGGTGCGCTCGCGCTCGCTCCAGGGCTTGGTCACCATGCCGCCGAAGCCCGAAGTGGGAAAGGTGATCTGAAAGGTGAATTCGGTTTCGGGGATGCTCTGAAAAGCGTCGTTGGCGGCGGCGGCGAAGACGCTGGTCTGATCGAGCGTGGCGTTGGCCGAGGCGTCGACGATACCGAAGATCACGCCCTGATCCTCGGACGGCGCCAACTCCTCCGGCGAGAACATCCACATCGGCGCCACCACCAAAAACAGCGCGCCCCAGACCAGATAGGCCGCCGGACGCGCGTTCAGAGTACCGTCGAGCAGCCGGCCGTAGAACCGCTTCAGCCGCTCGAACGCGGCATTGATGTGGGCGGGCAGCCAATGCTGTTCGTCTTCCGCGCTCAGCAGCTTGGACGACATCATCGGCGACAGGGTCAGCGCCACCACGCCGGAGATGGTCACCGAACCGGCCAGGGTGAAGGCGAACTCGCGGAACAGCGCGCCGGTTAGCCCGCCCTGCAAGCCGATCGGCACGTAGACCGCGATCAGGGTGACCGTCATGGCGATGATCGGGCCGATCAGCTCGCGCGCGCCCAGAATCGCTGCGTCGAAGGGGCGCTGGCCCTCGCGCAGATGACGCTCGACGTTTTCCACCACCACGATGGCGTCGTCCACCACCAGGCCGACCGACAGCACGATCGCCAACAGGGTCAGCAGGTTGATGGTGAAGCCGAAGACCTGCATCAGGAAGATGCCGCCGATCAGCGAGAGCGGGATGGCGATCACCGGCACCAGCACCGAACGTAGCGAACCGAGAAACAGGAAGATGATGATCACCACGATCAGCAGGGTCTCGCCCAGGGTCTTGACCACTTCCTTGATCGCGTTGTTGATGTAGTTGGTGGCGTCGTAGGCGACCCGCGCCGCCAGGCCGGTGGGCAAGTCCTTCTGGATCAGCGCCATCTCGGCGCGAACCCGGCCGATCACGTCGATGGCGTTGGCGTTGGGTAGCGGATAGATGCCCATGAATACGGCGGTCTGTCCGGAAAAGCGCACCTCGGCATCGTAGTCCTCGGCGCCGAGCGCGACCTCGGCGATATCCGCCAGTCGCACCAGGGCGCCGCCCTGTTCTCGGATCACCAGGTTTTTGAATTCCTCGACCGAGCGCAGATCGGTGTTGGCCGTCAGATTGACCTGAATCAGTGAACCCTTGGTGCGGCCGATGGCGGCCAAATAGTTGTTGGCGGCCAAGGCCTGACGCACCTGCGACGGGCTGATGTTGAGCGCCGCCATCTTGTTGGGTTTGAGCCAAACCCGCATGGCGAAGGTGCGCGCGCCCAGAATCTCGGCGCGCTGCACGCCCTCCAGTGCCGACAATCGCGGTTGCACCGCCCGCACCAGATAGTCGGTGATTTCGTTCTGTTGCAGGATGTCCGAGCTGAAACTCAGGTAGGCCGAAGCGAACTGGCTGTCGGCCGACTCGATATTGAGCACCGGCACTTCGGCCTCGGGTGGCAGATCGCCGCGCACCTGATCCACTTTGGAGCCGATTTCGGCCAGCGCTTTGGTGGGGTCGTAATTCAGCTTGAGGCGGGCGCGGATGGTCGATAGACCCTGGCCGCTTTGCGACTCCAGGTACTCGATGCCGTCGGCGGCGGCGATAGCGCGTTCCAGCGGGGTGGTGATGAAGCCGCGCACCAGATTCGCATTGGCGCCGACGTAGGCGGTGGTGACCGTGACGCTGGCGTTGTCGCTGCGCGGGTACTGCCGCACGTTGAGACTGAAAATGGCCTGGAGGCCGGCGATGACGATCACCAGATTGACCACAATCGCCAGCACGGGGCGGGTAACGAACAGATCGGTGAAGGATTTCATGATCGGGCGTTACGAGTTGGCGGGCTTGGGGCTGATCTGGAAATCGGGGGCCAGCTTATTGTCGACCAGGACCCCCATGCCGTTGCGCAGCTTGAAAATCCCGGTAGTGACGAGAGTCTGCCCGGCGCTCAACCCCGAATCGACCACCACGAAATCGCCGCGGGTCTTGCCAAGTCGCACGAACTGCTGGTTCAGCACCTTGCCGACCGCGCCGGTCTTTTCGTCCTTTTTTTCCTCGACCACGAACACCGAGTCGCCGTAGGGCGCGTACAGTACCGCCGTGGCGGGGATCATCAACACCGGCTCGGTGGTCGGCAGCACGGCAGCAACATCGACGTACATGCCCGGCCGCAGCAGGCCCTGCGCGTTCGCCAGTGTGGCCTGCACCCGCACGTTGCGGGTGACCGTTTCGACTTCGGGATTGATCGCGGTCAGCTTGCCCTCAAAGTTCCGGTCGGGAAAGGCGTCGGTGCTCACCCGCACCGTCATGCCCGTCTTGAGTTGGGCGAGGCGTTGCTGGGGCAGGGAAAAGTTCACGTACACCGGATCGAGCGATTGCAGCGTGACGATGGCGGTGCCGGTGTCGAGAAACTGGCCGAGGTTGACCTGGCGGATGCCGGTGCGGCCGGCGAAGGGCGCGCGGATGGACTTCTTTTCGATGACGGCGCGGATGTTATCGATCTGGGCGTCGGCCTGCTTGGCCTGGGCTTCAGTGCTGTCGAGGTCGGCCTGGGAAACCATTTTTTGGCCGCGCAGGTCGCGGGCGCGGGCCAGATTGGCGCGGGTCAGTTCGGCGCTGGCGACGGCCGAGCGCAGTTGAGCCTGTTCGACGCCGCTGTCGAGTTCTACCAGCAACTCGCCGGCCCGCACGTTGGCCCCGGACTCGAAGGCGATGTGTTTGACCGTGCCCGCCACCTCGGCGCTGAGCATGACGCCCTGAACCGGGGCGATCGAGCCGACGGCCGACAGTGTCGGCTGCCAGGTTTCCCGCCTTACTTCGGCGGTGGTGACCGTTTCCGGCGGCGGCGCGAAGTTGGCCCCTTGCGCGAACATGGTCTGAAACTGCACGACCTTGAGGCCGGCGAGCGATCCCACCAGCAGCAGTACGCCGACCAGGGCGAGGATGATTTTCTTGGCCATACGCAAGGCTTCCTGAAAAGTTTCGAGAACCCCGCTCTGGGATAAAGAAACGGGGCGTCCGGTTGTGCTCGGGATCGGGTCTGCGAAGCCCGAGTTTGAATCGCCAATGACCTTAGTGGATAATACATACATCCAAGCATGTATGTAAATACCGCTACGGGTTGGCCGGCAACGCAACTGAGGTGATCGATGGTGAGAAAGACGAAGGCAGCCGCTCGGGAAACCCGCAGTTGCATTTTGGACGCCGCCGAGCAGGTGTTTCAACGACAGGGCGTATCCCGCACGTCCCTGGCTCAAATCGCGGCCGAGGCGAGCGTAACCCGTGGCGCCATCTACTGGCATTTCAAGAACAAGGCCGACCTCTACGACGCCATGATCAAGCGGGTTCTCGATCCCGAAGAAGCCCGTTGCAACGCCGGGCCGGCGGCGGGCGAAGATCCGTTGCAGTTTATCCGCAGCCTTGTGGTCGATTTTCTGGAGCGGCTAGCGCGGGATGCACACTACCAGCGAGTGCTTGAAATCGCCTGGCACAAGTGCGAATACGTGGACGAGATGGCCGTGATCCGCGACAGCCACCTGGAGTGCGGCCGCCGCTTCATCGCGCTGATGGAGGGGGCGATGCGCCAAGCCCAAAGCATGGGCCGGCTGTCAGGCGCGGTCTCTCCAAGGCAGGCGGCCGTAGGCATCATCGCCCTACTGGACGGTCTGGTCGTGAACTGGACGCTGGAACCCAAGCTTTTTCCCTTGGCCGAATATGCATCGGCTATCGTGGATGTTTACCTGCGGGGATTAAGTACGGGTGCCTGAGCCGCCCAACGCGCAACCCGATCCCGCCGGTTGCACGTTCCACACGGGTATTCGATGCCGGTCGCCACCCCGCCGCCGGATTGCCCGCCGATCCACCACGGCTGAACCCATCCGTCGCGCCCGAGCCACCGAATTCACCGCCATCGGCCGGGGGTTTCAGGGCGCCTGGTCAGGTCGCCGGCCTGGGCTTGCGGAGATTCAGCTTTTGCATGCGGGAGCGCAGGGTGCTGGGGTTAAGATCCAGAATGGCCGCCGCGCCCTGCTCGCCCTCGATCACCCAGCGGCTGCGCTCCAGCACCTGGAGGATATAGGTGCGCTCCATCGCCTCCAGCGAGCCGAGCGGCTCCGGCGCTGCCGGCCCGGCGGTTTCTGGCGCCTCCAGGCGTGGGTCCAGTGCGGCGCCGAGGTCCAGCAGGGGACCCTTGGCCAGAATGGCCGCCCGTTCGATCACGTTTTGCAGCTCTCGGATATTACCGGGCCAGGCATAGCGCAGCAGTTGCCCGTGCGCCTGGGGCGAGAGATCGCGAATCGTCTTGCCCATCTTCTTGGCGCACTGACCCAGAAAATAGCGCGCCAGCAGCGGAATATCGGTCGGCCGCTCGCACAAGGACGGCAGTCGGATGGGGAACACGTTCAGTCGATAATAGAGATCGGCGCGGAACTGGCCGTTCTTGACCATCCGGGCCAGATCGCGGTTGGTGGCGGCGATCAACCGCACGTCGACTTTCAAGGTCCGGGTACCCCCGACCCGCTCGAACTCCTGATCCTGCAACACTCGTAGCAGCTTGGCCTGAGCGCTGGCGGTCAGTTCGCCGACTTCGTCCAGGAACAGGGTGCCGCCGTCGGCCAGTTCGAAGCGGCCCTTGCGCTGGGCGGTGGCGCCGGTGAACGCGCCCTTTTCGTGACCGAACAGCTCGCTTTCCACCAACTCGCCGGGCAGGGCGGCGCAGTTGACGTTGACGAACAGTTTGTCGCGCCGCGGGCTCAGGTCGTGAATCATCCGGGCGATCACGCTCTTGCCGGTGCCGGTCTCCCCGGTCAGCAGCACGGTGGAATCGGTGCCGGCCACCGGCTCGGCGTGGGCGAACACCTCTCGCATGGCCGACGAGTCGCCGACGATGTGGCCGGGGGTTTGCCGGGTCTTGATCTCCTCATTCAGGTAGAGGTTTTCCAGTTGCAACTGCTTGAGGGTTTCCTCGGAATGCCAGCGTTCGGTTACGTCGCGCAGGATCAGGGTGTAGAAATGTCGGCCGTCGATCTCCAGCGGCGACAGTGTGGCTTCCACCAGAAATTCCTCGCCGTCGCCGCGTCGGGCCGTCAAACCTTCCGGCGCCCACAGTTGCCGGGAATTCACCGTGGCGGGTTGGATCGCCAGGCAGTAGCCCTTGAGCAGGTTGCCAAAGCGCTTGGAGAGAAACGGGTCGAACGATTGACCGATGACGTCCGCCGCCTGGCAGCGAAACACTTTTTCAGCGGCCGGGTTGAACAGGGTAACGCGCTGGTCGGCGTCGAGGGTGATGATGGCGTCCATGGCGCTGGCCAGCACGCTGGCCAGTCGCTCCTCGCTCTGGCGCAGCGCCTGCTCGGCCCGCTTGCGCTCCAGCTCCACTCGGGCGCGGGCCGCGAAAATCTTCAGCAGCGCCATGCCGCGAAATTCCTGGATCAGGGGCTGGTCGTGGAACACGGCCAGATGCCCCATCATTACTTGGCCTGATTCGGACACCAAGGGCACGCCGAAGTAGCTCTCGATCCTCAGAGTCACCAGTCCCTGGTCGCGGGGAAACATCTCGTAAATTTTAGAGGTGTAGTAAACCGCCTCACCCCGGATCACGACTTCGCAGGGGCTACCGTCCAAGTCGAATTCGATGTTGTCGTTGAACCGCCCGTCGAACCAATACGCCAGCGTCCGCACCCGGACCTTGCAGTCCAGCAGTTCGCACACGAAGGCGTAGCGCACGTTGAGGGCCTGGGCCAGTTCCCGCACCAGGGCGTAAAAGAAGTCCGTGCCGGTGGCGGTCGCGGTCCCCTCAACGATGGCATGCAAGGCCCGCTGCATGGAGTTTTGCCCATCGGTCGCATTGAGATTGGAATCGTCCCCCAGGACGAAGGGTTCACTCAAGGATTGCGTGATCGCTCCATTCATGCACGAACCTCCTGAACCCCCTCGGACAGCGAGGAGTCGGGATTACTTGACAGGTCGGTTGCGACCCTTCGTCACTTTGGCGGATCCCATAGCGCTTCGAGCCGCTGATCCCGGCCGCAGGAATACCGATAAAATTTATAGCGCACCGGGTTTTTCCGAAAGTAATGCTGGTGGTAGTCCTCGGCCGGATAGAAGGCCGGGGCCGGCTCGATCGCGACCACTACCGGCTGCTGGAACCGTCCGGACTGTTCCAGCGCCTGCCTGGACGCTTCGGCCAGGCGCTTCTGTGCGTCATCGTGGTGAAAAATCGCCGGGCGGTATTGCTGGCCCCGGTCGCAAAATTGTCCGGCGGCATCGAGCGGATCGATGTTGCGCCAGAATACATCCAGCAACCGGGAGTAACCGATCCGGGCGGGATCGTAGACGATCTCGACCGCTTCGGCGTGCCCCGTGCCACCGGCCGAGACCTCTTCGTAGGTCGGGTTCGCCTTGTGACCGCCAGTGTAACCGGAGGTCACCGAAACCACGCCGGGCAACGGCTCGAACGGGGGTTCCATGCACCAGAAGCAGCCGCCGGCGAAGGTGGCCTTGGCGAGTTCACCACGGGTCGCGGGCGGGTCGGCGCCGCGGGCGGGAAAATGCAAACCCAGCACCAGCAAGCCGCCGATCAGAACCCACCGCCAGATCTCGGAAACCCACATCGTTGTCACTCCGCTAGGAAGCCGTGCAAAAGCTCCCCTCTCTTCTCGGGGAGAGGGGAGTTTTGCGGGGCTTGTGGATCGCGCCTACTTCATGTCCCAACCGGCGGTATCCCAGTAGCCGGGCGGGTTGGTGTCCGGCGTGGCTTCCGATCCCGCGTTGGCGACCATCAGCACCAGCTCCGACCCGCCCTTCACCGTCTTGCCGTAGCCCTCGACGGTCACTCCTTCGGGAACCTTGATCGCGATCACCGCATGATCCCGCACCTTTTCCTCCGGCATGGCGAAGTATTGGGCAGCATTCATGAAGCTCGACATGAACGCGCTGTTCTTGGCCTGCCCCCGGGCGTAGGCGGATTCCAGCAATTTGATGCTGGAGCCGGGTACGGTCACGATGGAACCCCCTTTCATCACCTCGCCTTTCTTGTTGGTGACGGTGACCCCCTCGGGTACGAGAAACCGGTACATCATTTCCGATTTGCCCAAGCCGTTCGGAAAGCTTTGCATGTTGAATCCCTGCGCGTGAACGGCTGTGGCGCTCAGGAATAACCCTAGAACCGCAATCATGATGCGAGACAGTTTCATCTTCATGGACCTCATCGATAGATATAGGTGATTTTCGGGGCCGAAGCGGTCGCTCAACCCCTCAACGCGGGTCGCGACCACTCCCGCGCCATCAATGGCCGCGACCTCCCGGCCACGGATTGCCGCCACGAATCCCCCGGCGACCTTTCCCGGTCGGCGGGTGGTTGCGGCTCCAGCCTCCTGTCCAGCGCCGGATGATCGCCCGGTCGCCGGCTTTCCCCTCGTTGGCTGCCTACCACAGTCCTTCCTTGACATAGAGCTTGCCCAGCAAGGCGGCTTGCAGGAGGATGGCTTTGAGCAGAGCGTGTTGCATCCGCTCAATTTCGTTTTGATCGTTGCCGCTGGCGGCGAGGAACGGGCGCGCCGTCGCCGCCAGCGGAAAAGCCAGGGTGACGACGTAGCGAAATCGGGGCAGCGGCATTAAAGTCGGCGGCGCCCGCGAGTCCTGCGGCGGTTTCTCGTGCAATTGCCGGAGCCAGGGCGATTCTTGTGGAAACAGACAGGTTTCGAACAGCCACTGCCGGAACCAGCGATGCAAGATCCTGGAATCGTTTTCGATTTCTTCTTCCCCGTGCCCGCCGTGCAGTACGGCCAGCTCGGTGGCCAAAGCCGGGTAAGCCGCCACCATGCCGAGCAGCCGGTCCAGGTAGTCGTCGGTCTGCCCCTTCAAAATCCGCCAGACCTTGCGTAGCGCGCGCGCGTCGTCCACCGAAAAAAGGCCGATGTGCCAGAGCAGATCGATGTCGTCTTGATCGGGAAACCAGGGTGGAGCCGTCACGGCAACCCCCTCGTCGCCAGATCTCTGCGCCAGATTGCTCATGGTGGCTTTGTCCTCCTCGCAAGGGCGACCGCGCCCAGGTTAACGGCGGGTTAGCCGGTTGATCAGATGGTCCAGGGACAGCTTGCCGGGGCCGTGACAAAGGGTGATCAGCAGCAGTAAACCCCACACCTGATGTTGCGCCAGGCCAGCGTCGTTCAGATCTGGATAGGACAGGACCGCCACGATATTGAATACGAACAGCACCAGCGCGGCGTAGCGCGTTCCCAAGCCCAGGAACAGGAACACCGGTAGCAGCAATTCCGTCGCCGTACCCATATAAGCCGCCAGCGCGGATGGCAGCAAAGGTACGTGGTACTCGTACTCGAACAGGGTGAAAGTGGTTTCGGTCGGCAGCAGGCTGAGCGGGTAGCTGAAGCTGTGTCCGAGCAGCGTGAAGCTGCCGCTTATGGTCTTGGTCAGCCCGGAGCTGAAGAAGGCGGCGGCGACCCAGTAGCGGGCCAGGAAATCGGCGACCGGGGTCAGCAAATCCGCCGCCTTGTGAAACAGGGTGTTGGCTTTGCATAGCAGGGGTGCGGTTCTTGCCCACCAGGAACGCTGAGGCGTGGGGTCGGCGAATGCGTCGGTGGCGGTCGTCACGGGAATTCTCCTCGGTCGGTGGTTGGAAAATGAGCATCGAGTAGATCGAAGGCGGTCACGACGCCTTGCGCGACCTGCCGGCAAAAACGGGCCGGCAGATCGAAATCCGCTTGTGCGGCCATGGCCCGCGCGCAGGCGGCGGCGAAATCGCAATCCTCGGCGAAGGCGCGCAGCAGATGGAATTCCCCGTCTTGCAGGGGCTGAAATTCGATGTCCAGGGTCTCGTGCCGGAACACCAGCAGCTTGACGCCACCCTCGGACAAATCCACGGATGCCGTTTGGCTGGCGTCCTCCTGGTTGCCCTGCCAGATTCGCAGGATAGGAAAGGGCGATTCCAGCAGGCGCGCGGCGGGGTGCAACCGAAAGCGCAATTCCCCTTGGCGCGCGGCCGGCACCTTCGCCAGCGCCTGCGGGTCGAGCGGCGCATGGCGGGCGGCGTGGAAAACCTGGTGATAACTCCATTCCAGCCGGGCGACGTCGGGCAGATACGCCAGTCCGGCGGCGGGCTCGAACGATTCCAGAAATTCGGGCAAGGCCCCGCCGTACTCGTGCAGGTCGCCTGACCGGGACGGATGACGGTCGATGTATTCGGCGGCGGCATAGCAGAAAAATCCCTCGCCGACCAGCCGACGCACCACCGGGTAGACCGCTTCCAGCGCGCCGGTCAGGCCCAGCCGGGTATTGTTGCGGTAGACCTGCACGCGCCGTGCGCCGGACCAACCCGCCGCGCGGACGTGAGGTTCGAAGCCGTCGCTGTCGCCGTCCAGCACCGCCGCGACGAAGCACCGTTGCAATTCATGCAGCGCGGGCATGGCGTTCCTCCAGGATGGCGTCGGCCTGTTGGGCCTCGCCCACCAGCACCGCCAATTCGGGCAAATCGCTGTCCCATTCGATCAAGGTGGGAATGGGGCCAAAGCGATGCACCGCTTGGCGATACAGCGCCCAGACCGCCGGGTAGACGGGCCGGTTGTGGGTGTCGATCAAAATCTCGCCATCGTCGAAGCGGTTCACCGTGAATCCGGCCAAGTGGATTTCCTGGACGGCGTGGCGGGGGATCGCCTGCAGGTAGGTACTGGGATCGAAGCCGTGATTGCGGGCGCTGACGTAGATGTTGTTGACATCCAGCAGCACGCCACAGCCGGCGCGTTCGGCCAGTTCAGCTAGAAAATCCCACTCCGAAAGCGACGATTCCACATATTGCAGGTAGCTGGAGACGTTTTCGATCAGGATTGGCCGGC
The DNA here is from genome assembly GCA_027492875.1 of Candidatus Competibacteraceae bacterium. Taxonomy (GTDB): domain Bacteria; phylum Pseudomonadota; class Gammaproteobacteria; order Competibacterales; family Competibacteraceae; genus Competibacter. The sequence continues at coordinate 9,306 of JAPUDV010000041.1, read as the reverse complement.
CGAGAATGTCTTGCACCTGGGAGACCCGCGCGACCAGGTGATAGAGCGCTTCTTGCGTGTAGGGCAGTGGCAGCAGATCGTTCAGATAGCGCCCGCCGGCCGAACCCCAGGACAGATGCTCCGACACCAGCGCCGGTTCGAATCGCTCGATCAGATGCTTGAGCTTGGTCAAATGCAGCTTGTCCAGCGGATCGGTCGAGCCGACCGACAGACCGACGCCGTGCAGGCTGAGGGGGTAGTGAGCCCGGATGCGCTCCAGGTAATCCAGCGGCTTGCCGCCCGCTCCGAAGTAGTTTTCGCTGTGCACTTCCAGCCAGCCCACCGGTGGCCGGGTTTCCAGTACCGCGTCGTAGTGCTCGGCCCGCAGGCCGATTCCGGCGCGAACCGGAATCGAACTCGGGCCAAGCCAGGACGTTGCCGGCTTGGCGCTCATCGAGGATATCCTTAGGTCGTCGGCTTCAGGCTGCCGCCGACGATCTTTTCGCAGGTGCCCTTGGGCACATAGAGCCAGGAATCCCCCTGACCGTCCTTGCTGGCCTGGCCGGCGCAGGCGTGGGCATTGGTCTGGCAATCGTTCTTGCCGGCCTTGACGACGCCGTAGCACTTCTCGGCGCCTTTTTCCTCGGCGGCGGTGGCCTGACCGGCGGCGGCAACCAGACCGAGGGCGAAAACGCTGGCCAGGGCGGAATTCACGAGGGTTTTGCTGTTCATGGTGAAAACTCCTTCAGGGTTGAGCGAAAAAGTGAGGGATGTACCGCTCGCCGGTTGAGTCGGGTTGGATTCGAGAGTTTCAACCGGCGGGGCGACCCGCTCGAACTGGTTTCAAGCTCCGTGCCAAGTTCGATAAGTTGATTAAAATATGATTTTAATCAATAAGTTATTAAATGATTAACGATTGGAGCCGGGCGGGCGGGTTTTCATGAAGCCACGCTATTTCACGGTTGCCGTGACATGGCGCGGCCTCTATAGCGTTCTTCCCTGAGTTGTGGAACCGCCGTTTCGAACCCCCCGGCGCTACGCGCCACCCCTCCTTGTCCAAGGTGGGGAAAGTGCACAACTGATTTGGGAACGCTATATTCGCGGCGGGCTTGGGGAAAGGAGGCCGATGAAAACCCCAGGTTTTTCAGGTGTGGGGTGGAGCGTGCGGATCGTGGGGAACGGGGATTTTCCAGCATCCCTCCCGTGCGGGAGGGGGTTGCGAGGAGGAGAAAATGATGGCGCGGACTTGTCCACAGAACCTGTGGATAAACCGCTCGTCGGGCACGCCGGCGAGGCCACAACCGTTTGATCTAGCTAGCGTCGCGTTAAATCGGTGAAAATTTCACCAATTATTCCGCCAGAGGCCCGGCCGGCGGCGGTCGAAGCGCCGCTGAAGATGGAGATCGAGGCGGTGGTGAAGCAGGTTCGGCGTTGTCCACATCCGCAGCATTGCCTGATTCACAGGATCGGCTGTCGAATACGCCTTCCGGCCACTTCCAATTCGAACCAGGTCGAGTTTTTCGGCAAGTCGAACGTCACCTTGGCCGGTAAACCGTCGCTGAAATTCTTGACGAGTTGCCCGCTCGAATCGTAAATGCGGGCGGTGGGGGCAATGATTTGGCTTTCGCTCACCACTTCGGCAAAAATTTCCTTTAAGTCACGCATTTCTCGTGCAATTTTGTGATCCCAGATATCCACGTCCGTCCCCGATTCCAGATCGTCGAGTTCTTCCATCTGCGCTTCGTCGATTTCATCACCCAACCCGATCAACACGCACTTGAGCGGATTGCGGCGCCCGTGCTCGACCTCTCGGCACAGGTCGATGGTGTAGCGTTTGACCGCGTCCAGATCGTCGAGGCGACCGTCGGTGATGAACAGATACATGCCCCGTTTCGCGTCTTGAAAATGTTCCGCGAAATAGCGCAGGGCGGGTGTCAGATAGGTGGCGTTGCCGAATTCCAGACTGCTGGGGCCGATAAAAGCGGCTTGCTGGCAATCTTCCCCGGTCAAGTCGCCGACAACTTCAACCCGCGTGCCGTCGCCGCAGGCCCAGTAGATCACGGTGGTGCCGCCATCGGCGTCGAGGTTATCCGCCAGATAGGCGGTGAAAGCCCGCGCCTGAGGTTCCATTTCATTCCGGGTGTACGCAAAATGGCCGCGCTCCAGAGCATCCTGCACGGCGGGCATGGAATACATGAGATAGCTGCCGCCATCCTGCTGGGTTTTGGTGATCCAGCCCTGGCGTTCGTATTGTGTCTGGAGCGCCTCTGGCAAGGATCCTTTCGGCCCCGGCAAAAGCAATCGGCCGAACGCGCCTTGCATGGAGGCGCTGGCGTCCAGCGCCACGCCGGTTTGCCAACCTTCCGCTTCGGCGCCGGTGGGTTCCATCAGGATGGTGAAGAGAATCCGGTTCTGGTCGCCGATCGGCTGCACGTCCACCTCGCCAAATTCCGGGGCGACCTGTTGGCTGGGTAGTTGCCGGTTTCTGCCGGGAGCGGGTTGTGGAACGGCCGGATTCGAGACTGCCGGTGGTGTGTTGCCGAAAAATTTGTCCCATAGCGACATGGCGATGCTCCTGCGATCAGGGGTGAAGCGATGGTGGCTGGCGCGGCGTGGCCAGCCGGAATCACGATGGGGTTCATGCGTGGGGCCTCCTCGTTCGCCGATGGCGCAGGATGGGCTAAATCGCCTCGGAGAGATCCTGCTCGACGCTGCCGTTGGGCGTGCGGATCACCAGCTTGCTTTGCCCCTTGGGCAGAATGACGCGGAATTTGCCGGGCAACCCATCGCTCCAGGAGGCCAGCACTTGGCCGGAACCGTCCTCGACGCTGCCCGACGAGGCGACGATGACTTCTTCATCCATCAATTCGCCGTAGAGCACCGCCAGAATGTCGGCTTCTTCCTGCATCGAAGCCACCATGCCGTGCGACCAGAGATCGTAGTCGATGCCGCTGCCCTCGAACATGTCGTCGAAACGCTCCAACTGGGCTTCATCCACATCCTGGCCGATGCCGATCAGCACCAGCTTGATGGGTTTGCGCTGGCCGTCGGCGATAGCCTTGCCCACGTTCAGGCAGTAATCGAGACAGTCCTGTTCGTCTTCGATGATGCCATCGGTGACGATGACGCCCATGGTCCAGTCGGCGTCCCTGGCGACCTGTTCCACGCCGTGTTGGATGGCGGGTAACAGCTTGGTGCCGCGCCCCCATTTCTCGCGTTTCGGGCCGCTGATGGTGGCCCTGGTCCAGGCCGCGTCATCCAGATCGCCGATCGTCTCGGTTTTGCTGCCGTCCGGGCTGACCGCCCAGTACAGCGCCGAGACCTTGCCGCTCTTGGTGACCGAGGTCAGGATTTCGCCCAGTTTGCGGGCGACGGCTTGCACGTAGTTGGGCGCAGTGTCGAAGACGGTGGCGCCGCCGTACATGGCCTTGAGGGAAGCGGACGCATCCAGGGCCAGGAACGCCTTGGAATTGCCTTCGCCCACCAACACGTCCGGATCGGGCATGAAGCAGACCACGACTTCGTGGGAGCCGTCCTTGCGCGGCAGCACGTTGACATCGGCCAGTGGACGATTGGGCTTGCTGATCTTAGGCACGGTGAATTCCTCTACGGGCGATAGCTGGCAATGGCGATGAAGAAGGTGTTCCTGGCGGTTCGGCGACGGCAGGGATCATGCGTCGGGCGGTCTGAAAGCGTCTCCCGGGTTGACGGGCAACGACGCGCTCCGGCGGCGTTTTTTAGAGGCGGCATCACGGTCTTCAGACGGATTGGATCGAATGGGCAGCGCGACCGGGTCGGGGGTTGCGATGGATTCCGCAGGGTTGCTTTCGCTTCCGAAAACCGCCTGAGCGGGTACGCCCCGTGGTTGTTTCCGCACGGTTTTAGGTAGACCGGCAGCGGCAGCGGGGGCCGCGTGATCGGCGTCGTGGCCCGCCGGTCCCCTGTCCCGTTCCACCGGCGATCCCTGGAGGTCTGGTGGAGCCGATGGGCTGTCCGGGGATGGCGGTCGCGCGTCGTCGGCCAAAAAGATTTCACCGGGAACGGATTGCGGTGGTGGCGTGGTGGAAGGTTCGGGATTCGTGTCCGATGTAGGACCATCGGGGTGCGCAAACAGCGCATTGGGTAGCTGGTCCCGGCGCAGTTGCGGTGTTCTATACCTTGCTTGAGGTCGAGAGGGTATAGGTTCAGGCGCTGGCCTGCCCGGCACGGGCGCGGCGTCGACGCTGGCTTCGGGCGGGACGCTGGCTGCTCCCATGGATTCGGACGCAGAAGAGGCGGGCGGGGCACTCGCTCGGGTGACGGGCACGACAGGTTCGACTGGCGGTGCCCAAAGGATCTGCCCCTGACTCCGTGGCGCCGTCGGCGACTCATCGGCATACGCCGTGACCGCGATCCGCCGCCGCAGCGCCGCCGTGCTCAAAACCAGATGGCCATCGATCAAAAAATCGTGCGGCAGCGGGTCGATGTCCATCCGCAGATCGTTGCTCCCGGCGCACAGCTCGCTCGGCGTCACCTTCAGGCCCGAAATGTGCGATTCGATCCGACAATCCACCGGAACATGCAGGACGAGCCGCCGGTGGTGCGCCACGCCCGGCGCGATGCCGCCCAGCGCCAGGCCGTGGGGGTAACGCCAAACGCCTTCTTCCTGCGGCAGACCCCGCACCAGACCGCGCACTTCCACGTTTTCCAGGGTCAGATGGCCGCCGGGCGCGGCGAGGATCGCGCACGCGGCTTCATCCTCCGTCAGCGCATCGCCGGTGACCTCGATACGCAGGTTGCGCAGGCGTACCGCCGCTCGAACCACCAGCACCGGTCCCGCCAACGCCCACAGCGTCGCGCCGCTTCCTTCGAGCACCAGCGCCTTGCGCAAAACCACCGGGCCGGGATACTCGCGCCGGGGCGCGAAATGCACGCTGGCCCCTTCCGGTTGCGCGTCCAACCGTGCCTGCAATTCGAGCGCGTTAGCTTGGGCGGTTAACCAGATCGTTTCGGGCATGGCCGAATCCTATGCCTGAAGGAGTTGCACTTCCACAATGCGGCCATGCGGCGGCCGGGAGAGACGAAACTGCGCCTTGTCCTTGAGTCCCACAAAAATAGCACAGTGGATGGGTGGTCTTGTCGGTGGCATTAGCGCAGGAGGATAAGGATCAGGTCGAGAAGGAACTTGCCAATGGAACCAATGGCGATCAGTACGGCGGTTATGATGGTGATTCTTCTAAAGAACCTGTCATCGGGCGAGACTGACGGATTGGCCGAGCTGGCGGGCGATTGTAGGCCAGTTGCTGGAGCGGTCATGGTGTTGGAGTCCAAGGATTTAGCCTTCGGGGGCGGAGCCGGCAGGATGGTGGCCGGTGGCGGTGCCGGTGGAAGACCGGAAAATTGGGTGGCAGACGGCACGATGGTCTGGCAGCGGGATTGAATGATTGGAGGGCTGGTGGTCGATAACCGTGTGGAGCCCACCTGAAGGAGTTGCACTTCCGCAATGCGGCCGTGCGGCTGCTGGGAGAGACGAAACTGCGCCTTGTCTTTCAGTTCCACCGCGCTACCGATGGGCACCCGGTTGCCGCCGGGCGAGGTCAACGAGTCCATGGCCTGGTTGATCAGCAGCCAGCGCCCCTGATGAAACGCGCAATAGGCTTGCGGCGTTCGATCCGCCAGTTCGCCGGAATAGACGTTGTCGAAGACGTGCCAGGGAAACAGGGACTGGTTGTGAAAAGCGACGATTTGACCGTCGGGCAGCCATTGCCCCGGCCGCCGTTCGGAGCGCAGTTTGAGGACCGGTAACGTTCCCCCAGGATAGAGCGTCCCACAAAATGGGCAACGCACGTTACGCAAGTCCCACAGCACGAATACCTGGTGGGAACAGCCCGAGTTGGCGCAGGGAATCAGCATATCCCAGGTTTTCACCAACCCGCGTTCCCACTCCGCCGCCGCCGGTCTTTTGTGCGGAGCATGCAGACCATCGACAAAGGCGCGCTGGACCAGAGTCGCCAACTCCTGCCCCAGAATGGTGTACGGCACCTTCAAGTCGCCGGGTCGGTTGGAGAAATCCGTGGGGTGTTCGACGAACAGCGCCTTGGAACCCATCGCCAGGTGTTCGTCCTCTTCCGCCGAGGCGGCGGAATATATCTTCGGGCCGCGCAACGGGTGGCGCAACAACAGGTATTGGTAGATCAGCACCGCCAGGGCGTGTTGGTCGGTCGCGGCGCTGGGCAGGTGGCGGTTGGGGTCGTCGACCGGCAAGTGCTGGGTGCCGAGCACTTCGGGCGCGATATAGCCCGGCGAACCCATCACATCGGGCGGATACAAGCCCGGCACCACCAGAGAGTCGATGTCGATGATGACGCTGACGCCTTGGAGAGGGTCGATCAGGATATTTTTCGAGGACAGATCGGAATGCGCCAAGCCGGCCAGATGCAGGCGGCGCACAGCGCGGGCCATGCAGATGCACAAACCGAAATAGCCTTTCCAGCTCCCCAGTTCGGACGCCGGCAGCAGCTTGCGGGTTTTGGCGCCCAGGAACCAGCCGCCTTCCTTTTCCTTGCCTTTGAACGGGCCATCGGCAAAGAAAAAACGGGCGGGATAGGTGGGCGCAACGATGCCGATGTCGGGTTGGGTGACAATGCCGGTCGGCCAGCAAAACAGCCGCTTGAAATAATCCGCCGAGGTTTCACTCGCTGCCGAACCGCCTTGGGCCTGGGTGATCGTGGGATTGTATTTGCCCAAAATCGCTTCCAGTCGCGACAGGCGCTGCGGATCATGCGCGGCCGATTGCCTGTGATAGAACTGCACCACATGCGAACGATCCGGGCTGAAATAAGTCTTTTTCATCCCGCCCGCCGGTGGGTTATCCACCAGGACGTATTGAACCGTGCGCCCATCGCTCAAGGTGGCGTCGTGAATGCTCACGGTGGCGTCTCCCGTTCGGCAATCACCAGGGTGCGATCATCGAACGACCCCCGAACCTGATAGGCATCCAACCAGGTGAGCAGACGTTCGGCGGCATCGTCGCCGGGCAGCGGATCGGGCCGACAACCCGCTCGCAGCAAAGCAGGGTTTGCGATCACCTGGTCAAGTGAAACACCCAAATGCTCGGCATAGCGCGCGACCGAGTACAGCATCAGGAGTTGCCGACCATCCGTCGTCAGCCGTTCGCCGGCGACGGTAGGGGCTTCAACCGGAGGAGGTGCTGCGTCCACCGGCGCGGATTCGGAACCCATGCCGGGCGGCAGCGTAACCAAACCGTTTAGAGCCAGATCGCCAAACAGTCGCGCCAGACCCGGATCATTGGGGAAATAGTCGTCGGCCACACCATCGGTCATCACCAGGAAGGCGCGGCGCGGTCGGCCGATAAACAGGCGAAGTCGGCGATTCAGTCGCGCCGACTCCACCGCTCGCGCGCTGAGAAATTCTGTTTCACCGGAAAATTGGCCGTGGTCCGCGTCCATCATCAGATAAACCTTGCCCTCTCTGGACAAAGCTCCGATCGCGCCGTCGCCAATGGCGACCGACATGGCCAGGTCATAGGGTTGGCCGGTTTCATCCTGGACGCCGGTTTGCGCCACGAGCAGCAAGGTGGTCGCCAGGTCGTTCACCTCGATGTCGCGACCGCCCAATACGTGTTGGTGGCGTTCGCTGCCACGGCGCACGGCGGCGGCTTCCTGAATTTTTTGAAACGCGGTCTGCACCGCTTGCCGCAGGGCATCCCCGACCAGGCGCAAGTCGGCTTGCACGAATTCATTTTGCTCGTTCCGGGCGAACACCGTGGCGGTATCAGCCCAACGGCGCGGCGCCAGTCGCACCTCGCCCAGCGCGATGCGGAGGGTGGTTACCGCCATTTCGCAGGCGGTCTTGGCGCCGATGCGGGAGAACCGCTTCGAACCGGCGCCGTCCGCAACGGCGATCAAATTCCAAGCGCCGCAGGTGGCGATTTCGAACCCGTCATCGCAGTTCGTAGCCTCGTGCTTGTGTTTCTTGCCCCGCGCCCGCGCGGCCATCAAACGGATACCGTGTGCCCCCGGCATCAGGCGGCAGGCGTGCTCCGGGTGCGGGTCTGGCGCCTTCTCTTCGGGAGGAACCGGGTGGTACTGCCAGAGCGCCGCCGGCGATGCAACGGGTGGCGACGTATCGGTGTCGGTCTCTGTCGCGGCAGCGCGTCCATCGACGGGCGAAGCCGCTTGATGCTCGACCGGGGTGGAATCGCGCGGTGGCTGAGGAATCTCTGTAACCGGGGGTTGCGCGCCGCGCGCTGTGCCGATGTCTGCCCGATCCGCCGCAGGATCGGATTGTTGATTGCCGTCCTCGCCCGAACCGACGCCCACCGTTGGAGCTTCCCCAATATTTGCCAAGGGAATGCTGGATATCGGGCATTCAGCGATGGCGATGGGAATTGGTGCGGTGGTTTCCGCGTTCGTGATCGGAAACCGTGCGTCTGGGACCGTCATCTCCGGAATAGTGATGGCTACGGTGGAAACCGTGGGTTGGGTCTGTTCTTCAGCCGCCATGATCATTCTCGTCTGGGCGCGAAACACCCGAAAAAACTGGAGCTTGGCTCTGCCTGGTCGGCGCGGGCCACGGGGGTGCGCCGTGGGTTTTCGCCATGCGTGCTACGGTACGATCTGAATCTGTGGCGGTGGCGGCGGCAGGTTGATCGGTGTGTCCGCCGCGACTTGGGCCACGCTCTGCGAAGTGACCTTAATGGAATCGGACACCCACTTAAAAAAGGCTTTCAGGCTGTCCGGTTGCAAGGTATCCAGCCGCACCACGATTTCGGTGATCCGCTTGAGCGGGTTTTCGTCAGCGCCCGGCCCAGCGGCGCAGGCGATCAGGTTGCCGGGTTTCTTCTTTTTGAGCGCGTCGGCGGCGCTTTCCCAGCTATCGGTCGGCATCCCGTCGGTCATCAGAAAAATGAGAGGTTTCCAGTCGCCTTTTTGAGTAGGGCTGTTCTTGTAGACTTCGCGGTTGATCGCCTCATCCAGCAGTTTCAAGGCTCCGCCCAAGGCAGTGGTGCCCGACGCGCTCAGCGCGGGTTCCTGAAAGACCATCAACTCCGTCAATGGCGTGATTTGCCGCGCCACGCTATCGAAGGTGATCACGGACAGATAGGCGGTTTCGATGGCCTGCGGATCGCTCCGCAGGTCTGCGAGTAGCGCTTTGACGCCTTGTCGGACGGCTTCGATCGGCTCGCCGCTCATCGAACCGGAGGTGTCGAGCAGCAGATAAACCGGTAAACGGCGGGTGATTTCGGACATGGCTCATCTCCTCAATTACACTAAAATGTATTAATTTTGTTATCTGTCTCATTCGGTTCACGTAAAAATATTAGAT
>JAPUDV010000040.1 GCA_027492875.1 Candidatus Competibacteraceae bacterium | reverse complement strand
TGGCAAAAAATATCGCGGAGAACTTCAAGAAATAATGAAAGTACAACCGTTCGACATCAAGTTTCAGACCGATAAATTGCTTCGCAAGTTACGACTGAGCTTGGCGTTAGATCATAACAGCCTTTCGTCATCAAATTTATTCAAATGCAGATCAACGATTATTTCGTTCTAATCAAAAGTAGCGATTATTTTATCCCATACGATTTCTACATATCTAAGTTTCCAGTAACTATAAACTTAGATAAAATCCCTGCAAACTTAGGAAGTTTAAATGACTTTTGGCTTTACAAATCAACGTGGCTCAATGCAACAAAATTTTGTAATTTGGTGTCAGAAAGAAGTGGACTACCGATAGCACACGATACAGAAACAGGTAATTTTATTAAGTCCTCAGGATTTCGGTTGCCAACTCCACAAGAGTGGGAATATGCAGCGAAAGGCTGGAGCGGCTCACGCAAGGGAAATTATACAGAAATTCAAAAACAGCATTACAAAGTACCAGGAATCGATTATCCAAACACCCCAAAACAAATCCTCACATACGAAGATGGATACTCAAAAATAAACGAATTGATTCCAAACGAATTGGGGATCCATGGCATGTTAGTTTATTCAAAAGAATGGTGTTGCGCAAGAGAACAATATGAAAACCATATCAATCAATTCATTCACTGGGAAGAATATATTCTCAATTATGACAATGCCATTGGCTATCGAACAACTACAAGAAATGGGGCAAACAATGACGTTCATGTGTTTCGGATCGTTTTACCATCAGCAAGTTGATATAACATTATCCAGACTTCCAACGAGGTTTCCATCCAGCGGAATGAGTCACTTCTTCATCATCAAACAGGTGTTTCGAGTTCACGGGGTCGATGAACGGGGTCCGGTGGTGCTGCGCAAGCCCCTGGAAGTGCGACCAAGTGTTGACGTTATTTACCAATCTGCCGTTGGCCTCGATTGGTTTGGAAGCCGGGGGAGGTTCGCACTACTGAGCCAGGGAATTAAATGGTAAATGGTATTACATCAACCCTACCGGTCGAGGAAAGCGTCTGGCCTCGTCGACCACCTCATCATTCGGGGAGTTATCACCCTTCACGGCCACCGGATTTTCCCTGCGATCAAGGAGATACAATGAATTCCGCAGCACAACCGCAACCCGTGCCCAACGTCATACGCACCGAACTCGCACTCTGGGCAGGCCTAGTCACCACCCTGCTTTTCCTGACGCTCGGGAATCGCTGGGTGGCCGACCTATCGAACCTGCTCTGGTACAGCCTGCTTTTTGCTTGGCTCTTCGTGGTGATCGCATGGCTGGCGTTCAGCGTCGTCCGCCACGCCGACGCGCTGGCCATCCTGCTTGGCGAACCTTACGGGACGATCATCCTTACGCTCTCGGTGATCGTCATCGAGGTAGCCATGATCTCCGCAGTGATGCTCACTGGCGCGGATAATCCCACTCTCGCGCGGGATACCCTTTTCTCGGTTCTGATGATCGTGCTGAACGGCATGCTGGGCGTCACGCTGCTCGTGGGCGGTCTCCGGCACCATGAGCAGAGCTACAATCTTCAGGGCGCCACCACTTACCTGGGCATCCTCATCCCCCTGGCGGGGCTGAGCCTGATCCTGCCGCGCTACATGGAAGGAGCGCCGGGCGGCGAGGTGACGCCGCTGGTGGGGGGATGGCTCATCGTGGTCTCGGCTGGGTTGTACGGGGCCTTCCTCTGGATTCAGACCCTGCGCCACAGCGGCTACTTCACCCAGCCCCAGCCCCGCGACGGCGCCGAGGAGGTCTGCACCGATCATCACGGGAATCTGCTGGTGCGTTCCATCGGGTATCACGCCCTCTTTCTGCCACTCACCATGCTCCCGATCGTGCTGCTCTCGAAGAAGATGGCGCTGCTGGTCGAGCATGGTCTCACCAGCCTGAGTGGCCCCCAAGCCTTGGGGGGACTCTTCATCGCGGTGCTCGTGCTGGCGCCGGAGGGCGTCGCGGCCATCAAGGCTGCCCAGGAAAACCAACTCCAGCGCACCGTCAACATTGCCATGGGTTCGGCGCTCTCAACCATCGGATTGACGATCCCCGCCGTGCTGGTCATCGGCATAGTCACCGGCAAGACGGTGGAACTTGGACTCAGCCCCGCCAACGTCCACCTGTTGCTCCTGACCCTGCTGGTCGCCGTCGTAAACTTCAGCGCCGCGCGCACCAACGTCCTGCATGGCATCGTTCACCTCATGCTCTTCATCACCTACCTGGTATTGATCTTCGACTGAGAGCGGCTTTCGTACCACCTCTTGGCAAACCCTGCTTCCTATCCTACATGGAAGAGAGAGAGGGGGGTTGCACGGCGTCTCAACCCTTCCCCCAAGTCTCGATCCGATAGCTGTAGCCCTGTTCGGTCAGAAACAGTTGCCGGTGGCGGGCGAAATCCTCCTCGCAGGTGCGCAGGCTGACCAGGGTATAGAACCGCGCCCGCCGGCCGTCCTTTTTCGGTCGCAGTACCCGGCCCAGCCGCTGAGCCTCTTCCTGGCGCGAACCGTACCTGCCGGACACTTGCACCAGCACGTCCGCGTCCGGCAGGTCCACCGCGAAATTACCCACCCTCGACAGCACCAACCCCGGCACCGTCCGCTCGCGAAAGCCCTGATACAGCTGCTCCCGCTCCAATTGCGGGGTCTTGCCGGTCAGCAGCGGAAAACCGGTGTCCGCCGCCAGATCCTCCAACTGGCTGATGTACTCGCCGATCACCAAAATCCGGCGCCCGGCCTCCTGTTTCAGCAAGTCCACCACCACCGCCCGCTTGCGGGGATTCTCCGCCGCGATGCGGAACTGATTGCGACGCGGCGCCAGCGCGTATTCCATATCCCGCTCCGGGGTCTGGGCAATGCGGATCTCGGTGCAATCGGCGGTAGCGATCCAACCTTGCCCTTCCAGTTCGCGCCACGGCACGTCGTAGCGCTTGGGACCGATCAGCGCAAACACATCCTTTTCCAGGCCGTCCTCGCGGATCAGGGTCGCGGTCAGCCCCAGCCGGCGGCGCGATTGCAGCTCGGCGGTGATGCGAAACACCGGTGCCGGCAACAGATGCACTTCGTCGTAGATGATCAGCCCCCAGGATCGGGCGTGGAACAAACCGAAATGGACGAATTCGGCATCCTGACTCGGCCGGTAGGTCAGCATCTGATAGGTTGCCAGCGTCACCGGCCCGGTGTTCTTGCGCTGACTGCTGTACTCGGCAACCACATCCGCTGGCAGATCGGTCTTGTCCAGCAACTCCCGCCGCCACTGTTCCATCGAAGTCTGGCTGGTGGTCAGAATCAGGGTGTTTTCCTGAATCAGCGCCATCACCGCCATGCCCACGATAGTCTTGCCGGCGCCACAGGGCAGCACGATGACCCCGCTACCACCCTGCGTCCGCCCGTCCTGATGGAAGGCCGCCGCCGCCGCCCGCTGGTAGTCGCGGACCGTGAACGGTTCGCCGCCACTCTGCTCGCGCAGCCGCAGCGGCAGTTCCTGCCCCTCGTTGTAACCAGCCAGGTCGTCGGCCGGATAGCCGAGGGCGACCAGCGCCTGCTTGAGCAGGCCGCGCACGCCCAGGCGAACGCGAAACACCCGCTCCGCCAGCCGCTCGCCCAGCAGCGGCGCCACCTTGCGGTCGCGGGCCAGCAGTTCCGCCAGCGGCGCGTCGGTGACCCGCAACACCAGTCCCGCTTCATCGCGCTCGATCACCGCCAGCCCGTAGCGCCGGCCCAGCGCCTCGATCTCCTGGGCCACGCCTTCGGGCACCGCATATTTGGCGTACTCGCGCAAGGTAGCGACCATCGCCCCAGTGCTCAAGCCCGTCGCCCGGGCGTTCCAGATGCTCAGCGGGGTGATGCGGTAGGTATGGACATGCTCCGGACTCTTGATCAGTTCGGCAAAAGGCGCAATGGCGTCGCGAGCCGCCTCGGCGCGGGGCGAATGCACTTCCAGCAGCACGGTCTGATCGCTCTGCACGATCAGCGGATTCTCGGGGAGGTAATCGCTCATTTGGGCAGACTGTAGCCGAGCTTGCGCAGCGCACTGCGAAAACGGGCTTCGGATTCGGTGGCGACCGCGAGATGCCGCTCGCCGGCTAATAAACAAAACGGCTTGGTGCGGCTGTCGTTGGCAATCAGCGTCGCCAGCACCGCGTCGGCGCACTCGATCAATCGAGCGGTTCCAGTGGTTTTCAGACTCCGGGCACGACGGGCCATGTCCTCCAGAAATCGCTCCACCGTCTCTGGCAAGGGCTGGCCGCCGAGCGAAACCAGCAATTCCGCCAGCACCGCGATGTCGTGCCCCTCCTCCAAGGCCTCCAGCAAACGGGCCTGATCCAGCTTCCATACGGCGTCCGAGGTCCTGGTCGCATAACTGTCCAGCAACATGGCGTCGGCCGGCTCCAGCGGTGTGCCAATGGCGACGATCTCCAGGTTGGGCAGCACCCGCAATACCGGCGTGGAGGACACTTCCGGCGCGACCGGTTGGTAGCGATCCGCCAACCCCAGGCAATAGGCGCCCAGCGGATTGACGCGGAAATACAGCAGTCCGTCATAGCGACTGAGGAAGGACAGATCGTCGGTGCCCCAGTTGTCCCGATAGTCGGGCCGGGCATCGTGCGGCGGGATATAGGCCACGTCCAGCAGCCCCAGGGTGGCGGCGTATTCGAACAGCAGGCAAAGCGCGTAGCGGGCCTGCAAAATCTTCCAGTCGTGAAAACCCTCGTAACCGAGGCTGCCGTAACCGGATTCGGCGATGTAGAGGTTCCAGGGATCGCGGGTCACCTCGAAATCCGCCCCGGTGGCCCGCATCTGGCGGAACAGGTCGTTCACCGCGACCCATTGTCCGGCCGGACAATTTTTTAACGCTTGGTGGATGGCGGCGCGGCGGCCGGCGACGGCGGTCAACCCGCGCTTGCCCTTACCGGTCTGGCCCTTGATGCAGTCGATGCGCCGCAACTCGTCGATCAGGGTGGTTTTTTGCCAGCGCCGCCATATCTGCGCGATGGTCTTCTCCACCGGTTCCCCGAGCGCCTTTTGTCCGGTTTTGCTCAGTTGCAGCGTTTTGCCGCTCAGCGAAGCCAGCCCACCGGCCTGAACCAGCAACGGCCAGGCAAACGGCTTGATCGGACCGATCTTGTCGTATTCGTCGTACTCGCTGTCGTCGTAGAAATCGCCGCCGAGCAATAGCCCGCCCAGAGTTCGGAGCGCGGCGGCGCCGGGCTGGTGGGTCTTGTCGCTAACCGCCAACTTACCCGCGTCGATCAGGCGCAGGACCGCTTTGAGATCGTGAATAGCCCCCCGTTCGGTCAGACAGCGGACGATCGGGATTCTATTCTGATAAATCTTCTGCTTACGGGTCTCCCGGTCCCATTCCTTGTGAGTCAGCGCCCACTCGTCAGGGATCTCCTCCTGAGGCGACAGCCGCGCCGATTCGGGTTTCGGCACGAAGGACTTACAGCGCCGGCGCAGATCGTCCGGCATGATGCCGCCGTAGAAAAATACGCCCAACAACGAAGGGTTGCTGTTATAGGACCGGTTCTCGCCCCAGTTCGGCGACTGGCCGTACTTGGCCTCGAAGCGCCCGACATCGAAACGCGCATCCGGACCGTGAACGACTTCGGCCACCGCCGCCTGCTGCACGGGATCGAGCTGGCTCCAAAGCGTCTGAAGCCGCTCGCCCTCGGTGCATCGGCAGATGTATTCGATCAAATCCGCTTTGCGGGTAGGCAGGTTCCGGCCGCCTCCCACCAGCGCGGCGAGTTTTTTCAGAATGTCGACCGTCAAACTCTCTAGCGCATCGGCCAGCGCGGGGATGGATTGGGGTTCGTTTTGAACGTGGTAGGCCATGATCAAAGCTCGCAAAGGATGAACCCAGCACGCCCGAAAGAAGGGTCAGCCGGATTCAGGTCGAGGGAATTTTGCCTGCATTCGGGCAGTGTGGTTACGATTTTCCTACAATTCCCCATGAACTGTTTCCATCTCGACCGCCACGCCCGGCATGATCCTGTTGAGGACCACCGTATGGAAGAACCCAATCTTTTCCTGATTTGCCTGAACGCCTTCATCGCGGTCATCGGCCTGCTCGCGGCGCTGGCCGGCGCCCTGCGAGGGCTGATCGAACTGCTTCCGGAGCGACCCAGCGCCGACGCGCACCCGGCGCGGATCGACCTACGGCAACCCGGCACCACCGCGCACCCGGCGCGAGCCGTCGCCTGGCAACCCAGGACCGACACGGCGGTCGCCGTTGCCATCGCCGCCGCCGCGAACGCCATCGCGCCCGGCGCGCGCGTCACCCGCATCGAAGAAATCCGTTAAAGGCACGGAGAACCCTCATGATCTTTGCACCCACTCCCAAAAAAATCCATGTCATGCTGACCGCCTTCCGCGACGGTTTGCAAAGCGTGTTCGGCGGCAACGTGCGCGTCAAGGACGTGCTGCCCGCCCTGCAGGCCGCCGCCGCGATGGGCGTGCGCCATTTCGAATTCGGCGGCGGCGCTCGTTACCAAGCCCCCTACTTCTATGCCGGCGAGGACCCGTTCGACTGCATGGACCAGATGCGCGCGGCGGTCGGCCCGGACGCCGACCTGCAAATCCTCACCCGCTCGGTGTCCGGCGTCACCCTGACCACCCAGCGGCTCAAGGCGCTGGAGATGCAGGCGCGGTTGATGAAGAAACACGGCACCACCATCGACCGTAACTTCGATTTCATGAACGACGTGGACAATCTGATCAAGACCGGCCAGCCGATCATCGACGCCGGGATGCACCATCAGGTCTGCGTGGCGATGATGGGCCTGCCGTATCGATCCGATAAGGTCCACACGCCGGAATTTTATGTCCGGGTGATCCAGCACCTGCTGGATGCGGGACTCCATTTCGACTCGGTGTGCATGAAAGATGCCTCCGGCACCACCGACCCGCACACCTGCTACGAAACCGCCAAGGGCCTGAAGAAAATCCTGCCGCACGAAATACCGCTGTCCATGCACACCCACGACACCGCGTCGATGGCCGTGGCCTGTTACATGGCCGGGATCGCCGGCGGGGTGGACCGCATCGACCTGTCGGTGCGCCCCCTGGCTTCCGGCACCGCGCAACCGGACGTGCGTTCGATGTGGCACGCCCTCAAGGGCACCGGCTATTCGCTCGACATCGACGCCAGCCAGATGAACGAACTGGAAAAGCTGCTCGACGAGGGGCTCAAGGACTATGCGTTCAATCCGGTCACCACCTCGGCCGACGCCCGGGTGGTCAACTTCCCGATGCCGGGCGGCGCCATCGGCCCCAACGTCCACATGATGGCGGAAGTCGGCATTCTCCATCGCTACGGCGAGGTGCTGGCCGAGTTCCCCGAAGTGGTGCGGGCCGGCGGCGGCTGGACCAGCGTGACGCCCGGCAGCCAGCAATATTGGCTGCAAGCCTTCAACAACGTGCTGCACGGCCGCTGGCAGAAAATCGATGCCGGCTACGGACGCTCGGTGCTCGGCTACTTCGGCCGCACGCCGGAACCACCGGACCCCGCAGTGATCAAGATCGCCGCCGAGCAACTCAAGCTGGAGCCGTTCGCCGGCGATCCGCTGGAAGAGGCTCCGGACAGCATCGCTGCCGCCGAGGCCGCACTGCGCGATCGTCAGCTACCGCTGACCGAGGAGAACGTCTTCCTGGTCGCCTCCGCCATCGTGCCGGGCAAAAACATGGAACTGAACGAAGGCATCCGGCTGTTGACCGGCAAGGCCAAGATCAACCTGCCGCTGAAATCCAGGGAAAAGCCGGCCACCGCTCCTCCCATCCCGATGCCGGTCCAAGCGGCTCCTCCCGCCCCGGTCCAGGCGACCCCTGCTCCGGCCCAGGCAGCCCCCGTTCCCGCTGCCTTCACCACGCCGGTCACCACCCAATGTACGGTGGTCGAAGGCGCCGTGACCCGCATCTTCCGCATCACCATCGAACCCCCGGCTGGAGCCAGCCCGGCGGGCGCGACTCCGGCGCCCGCCGCCGCGCCCGCCCCGGCATCCCCGCCGCCAAGCGACGCCGACCAGCGCACGCCGGTGTTCTCGCCGTTCGAGGGCAAGGTCGAACTGGTGGATATCCATGTAAAAGTGGGGGACGCGGTGCGCAAGGGACAGGTTGTGGCCGCCGTCGAGGCGATGAAAGCCAAGCACGACGTGCGCGCGCCCCGCGAGGGCACGGTGCTGGAAATCAACGCCGAACTCGGCAGCGAGGTCTTTGCCGGCAAGCCCATCCTGACTCTCGGCGGTTGACTATGGATACCTTGGTGCAACTGATCGCCCAAAGCGGTTTCCGCGGCCTGACCTGGCAGAACCTGGTCATGTTCGGAATCGCCGGCCTGCTGGTCTATCTGGCGGTAAAGAAAAACTACGAGCCGCTGCTGCTGATCCCCATCGGCTTTGGCGCGATGCTCGCCAACCTGCCGGCGGCCATGCTCGACGCCTCCAGCAGCTTCCACGCGGAGCCCGGTCAAACCGTGCCGCTGCTGCAACTGATCTACAGCATGGGCATCAAGACCCAGTTGTTGCCGCCAGTGATTTTCATGGGGGTGGGCGCGCTGACCGACTTCCGCCCGCTGATGAGCCGGCCGATCACCCTGCTGCTCGGCGCGGCGGCCCAGTTGGGCATCTTCGTCGCCGCGCTGGGCGCTTTCTACCTGTTCGGCTTCAAGGCCGAGGAAGCGGCGTCGATCGGCATCATCGGCGGGGCGGACGGACCGACCTCGATTTACCTGACCGCCATCCTCGCCCCGCACCTGCTGGGCGCGGTGGCGGTAGCCGCCTACAGCTACATGGCGCTGGTGCCGGTGATCCAGCCGCCGATCCTGCGCCTGCTGACCACCCCCGAGGAGCGCGCCATCAACATGCCGCAAGCCCGGCCGGTGTCGCGGACGGCGGTCATCGTGTTTCCGATCTTCATCACCGTGCTGACCGCCCTGGCCATCCCCTCCAGCGCCCCGCTGATCGGCATGCTGATGTTCGGCAACCTGCTGCGCGAATCCGGCGTCACCGACCGGCTGAGCAAAACCGCCGGCGGCGCGCTGATCAACATCGTCACCATCTTCCTCGGCCTGGTGGTCGGCGCGACCATGCAGGGCGATACCTTCCTCAGCCCGCGGACCCTGTTTATCCTGGTGCTGGGAGCGGTGGCGTTCGCCTTCAGCACGGCGGGCGGAATCCTGTTCGCCAGGCTGCTCAACCTGATCCTGCCGGAAGGCCAGCGCATCAATCCCTGCATCGGCGCGGCCGGGGTGTCGGCGGTGCCGATGTCGGCCCGGGTGGTGCAAAAGTTCGTTTCCGAGCAGACCGATGGGGAGGTCAACCCGCTGATGGCGGCCATGGGTCCCAACGTGGCCGGCGTGATCGGGTCGGCGGTGGCCGCCGGGATGTTCCTGGCGCTACTGCGGTAATCCGCCGGTGATGAAGCGGCGTCAAACTTTGTCCCATCCCTTTTCACCCGCCGAAGGAAAATCGACTCCATGGCCAGCACTTCCCCCATCAGCATCGGCGTCCTGACCAGCGGCGGCGATGCCCAGGGCATGAACGCCGCGGTGCGCGCGGTGGTCCGTTCCGCATTGCACCAGGGCACTGCCGTCCACGCCGTTTTCGAAGGCTATCAGGGCATGGTGGACGGCGGCGACCGCATCCGCCCGCTGTCGTGGGACGATGTCGGCAGCATCCTGCACCGGGGCGGCACCGTCATCGGCACCGCCCGCTGTCCGGCGTTTCGCGAGCGGGAAGGCCGGCTGACCGCTGCCCGCAACCTGCTCCTGCACGACATCGACCGACTGGTGGTGATCGGCGGCGACGGCAGCCTGACCGGCGCCAACCTGTTCCGCCAGGAATGGCCGGACCTATTGGCGGAACTGGTGCAGCGCGGCGCTATCGACGAGCAGACTGCGGCCCGACACCCGGCGCTGATGATCGCCGGGCTGGTCGGTTCGATCGACAACGACATGGTCGGCACCGACATGACCATCGGCGCCGATTCGGCCCTGCACCGGATCGTCGAGGCCATCGACGCCCTGACCAGCACCGCCGCCAGCCACCAGCGCAGCTTCGTCATCGAGGTCATGGGCCGGCACTGCGGCTACCTGGCCCTGACCAGCGCCATCGCCGGCGGGACGGACTATGCGCTGATTCCCGAAAATCCCCCGCCCGACGGCTGGGAAGAACGCATGTGCGAGCTGTTGCGCAACGGCCGGGCCGCCGGCCGCCGCGACAGTATCGTGGTGGTCGCCGAGGGCGCGACCGATCGGGCCGGCAACCCGATCAGCGCCGACTATATACGGCAGGTTCTGGAGGAACGGCTCGGCGAAGATACACGGGTGACCATCCTCGGCCATGTCCAGCGCGGCGGGACGCCCAGCGCCTATGACCGGTGGATGAGCACCCTGGTCGGCCACGCGGCGGTCGAAGAGTTGCTGGCGGCGACCCCGGATAGCGAACCCCAGTTGATCGGGGTGCGCTATAACCGCATCCATCGCGCGCCGCTGATGGAGTGCGTCGAGAAAACCCGGTCGGTGGCCCGCTTGATCGCCGAAAAAAACTACGATCAGGCCATGGCGCTGCGCGGCGGCAGCTTCACCGCCATGTTCGAGATTTTCAAGGCGATGGCCGAGGCGCTGCCCAGCGTCACGCCACCGGCCCAGCCCCGGCGCATTGCCGTCCTGCATGGCGGCGGACTGGCGCCGGGGATGAATACGGCCGCCCGCGCCGCCGTGCGTCTCGGTCGGGATCGCGGCCATGCCATGTTGGGAGTGCACGGCAGCTTTGCCGGGCTGATCGATGGCCGGATCGAAGAGCTCACCTGGGGCGACGTCGAAGGCTGGACCGCGCTGGGTGGCGCGGAGTTGGGCGCCAGCCGGCAAACCCCCACCACGGAACAACTCTACGCCGTCGCCCGCGCCCTGGAGACGCACGGCGTCGATGGTCTGCTGGTCATCGGCGGCTGGAAGGCCTACCAGGCTTTACACTGGTTGCACAGCGAGCGGGAACGCTATCCCGCCTTCAAGATTCCGATGATCTGCCTGCCGGCCACCATCGACAACAACCTGCCTGGATCGGACTTGAGCATCGGCGCCGACACCGCGCTCAACGTCATCGTCGAGGCGCTGGACCGCATCAAGCAATCGGCGATGGCGGCGCGCCGCTGTTTCGTGGTCGAGGTGATGGGCCGACATTGCGGGTATCTGGCGATGATGAGCGGCCTGGCGGGCGGCGCCGAACGGATTTACCTGCCCGAGGAAGGCATCACCCTCAAGGAGTTGCAGGCCGACGTGGAGCGCATGGTCGAGAGCTTTCGCGGCGGGCGGCGGCTGTATCTGACCATCCGCAACGAGTACGCCAACGCGCAATACACCACCGATTTCCTGGCGCGGCTGTTCGAAGAGGAAAGCGGTCGTCTGTTCGATGTGCGCCAAGCGATACTGGGCCATATTCAGCAGGGTGGCAACCCCTCGCCGTTCGACCGCATCCTCGCCACCCGGCTGGCGGCCCATGGCATCGACTTTCTCACCACCGAGCTGGAGCGCGGTTCGGCGGCGGGCGCGTTTATCGGCATGACCGAAGGCAAGTTGACCACCTTCCCGATCAAGCAGATGCCGGACATGGTCGATACCGCCAACCGGCGGCCGCTGGAACAGTGGTGGCTGGATTTGCGCTCGGTCATGCAGGCCATGGCGCAACCGGGCATGTAACTAACGACATTGGTTTAAAATGAGGCTCCTCATCGGTTCTTGTGGAAGCTGACCGCTACAATTTGTCCGTGCCCGCAAAAAACAAAGAAAAACAAAGAAAATTGTATGGCTATTGTATCCATCGACTGGAGGTAGACCATGAAAAACAGCACTATAGCGCTCCCAAATCAGTTGTGAAATTTCCCCGCCTTGGACAAGGCGGAGTGGCGCGTAGCGCCGGGGTGGTTCGAAACGGTGACTCCACAAGTCAGACAGGAACGCTATATAGCGCTCCCAAATCAGTTGTGAAATTTCCCCGCCTTGGACAAGGCGGGGTGGCGCGTAGCGCCGGGGTGGTTCGAAACGGTGACTCCACAACTCGGAGAGGAACGCTATATCTCCTGCTTGCGCTCACCGCCAGTGCGTCACTTCATCGTTTGGCCGGGTGTTTTCCTGGCCATGGTCTTTACGTTCGGTGAAGCCATCATCGGCAGGGGATGGGTTGGCGCCGTGACACCAGAGCCTGCTCGCACGCCTTGGCGTTAGAAACTCGCGCCGCTACCGTCGCCCCTCGCCGCCGGCCCGCCGCAGGATCGCATCCAGCGCGCGGACCGGCAGCAAGCGCCGCAACACCGCAAACAGATGGGTCGGCACGGTCACGGCGTAGCGGGCACGAGGCCGTGGGCTTTCCAGGGCGTGAATCACCCGATTCAGTACCGCATCCGGCGGCAGGGTGAACGGCGCCGCCGGTCCTTCCTTCAGCAGTCGCGCTTCCATCGCCGCGTATTTCTCCCGGTGTGGGCTACCCTCGGCGCGAATGTGCCGCCGGTAGGCCACATGGGCGTTGTCGCGAAATCGGCTGAGAATCGGCCCCGGCTCGATCAGACCGACGTGAATGCCGGTGCCGGCCAGCTCCAGCCGCAGGGTGTCGGCCAAGCCTTCCAGCGCGAACTTGCTGGCGACATAAGCGCCGCGATAGGGAAACGCCACCAGCCCCAACACCGAGCTGTTGTATAAAATCCGTCCCCCGCCCTGCCGGCGCATCACCGGGATGACCCGATTGGTGAGATCCAGGGTACCGAACAGATTGGTCTCGAACTGCTCCCGCAGCGCCTCGCGACTCAAATCCTCGACCGCGCCCGGCTGGCCATAAGCACCGTTGTTGAACAGCGCGTCCAACCGGCCACCGGTTCGCTCCAGCACGGCCGCCACCGCCGCTTGAATGGATGTGGAATCGCGCAGATCCAATGCCAAACTCTCCAACCCATCGGCTTGCAGGCGAGTTACGTCAGCCGGCTGGCGCGCCGTGGCGAACACCCGCCAGCCGCGCGCCTGCAAACCCCGAGCACAGCACAACCCGATGCCTGAAGAACAACCCGTGATCAGAATGCTTCCGTTACCCATCGCCGCCTCGCGTGATGAAATCACGAGCCTACGTCTCCCATCGTGGGCTCGTCGCCACCGTCCGCAACACTCATCATGACCCACCGATGCCGCGCCGCAATAACATCAAGCCCGCACTGCAATAAAACTGACATGGAAATGAAATATAAAGGCCGTCTTGCGGTAGTAAGGTTGCTTTAGGGTTTTCAGCCGATTCTCAGGACGAGATCGCCCCTAACACTTTACCCATCCCAATCAGGTACCCGGAGGTTATTCGTGCGCAAACAGAAAATTATCCTCGCCATGGCCGCAGCCTGCGCTCTGGCCGGCGCGGCCCACGCTCAGTCCGCCCGCGACTATATCAGCATCGTCGGTTCGTCCACGGTCTATCCATTCTCGACCGCCGTGGCCGAGCAGTTCGGCAAGGCCACCAAATTTAAGACGCCGAAGGTCGAATCCACCGGCACCGGCGGCGGATTCAAGCTGTTCTGCGGCGGCGTCGGCGTGCAATATCCCGACATCAGTGATGCCTCCCGCGCAATTAAAAAGTCGGAGATCGAAAACTGCGCCAAGAACGGCGTCACGGAAATCGTCGAAGTCAAGATCGGCTTCGACGGCATCGTGGTCGCCTCTTCCAAGAAAACCAAGCCGATGGCGTTGACCCGCAAGGATCTCTGGCTGGCGTTGGCCAAGGAAGTCCCGGAGCCCGGCACCGGCAAGCTGACCGCCAATCCGTTCAAGACCTGGAAGGACGTCAACCCGGAACTGCCGGCCCACAAGATCGAGGTGCTGGGTCCGCCACCGACGTCCGGCACTCGTGATGCCTTCGTCGAGCTGGTGATGGATGAGGGTTGCAAGGATTTCCCCGCCATCAAGGAACTGGAAAAGAGCGACGGCAAGCAGGCCAAGGCGGCCTGCGGCACCATCCGCGAGGACGGCGCTTACATCGAGGCCGGCGAGAACGACAACCTGATCGTCAACAAACTGGTGTCCAACCTCAACGCCCTGGGCATCTTCGGCTACAGCTTCCTGGAAGAGAATCTGGACAAGATTCAGGGTGAAACCGTCGACGGCGTCTCTCCGACCTTCGAGAATATCGCTTCCGGCAAGTATCCGGTCTCGCGGCCGCTGTTCTTCTACGTCAAGAAGGCGCATGTCGCGGTCATTCCCGGCATGAAGGAGTTCATCGCCGAATTCATCGGCGAGAAAGCCGCCGGCAACGAAGGTTATCTCGCCAACAAGGGCTTGATTCCCTTGCCGAAGGACCAGCGCAAGCAGATTGCGGCCGACGCCAACAGCCTCAAGATCCTGGCCCCGTAACGGTCCTTCCCGCAACGCCGCCCGGCGCTGAAGATCTCTTCGGCGCCGGTGACGCTTTCGCATCCCGGTGACCGCCCCATGCTGTCCTCTCTCCTACTTACCCTGTTGCTGCTCAGCAGCGCCGGTTATTACCTGGGACGCAACCGCGCCTTCAGGGTCGCCGGCGACCATATTCGCAACCTGCATTCCCTGCCCAGCTTCTACGGTTCCTACACCGCCCTGTGGTGCGGCCTGCCGGCGTTGATCGTAGTCGCGGTCTGGGCGATGCTGCAACCGGGCGTCATCCTCGAACTGGTCGTGGCCGGGCTGCCGCCGGAACTGCGCGAACTGCCGCCGGACCGGCTCGGGCTGGTCCTCAACGACATCCAGAATCTGGTCAGCGGCAACATCGTCTCCAGTGCGCCCGACCCCGCCATCCTGGCCGCCGCCGAGCACTATCGAAACCTACAACTGACCGGCCATGTTTGCCTGTGGATCGTCGCTCTGTTGCTCGCCACCGCCGGCATCGCCTACGGCTGGCGCGCCATTTCGCCGAAGCTGCGCGCCCGCAACCAAGTCGAACGCGTGGTCACGCTGCTGCTCATCGCCAGTTCAACCGTCGCTATTTTCACCACGGTCGGCATCGTGCTGTCGGTGCTGTTCGAATCCATTCGATTTTTCCACAAGGTTCCGCTCACCGACTTTCTCCTCGGCTTGCAGTGGAGCCCGCAGACCGCCCTCCGCGCCGATCAGATCGGCTCTTCCGGCGCCTTCGGCGTGGTGCCGTTGTTTGCCGGCACATTGCTCATTTCCGGCATCGCCATGCTGGTGGCGGTTCCCATCGGTCTGATGTCGGCCCTGTACCTGTCCGAGTATGCCACCCCGAAACTCCGCGCCATCGCCAAGCCGATGCTGGAAATCCTGGCCGGCATCCCCACCGTGGTCTACGGCTTTTTCGCCGCCCTGACCGTGGCGCCGCTGATTCGCGATACCGGCGCCGCCCTGGGTTTGCAGGTCGCCTCTGAAAGCGCGTTGGCCGCCGGGCTGGTGATGGGCATCATGATCATCCCCTTCGTATCCTCGCTGTCGGACGACGTGATCAACGCCGTGCCGCAATCGATGCGCGATGGCTCCTACGCGCTGGGTGCGACCAAGTCGGAGACTATCAAGCGGGTGCTGCTGCCGGCCGCCCTGCCCGGCATCGTCGGCAGCATCCTGCTGGCGGTCTCGCGCGCCATCGGCGAAACCATGATCGTGGTCATGGCCGCGGGGCTGTCGGCCAATCTGACCGCCAACCCGCTGCAAGCGGTCACCACCGTCACCGTGCAGATCGTCACCCTGCTGACCGGCGATCAGGAATTCGACAGCGCCAAGACCCTGGCGGCTTTCGCCCTGGGGCTGTTGCTGTTCATCGTCACGCTGATCCTCAACATCATCGCCCTCCATGTGGTGCGCAAATATCGGGAACAGTATGAATAAGTTAGACGATTCCGCCGCCCTGCCGCCGACCGCGTCCCGCGACATCAAAACCATCGTCAACGCCGGCCTCAAGCGCCGGCACGCCGCCGAGCGGCGCTTCCGCGGGTACGGGCTGACCGCCATCAGCCTGGGACTGGCCTTCGTAGTGCTGATGTTCGCCAACATCATCGGCAAGGGCTACCCGGCGTTCTGGCAGACCTACATTCAGGTGCCGGTCACCTTCGACCCTACCGTGATCGACCCGGACGGTCGGCGCGACCCGAAAGCACTGGAAAACGCCGACTACGCCGCCCTGGTCCGGGCCGGGCTGCGCGGGCTGTTCCCGCAGGTGGAAGGCCGGCGCGAATTGCGCTCCCTGTACGGTCTGATCAGCAACAACGCCCCGCTAACCCTGCGCGCCCAGGTTCTGGCCGATCCGACGCTGATCGGCGCCAGCCAAGAAATCTGGCTGTTGGCCTCGGCCACGGTGGACACCCTGATCAAGGGCAACATCGACCGCACGCTGGACGAATCGCTGCGACCGGTCAAGGACAATGAGCTGGGCTGGATCGATCAGTTGCACGCGTCCGGAAAAATCCAGCGGAAATTCAACACGATCCTATTCAGCAACGGCGATTCGCGCGAGCCGGAACAAGCCGGCATCCGCGGTGCGCTGATGGGTTCTTTCTACACTCTGCTGATCACCCTCCTGCTGTCCTTCCCCATCGGGGTGGCGACGGCGGTCTATCTGGAGGAGTTTGCCCCCAAGAACCGCTGGACCGATCTGATCGAGGTCAACATCAACAACCTGGCGGCGGTGCCGTCGATCGTATTCGGCCTGCTGGGGCTGGCAGTGTTCATCAACTTCTTCGGTCTACCGCGCTCCGCGCCGCTGGTCGGCGGTCTGGTGCTAAGCCTGATGACGCTGCCGGTCATCATCATCGCCGGCCGCGCGGCGCTGACCTCGGTGCCACCCTCGATCCGCGAGGCGGCGCTGGGCATGGGCGCGTCCAAGTTGCAGATGGTGGGCCACCATGTACTGCCGTTGGCGATGCCCGGCATGTTGACCGGCTCCATCATCGGCATGGCCCGCGCCCTGGGCGAATCGGCGCCGCTGCTGATGATCGGCATGGTGGCCTTCATCGTCGACGTGCCGCGCGGCATCACCGATCCCGCGACCGTCCTGCCGGTGCAGATCTACCTCTGGGCCGACCTGCCGGAACGCGCCTTCGTGGAGCGAACCTCGGCCGCCATCATGGTCTTGCTGGGGTTCATGGTCCTGATGAACGGACTGGCCATCGTCCTGCGCAAACGCTTCGAGCGGCGCTGGTAACCGATTCTAAAACAAAGGATTACTTCTCATGAACACAATGACGATCGAAGCCAGGGTCCCCCTGGATGGCGCGCTGAACCCCAATGCTCGGGAGGTTCCGCTGTCCAGCACCCAGATCACCGACTACGACCACCGCCAGACCGTCGGCAAGATTACGGTGGATAACCCGAAGATGCTCTGCCGCGAGGTCAACGTTTATTACAGCGAGAAACACGCGCTGAGGCAGGTCAGCCTCGACATCGGCGCCAACGAAGTCATCGCGTTCATCGGTCCATCCGGCTGCGGCAAATCCACTTTTCTGCGTTGTCTGAACCGGATGAACGACACCATCGCCTCCTGCCGGATCACCGGGCAAATCCAACTCGACGGGGACAACATCTACGACAAAAACATCGACGTGGTGCAACTGCGGGCCCGGGTCGGCATGGTGTTTCAAAAACCCAACCCCTTTCCCAAATCGATTTACGAGAACGTCGCCTACGGGCCGCGCATCCACGGGATGGTCAACGGCAAGGCGGAACTCGACGAACTGGTCCAGGCCAGCCTGGAACGGGCCGGCCTGATCAAGGAAGTCGAGAAGCGGATGGACGAGCCGGGCACCAGCCTGTCCGGCGGCCAGCAGCAGCGGCTCTGCATCGCCCGCGCCATCGCCGTAAACCCCGAGGTGATCCTGATGGACGAGCCCTGTTCGGCGCTCGACCCCATCGCCACCGCCAAGATCGAGGAACTGATCGACGAACTGCGGGAAAACTACACCCTCGTCATCGTGACCCACTCGATGCAACAGGCGGCCCGCGTCTCCCAGCGCACCGCCTATTTCCATCTGGGCGATCTGATCGAGATCGGTGAAACCGACCAGATTTTCACCAATCCCAAACACAAGCTGACCGAAGACTACATCACCGGCCGCTTCGGTTGACGCTCACTCTCCATCGGGAGTACCCAAGATGTCCATCAGTCACGATGCCCATACCGTCAAGCAGTTCGACATACAGCTCGCCAACCTGCGCAACCTGGTACTGGAAATGGGTGGGCTGGTCGAGGATCAGATCAAGAATGCCGTCAAGTCCCTGGACGACGAGGATCTCACTCTGGCCCGCGAGGTGATTTCCCGCGACCAGATCATCAACGGCCTGCAAGTCAAGGTCGATGAAGACAGCATCACCCTGATCGCCCTGCGCCAGCCGGTCGGCAGCGACCTGCGGCTGATCATGTCGTTGTCCAAGGCCGTCACCGACCTGGAGCGCATCGGCGACGAGGCGGAAAAAATCGCCCGGATGACCATCAAGACCTACGACGCCGTCAGTAGCCCGCCCAGCGCCAAGCTGCTGCGCGACGTCAAGCCGATGGCCAAGCTGGCGGCCGACATGCTGCACGCCTGCCTCGACGCCCTGGCCCGGCTGGATGTGGAAATGGCGGTGGACGTCGCCCGGGGCGACGATAATCTGGATCAGGAGTTTCAGTCGGCGCTGCGGCGGCTAATCACTTACATGATGGAAGACCCGCGCACCATCGGCCACGCCATCAACGTGCTGTTCATCATCAAAGCGCTGGAACGGATCGGCGATCACGCCAAGAACATCGCCGAGTACATCATCTATCTGGTCAAGGGCAAGGATGTGCGCCACGTCAGCATGGATGTGCTGGAAAAAGACGCCATGGCGGCGGAATAGCCAGTGGGGCCAAGGGCATCACGCGCCGCCGGTCGTCACGGCCGTCAGCGGACGTGGCCGCGCTGTTCGAGCCAGAGCGCGTGTTTCCGGCGCATGTCTTCCAACACCTCCAGATCGATCCGGTCATCGTCGCGGATGCGTTCGTCGTAGTTCTCCCATCCCATGAAATCGCGCAGAATGCGGAGCAGTTCCTCGTCGTAGACACCGGTCACCGCACCTTTGTAGAAGCTGCGGGCGAGCAGGATCTGTTGTAGTTCGTTGGCGATGGCGGTATCGATCCTGACCAGTTTATCGGGATCGCTGCGCAGATAGGTCAAGCGGTGGATGGCGTACAGACGTTCGAGTTCGGCGATCGGGGTCGGATGATCGCAGACCGAGAGTTCCACATAGCGATCATCGAAGCCGCCGTAGCCGCCGCCGGCCCGCTTCACCAGCAAGGCCGCCGACTGCTGGCCGCGCCGGTCGCCACCGGCGGCCTGGCCGGCCTGTAGCGCCGCCAGCAAGCGTTCGGCCAGCGGCCCGCGCGCGTCCTCGAACGCCCGCACCATGCCTTCCACCACGCCCAGCCCGGCCAAGGTGTTGCCCTGCGCCGAGCAGTGTTTACCATGGTAATCGCCGGCCCAGTCGAAACAGCGCGCGCCGGTGAAACTGGCGGTGCACCCTTGCGCGTCGATGAGCCCGACCTGGCGAACATCGCGCTGAGGGTCGCCACCGATCAGAATCTCCAGCGCCTGCGCGGGCGAAGCGCCGTTTTCCAGCAGCGCCAGTCCGCGCGGGCCGAAACTGGTGTTGCAATAGGACTGGGTCGCCACCGCGCCCACGCCGGCCTTGGCGAAGGGGATGGAGATGCCGACGTTGGGAAACTTGGATTGCACGGCCACGCCCAGATCGCCGTTGGCCGGGTCGAAAGCGACGATGGAAAAGGTCATACGGGCGCCCTCCCTTGGGGTTCAAGTCAATCGTTCGATCAGTGCGGCCTGTTGGGGATACCGATGGATGAGTGTAGCGCGGTCGGCCAGTTCGAAATCGGCGAAATCGAAACCGGGTGCGACGGTGCAGCCGAGCAAACTGAAACCGGCGGGATCGTCCACGGTTGCCCCGAACCAGCAGCCGGCGGGAATGGCAATTTGCAGGTGTTCGCCGGCGGCGGGATCGGCACCCAGCTTCGCCGCGATGTAGCCTTCCCGCGAGCCCAGAAGATGGAGGGTCAGCGCCGAACCGAGGTGGAAATGCCAGAGTTCGTCCGATTTCAGTCGGTGCAGGCGGGAATATTGGTCGCCTTTCAACAGGTAGTAGATTGCGGTCGCCACCGGGCGCGGCCCGCTCCGATCCGGCAAGTCCAGCGTGAGTTCGGCGGTGTAAGTGCGGCGGAAATAACCGCCTTCGGGATGCAGCCCGAGTTGCAGATGGGCGATCCAATCGTCGGCGGTCATGGCGCGCCACCGCAGACCGGGCAAGCCGGGTCGCGACGCACCTTCAGCGTCCGCCACTCCATTCGCTTGGCATCCAGCAGCAACAGCCGGCCGGCAAGCGTCTCCCCGAGGCTAGCCAAAATCTTGATCGCCTCCAGCGCTTGAATACTGCCGACGATCCCGACCACCGGCGCTAGCACGCCGGTTTGGGCGCAGGTTTCCGTATCCATCTCCGCGTCGCGGTACAAGCAGCGATAACAGGCGCCCTCCCCGCCCGGCCGCCAGACCAGCACCTGTCCTTCCATCCGGATCACCGCGCCGGTGACCAGCGGCACGCCGGCCTGCACGCAGGCGGCATTGATCGCCAACCGGGCCGGCAGGTTGTCGCAGGCATCCACCACCACATCGGCCTGGCGGACCTGTTCTCGCAACTCCGTCTCGTTCAGGGCTTTCGAAACCGTTGCCACCTCGATCAGGGGATTGAGCGCCAACAGGGTATCGCGAGCCGATTCGACCTTGAGCCGGCCGATGTCGGCGGTGCGATGGACGACCTGCCGTTGCAGATTGGACAGATCCACGGTATCGAAATCGACCAGCGTCAATCGCCCCACCCCGGCGGCGGCCAAGTACATCGCCACCGGCGAACCCAGCCCCCCCAGACCGACGATCAGCGCACGGGAGCGGCGCAATCGCTCTTGCCCGTCGATGTCGAAGTCCGGCAGCAGGATTTGCCGGCTGTAGCGCAACAGTTCGTCGTCGGTCATCGTGGTGTCCCAGCAGGAATGGGCTCTAACGGCTACGCCTGATACCATGCAGGCGTCTCCCGGAACATCGATGTGACTTCGTATCGTGTCCCGGGGCTAACCTCAACTCCCCGGCCCGTTCCAATCGCCCGCCAGCGGGGTCCAGCCGGCGTTGGCCGGACCGAAGC
>JAPUDV010000039.1 GCA_027492875.1 Candidatus Competibacteraceae bacterium | reverse complement strand
CGCTCGCCTTAAGACCTTCGCTCCATCATTCACCCGGAGTATCACCATGAGATCATTCAATCGATTCGCCACCTTTCTCTTCATCATTTTTTTCGCGTCTCTCTTGGGATGCGCCTCGACAGCCAAACAAGAGGGAACCGGAGAATATGTGGACGACACCGTCCTGACTGGCAAAGTGAAAGCGGCTATCTTCAACGATCCTACGCTGAGTTCAGCCGAGATCAACGTCGAAACTTTTAAAGGCGTAGTGCAATTGAGCGGCTTCGTCAATTCCAGAGAAGACATTAATAAGGCGGTCAAAGTCACGCGCAGCGTCCCGGGCGTGGTGTCGGTCAAGAATGCCATGCGGCTCAAGTGACGGGAAATCGAGCGTCGGCGAACCCGAGCGTCGCGAACTGATCTCCGGGCATCGGGTCCGGGGAACGGTTCACTTTGAAGCTGGAGACCGCAAACTTGCAGATGAGCACCATGGCAATTCGCGAAACCTGGCTCCAGTGGAGGAAGCGCCTCCTTGGTAACGGGTTGACCAAGAAATACGCCGGCGACGAGCCGCCACTGCGCGCCGAACTGTTCAGCGCCGTCCAGATGGAACAGCACGGCAAGAATCTCGCGACCTCGCATCAATTGACGCCAGGACAGGCGCCGGACTCGCTTCTAGCGCGGCTGACCGAGAACGAACGGACCCTGATGGACGTCTGCGCGCTGCTCGTGGCGGCGGTCACGGCGACCCGTCGGATCGCGCCGGCCGGCGAATGGTTGCTCGATAACTTCTATCTGATCGAAGAACAAATTCGCACCGCCAAGCGGCACTTGCCCAAGGGTTACAGCCGGGAACTGCCGCGCCTGCTGAACGGCCCGTCGGCCGGGTTGCCGCGCGTGTACGACCTCGCGCTGGAGATCATCGCCCACGGCGACGGCCGGGTGGACCCGGAGAACCTCAGCCGCTTCGTCGCGGCCTACCAGACGGTCACTCCCCTCAAGCTGGGCGAATTATGGGCCATCCCGATCATGCTGCGACTGACGCTGATCGAGAATCTACGCCGCGTCGCGGTCCGGATCGCCGCCAGCCGAACCGACCAAAACCTGGCCGACGGGTGGGCGGACCAGATGACGGCGATGGCCGAGAGCGACCCGAAAAATCTGATTCTGGTCATCGCGGACATGGCGCGGTCGAACCCGCCGATGTCGAGCGCCTTTGTGGCAGAAATGGCGCGCCGACTGCAAGGCCAGAGTTCCGCGTTGGCTTTGCCGCTAACTTGGATCGAGCAGCGGCTCTCCGAGTTGGGCCTGACCATCGAGCAGTGGGTTCGGGTGGAGAACCAGCAACAGGCCGCCGACCAGGTGTCGATCAGCAACAGCATCGGCAGTCTCCGCTTCCTGGGGGCGATGGACTGGCGCGAGTTCGTGGAAACGATGAGCGCGGTCGAGCAAACCTTGCGCGACGATCCGGGCGGGGTATACGGCAGGATGGATTTTGCCACTCGGGATCGTTACCGGCATGTCGTGGAAAGCGTCGCGAAAAATGGCCGACTTTCCGAAATTGAGGTGGCGCGCCACGCGCTTGACTTGGCGCGGGAAGGTGCGGCCCAGCCCGGCGACGAGCGAGCGGCGCATGTGGGATTTTATCTGATCGACCGAGGATTGCCGCGACTCGAAGGTGAGGCGCGGGCGCGCTGGTGGACCGTGGAATCCCTGCAAAGACGGGGTCGCCAGTGCCCCTTGTCCCTGTATCTGGGCGCGATCGCGCTGCTGACGGCGCTCTTGACCGGAAGCCTGCTGGCGAAGGCGCAGGCCGATGGCGTACCCGGTGGGCTGCTCCCGTTCCTGGTCATCCTCGCGGCGCTGGGAACCAGTCATCTGGCGGTGGCGCTGGTGAACTGGCTGGCGACGCTGCTGGCGACACCCTGGCCGCTGCCGCGCATGGACTTTTCCGCTGGCATTCCATCGGAAGCGCGCACCCTGGTGGTGACGCCGACGATGCTCGCCAGCGCTCGGAACATTGAGGATCTGATCGAGGCGCTGGAAGTTCGGTTCCTGGCCAATCGGGACGACCATCTGCATTTTGGTCTGTTGACTGATTTTCGGGATGCGCGGGAAGAAACACGGCCCGAAGACGAGGCGCTGGTTCAGTTGGCCGCGCAACGGATCGAAGCGCTGAATGAAAAGTACCGGCGGGTCAGAGGCGACACCTTCTTCCTGTTCCATCGCCCACGCCGCTGGAATCCGCAAGAGCGGGTTTGGATGGGTTACGAGCGCAAGCGCGGCAAGCTGGCCGACTTGAACGCGCTGTTGCGCGGCGACGCACGGGATCGCTTCTCGTCGGTCGTCGGCGATCCGGTGCTCCTGTCGAACGTGAAGTACGTTATTACCCTCGATACCGATACCCAACTGCCGCGCGATGCGGCGTGGCGGTTGGTCGGCGCCATGGCGCACCCGCTGAATCGGGCGCGGTACGACGAGGGTCAGCAACGGGTCGTCGAAGGCTACGGCATCCTGCAACCTCGCGTGGCCGCGAGCCTGCCCGGCGCCAACCGGTCGCGGTATGCGCGACTGTACGGGAGCGACGCCGGCATCGACCCGTACACGCACGCCGTCTCCGACGTTTACCAGGATGGGTTCCAGGAAGGCTCGTTCATCGGCAAGGGCATCTACGAGATCGATGCCTTCGAGCAGGCGCTCCACGGGCGCTTTCCCGAGAATCGAATCCTCAGCCACGACCTGCTGGAAGGGTGCTACGCCCGATCGGGGTTGCTTTCCGACGTGCAGTTGTACGAGGACTATCCCGCGTGTTACAGCGCGGACGTCAGCCGTCGCTACCGCTGGATTCGCGGGGACTGGCAGATTGCGGCGTGGCTGTTGCCGCGGGTTCCCGGTTTCGACGGACGCCCCCGGAAGAACCCCCTCTCGGCCCTGTCATGCTGGAAACTGGCCGACAACCTGCGGCGCAGTCTGGCGCCCGCGGCCTTGATTCTGCTGTGGGTGCTGGGCTGGACGGTGATGAAATCGCCGGGGTTCTGGACCGTGGTGGTGCTCGGCATCCTCCTGATCCCCGCACTGGCGACCTCGCTCCTGAACGGGCTGCGCAAGCCCGGCGATGTGCGCTGGCGCCAGCATCTCGCCGCCGCCGCCCGCGCGACGGGCCAACATGTGGCGCAGGCGGCATTCGCCCTCGTCTGTCTCCCGCACGAGGCGTTCTTCAGTTTGGAGGCGATGGTTCGCACGCTCTGGCGGCTACGAGTCAGCCACCAACGACTGCTGGAATGGACCTCGTCGGGCGACCTGGATCGCCAGCGGCGCCGGGATCTCGTCGCCTTCTACCGGATGATGGGGATCGCCCCGGCGCTCGCCGTGGTCACGGCGCTGGGTCTGGCGGCGGCCAAACCGGCCGCGCTGGCCGTGGCCGGCCCCCTCTTGTTGCTGTGGTTGGCCTCGCCGGTGATCGCCTGGTGGCTGAGCCGCCCCCTCGCGCGCCGCGAAGCCCGCTTGACCGTTGACCAAACCCTGTTTCTCCGCGCGGTTTCCCGCAGAACCTGGGCGTTTTTCGAAACCTTCGTCGGCCCGGAAGACCATTGGCTGCCGCCGGATAATGTCCAGGAGCATCCCGTGGCCGCAGTCGCGCATCGCACGTCGCCGACCAACATGGGACTGTCGTTGCTCGCCAATCTAGCCGCGTATGACTTCGGTTACCTTCCAGCCGGACGCCTCATCGAGCGCACGACCTGCGCGCTGCGCACGATGGCGGAGCTGGAACGGTATCGCGGCCACTTCTACAACTGGTACGACACCCAATCGCTGAAGCCGCTGCAACCGTTCTACATTTCGTCGGTGGACAGCGGCAACCTCGCGGGCTGCCTGCTGACCTTGCAACCGGGTCTGCTGGCACTGGTCGACGCTCCGGTCCTGAACGCGCGGTTGTTCGACGGGATCGGCGACACCTTCAGGCTGCTGGCGGACGCGACCGAAGGCGCCCTCCCGGCCCCGTTCGCCCAATTTCGGCAGACGCTGGAAGCGACGTCCGCCACGCGCCCCGCCACGCTGGCGGCGGCGTGGCGCTGCCTCGACTCGTTGACGACCAGCGCCGAGGACGGGGTTCGCGGCCTGAACGCGGACGCCGGGAGCGAGGCGAACGAGTGGGCGCGGGCATTGGCCCGACAATGCCGGGACGCCCTGGATGAGTTGCTGTTCCTCGCGCCGTGGCTGGTCGAAATCCCCCCTGCCCCCCTTTTTCAAAGGGGAGTGGCGAAGCCGGGGGGATTTCCTGGCGGCGCCATCCCGACGCTGCGTCAGTTGGCGGCGCTTGAGCGGGATCTGTTGCCGACTCTCGAACAGTCGCTCGACCCGGAGGCGACCGCCGCGGAACGCGAGGAGGCGCGCACGCTGCGTCCGCTCCTTCAGGACGCCAGCCGCCACGCCCGCGAGCGGATCGCCGCTCTCGAACACCTGGCGCTGCAAGCCGGCGAACTGGCCCCAATAGACTACGACTTCCTGTACGACGAGGCGCGCCATCTGCTGGCGATCGGCTACAACGTCGGCGAGCGGCGGCGGGATGCGAGCTACTACGACCTGCTGGCTTCGGAAGCGCGCCTGGGCAGTTTTGTGGCGATCGCCCAGGGCCAACTGCCGCAGGAGAGTTGGTTTGCCCTGGGGCGCCTGCTGATCGTCGCCGGTGGCGAGCCGACGCTCCTGTCGTGGAGCGGTTCGATGTTCGAGTACCTGATGCCGCTGCTGGTGATGCCGACCTACGAAAACACCCTGCTCGACCAGACCTATCGGACGGTGGTGGACCGGCAAATCGAGTACGGCAGGCAGCGCGGCGTCCCCTGGGGCGTTTCGGAATCCGGCTACAACGCGGTCGATGTTCATCTGAATTACCAATACCGGGCCTTCGGCGTGCCCGGCCTGGGACTCAAGCGCGGACTGGCCGAGGATCTGGTCATCGCCCCGTATGCCTCCGCGCTCGCGCTGATGGTGGCGCCCGAAGCCGCGTGCCGGAATTTACAGCGGCTCGCCGCCGCCGGGTTTGCGGGGCAATTCGGCTTCTTTGAAGCCATCGACTACACGCCGTCCCGGCTGCCCCGTGGGCAAACGAGCGCCGTGATTCGGTCCTTCATGGCCCATCATCAAGGCATGAGTTTCCTGTCGCTGGCCTACGTGCTGCTGGACCGCCCGATGCAGAAGCGCTTCGAGTCGGCGCCGCTGTTCCAGGCGACCACCCTGCTACTCCAGGAACGCATTCCCGAGACTCCGGCGTTTTATTCGCAAACCACCAGCGAGATCACCGACATCCGCACCACCGCCGGCGGCCAGGAGGTGCCGGTGCGCGTGTTCGACAGCCCCCACACCCCACACCCCGAGGTGCAGTTGCTGTCGAACGGCCGCTACCAGGTGATGGTCACCCACGTGGGCGGCGGTTACAGCCGCTGGAAGGACCTCGCCGTCACCCGCTGGCGCGAAGACGCCACTTGCGATTCCTGGGGCAGCTTCTGTTACCTCCGCGACGTGGCCAGCGGCGCGTTCTGGTCGACAACCTATCAGCCGACGCTGCAACCGCCAGACACCTTTGAGGTGATTTTCTCGGAGGGTCGCGCCGAGTTTCGGCGCCGCGATCACGAATTCGAGTCCCATACCGAAATCGCCGTTTCGCCGGAAGATGACATCGAGCTGCGTCGGATGCGCATCACCAACCGCGCCCGGACCCGCCGGGTCATCGAGGTCACCAGTTACGCCGAAGTCGTACTCGCCCCGTCCGCAGCGGACGCGCTGCATCCGGCGTTCAGCAATCTGTTTGTGCAAACCGAGATTCTCCACCCGCAACCAGCGATCCTCTGCACCCGCCGGCCGCGCTCGCGGGACGAGCCATCGCCCTGGATGTTTCACTTGATGGTAGTGCGCGGGGCGGAGTGCGGAGCGGTGTCCTACGAGACCGATCGGATGCGGTTCATCGGCCGAGGCCACACCGTCGCCGCGCCCCAAGCGCTGCGCCAGGACGCGGTGCTCTCGGGCAGCGCCGGTTCCGTGCTGGATCCCATCGTCGCCATCCGCCATCGACTCACGCTCGATCCCGATCAAACCGCAACGGTGGATCTGGTCTCCGGCATCGGCGACACCCGCGAGGCCGCCGTCGGTCTGGTCGCCAAATACCAGGATCAGCGGCTGGCGGATCGCGTCTTCGATCTGGCGTGGACCCACAGCCAGGTGGTGCTGCGGCAAATTAATGCGACTCAGGCCGACACGCAACTCTATGGACGTCTGGCCAGCTCGATTCTCTATACCCATGCCGCGCTGCGCGCCGAGACGAGTATTCTCAGCCAGAACCGCCGCGGGCAATCCGGCCTCTGGAGTCACGCGGTGTCCGGCGACGTGCCGATCGTGCTGTTGCGGATTGGCGACCCGGCGAACATCGAACTGGTGCACCAGCTCGTGCAGGCCCACGCCTATTGGCGGCTGAAAGGGCTGACCGTGGACCTGGTGATCTGGAACGAAGATCGCGCCGGTTACCGGCAACAACTCCACGAACAAATTCTGGGGCTGATCGCCGCAGGCGTCGAAGCCCATGTGATCGATCGACCCGGCGGCATCTTCATCCGACCGGCGGATCAGATTTCGAGCGAGGACCGCATTCTGTTCCAAACGGTGGCGCGAGCCATCCTCAGCGACACTCGGGGCACACTGGCGGAACAACTCAACCGGCGCGGCCCGCCGGAAAAACCTGTTCCGCGCTTCCAACCGACCCGGAACGACCGTCCCGAAGCCCCGGAGGCGACGTTGCCGCGCCGCGATCTGATCTTCTTCAACGGGCTGGGCGGATTCACTCCCGATGGACGCGAGTACATCGTGACGACCACGCGAGAGCAAGTGACGCCCGCGCCGTGGGTGAACGTACTGGCGAATCGGCGATTTGGAACCGTCATCTCGGAGAACGGCGTGGCCTACACCTGGAGCGAGAACGCCCACGAGTTCCGCCTCACGCCCTGGCACAACGATCCGGTGAGCGATGCCAGCGGCGAAGCCTTTTACCTGCGCGACGAAGAGAGCGGCCACTTCTGGTCGCCCGCGCCGTTGCCCGCCCGCGGCGCGACGCCCTACGTCAGCCGGCACGGTTTCGGCTACAGCGTCTTCGAGCACACGGAAGGCAGTATCCGTTCGGAGTTGTGGGTGTACGTGGCCGTGGACGCACCGATCAAGTTCTCGGTGTTGAAGGTGCGCAATCTATCGAATCAGCCACGGCGGTTGTCGGCGACCGGCTACGTGGAGTGGGTGCTCGGCGATCTGCGCCCGAAATCGGCCCCCTACGTGATCACCGAAATCGACCCGACCAGCGGCGCGCTGTTCGCGCGGAATCCGTACAACACCGAGTTCGCCGATCGCATCGCCTTTTTCGACGTGGACGATGCGACGCGGACCTTCAGCGGCGACCGCACCGAGTTCCTCGGCCGCAACGGTACGCTCGGAAACCCGGCCGCCCTGGGTCGGGCGCGGCTGTCCGGCAAGGTCGGGGCGGCCCTGGATCCCTGCGCCGCCATCCAGGTGAGCTTCGACCTGGCCGCCGGACAAGCGCATGAGATCGTCTTCCGGCTGGGCGTGGCCGGTCGGCGCGGCGCGGATGACGCCAGCACCCTCGTGCATCGCTGCCGGGGCGCGTCCGCGGCGCGGGATGCCCTCGAAGCGGTGTGGCGGCACTGGAACCACACGCTGGGCGCAGTGCAAGTGGACACCCCCGACCACGCCCTCAATGTCCTGGCCAACGGCTGGCTCGTATACCAGACCCTGGCCTGCCGGCTGTGGGCGCGCAGCGGTTACTACCAGTCGGGCGGCGCCTTTGGGTTCCGCGATCAGTTGCAGGACCTGATGGCGCTCGTCCACACCAAGCCGCACCTGCTGCGCGAGCACCTGCTGCGCTGCGCGGGCCGCCAGTTCCGGGAAGGCGATGTGCAGCACTGGTGGCATCCGCCCTCGGGCCGGGGCGTGCGCACCCATTGTTCGGACGATTACCTGTGGTTGCCGATGGCGACCTGCCGCTACGTGTTGACCACGGGAGACACCGGGGTGCTGGACGAACCGGTTCGGTTCCTGGAAGGTCGGCCAGTCCCCGCAGAGGAGGATTCCTATTACGATCTACCCGGCCAATCCGAAGAATCGGTGGATTTGTACCAGCATTGCGTCCGCGCCCTGCTACACGGACTCCAGTTCGGCGCGCATGGCCTGCCGCTGATCGGCTCCGGCGACTGGAACGACGGCATGGATCGAGTGGGGATGCACGGCCGGGGCGAAAGCATCTGGTTGGGCTTCTTTCTCTATGACGTGCTGATGCGGTTTGCCGAGGTGGCCCGCCTGCGGGGCGACCTGGCTTTCGTCGGGCGTTGCCAGCAGGAGGCGGCGCAACTGCGCCAGAACCTTGAGCAGCAGGGTTGGGATGGCGGTTGGTATCGGCGCGCCTACTTCGACGACGGCACACCGTTAGGATCGGCCAGTAATTCCGAATGCCAGATCGATTCCATCGCCCAAAGCTGGTCGGTGCTCTCCGGCGCCGGCGATCGATCGCGCGCGCACCAGGCCATGGAGGCGCTGGACGCGCGCTTGGTGCGCCGGGACCAGGGGTTGATCCAGCTATTGGATCCGCCCTTCGACACCTCGGATTTAAATCCTGGCTACATCAAGGGCTACGTCCCCGGCGTGCGAGAGAACGGCGGGCAGTACACCCATGCGGCGATCTGGGCGACGATGGCGTTCGCGGCCTTGGGCGACCGCCGGCGGACGTGGGAACTGTTCTCGATGATTAACCCGATCCACCACGCGCGCTCGCCCGAAGCCGTGGCGACGTACAAGGTCGAACCTTACGTGGTCGCGGCCGACGTGTATGCGGTTGCGCCGCACACCGGTCGCGGCGGCTGGACCTGGTACACCGGCTCGGCCGGCTGGCTATACCGACTGATCGTGGAATCGCTGCTGGGGTTGCGGTTGGAGGTGGACACCCTGCACGTCGCGCCGTGCCTCCCCACGGATTGGCATGGATTCACGCTGCGCTACCGCTATCGGGAGACGGTCTACCACATCGCCGTCACGCAACGGCCCGGCGGGGATGGTAAGACGCGGGTGACCGTGGATGGCGTCGAGCAGCCCGACCCGACGATTCCCCTGGTGGACGACCGCCGGGAACACGCGGTCGAGGTCAGCATGGCCGGCAGGCACGGTGAGGGCGATGTGAATCGCCCCGGGTTTTGAGGAGGCTCCTCGCTCTGAGAAGATGGAGCCATGATGAGCAAGAAGATCACCCCGAAATATTCCCCCGAGGTCCGCGAACGCGCTGTCCGTCTGGTGCAGGAGCACTGCGGCGATTATCCCTCGTTGTGGGCGGTCATCGAATCGATGGCTCCGAAGATCGGTCGCGTCCCGCAAACCCTGCACGAATGGATGCGTAAGCACGAGATCGATACCGGTCTGCGCGACGGTGTCACCCGTGACGAACGGGAGCGCATCAAAGCCCTGGAACGCGAGGTCAAGGAACTGCGCAAAGCCAATGAGATCCTGAAACTGGCCAGCGCATTTTTCGCCCGGGCGGAGCTCGACCGCCGACTCAAATTCGGAATGAGTTCATCGACCGGCATCGCGACACCCATGGGGTCGAGCCGATCTGCAAGGTCTTGCGGATTTGCCCCATCGGGGTATTGGCGCCATGCGGTCCAGCAGGGCGATCCCGGCCTGCTTTGCGCGCGTGCCCGGCGCGATAACGACTTGATCTGCGAAATCCAGCGGGGTTACCTTACGGATGCCGGAAGACGTGATCGAAGATTTGAAGCGCGTCGGGGGTCCCTGCTCGGCTATTCCGGCTATCAACCCTTATCCGCGCCTATATCGGACAAGGTCTGCGCGCCGATCTGGAGCGACTGGACGAGGTGCCCATCACGCGACTGATCGGAAACCTGAAAGCTCGGGACTTACCGGAAGAGGTCCTAAGCAAAGCGCGCTGGCCGATTTGTCCGCCTGAGTCCAGCCCGACCCATTTTGGGAATGCGTTGGAATCCATACAAAATAATCCCTCGCCCTGACCCGCGCGCGAGGGCGAAAGATCGCCGCTCATGCTCCCCTCAGACCTTCTCTTTTCCCACAAGCGCGGCGCGCAAATCTACCCGCGTTTTCTGCGGCCCGAGCAATGCGTCTGGGCCGAGCGGGTGCTGGCCGTGATCCGCGAACACCATCACCGCACCCGCGGCGAGTTGCAGGCGGCGTTGCGGGCACTGGAGGGCGATTCGCCCGATTACCGTATCGTGCGCGGCTTCGCCCATCTGGCGCTGAACGCGGCCGAGTTCGTTCTGGCTACCGGCGAACTGGAGCCGGAAGCGCTGCGCCGGGACGTGTTCACCCTGGCGGCCGAACGCGGTGGTTACGGCGAAACTCAGGCACGGGAAGTATTGGAAGCAGTCGCCCCGCGCTACCAGTTGGAGGCGGAAGCCCTGCGCGAGGCGCTGTACGCCGATCTACCGGAAAACCACCTGCTGGCCACGTTGCCGGATTTCACTGCGGAGCAACTGGTGGACCGCTACAATCTGGCCCAGGCGCAAGGCTTGTTGTACTCGGCCTTGTGTCTGCGCCTCACCGCCCACCGCAACGTGCCGGGCGAATACCGCCGCCTGTTCCAGCACCTCAAATTCCACGGGCTGATGTACGCGGTCGAGGGCAACCTCGACGACGGCTATCAAATCTATGTGGACGGTCCCGCCAGCCTGTTCAAGCAGACTCGTAAATATGGCCTGCAAATGGCCATCTTTTTGCCGGCGCTGCTGCGGGTCAGCCGCTGGGAAATGGAAGCGGTGCTGCGGCGGGACGACCGGGACATCAGCTACCGGCTCGACTCGCAATCGCCGCTCAAGCCGCTGACCGCCGCGCCACCGGCCTACGACAGCCTGCTGGAGGAACGCTTCGCCCACCGCTGGGAAAAACTGGACACACCCTGGACGTTGGAGCGGGAGGTGGAAATCGTCGATCTGAAAGGCACGGTATTCGTGCCGGATTTTGCCCTGCGCCATCCCGACGGCCGGGTCGCGCATGTCGAGATCATGGGGTTCTGGCACCCCGATTATCTGCGCCGCAAACTGGACAAGCTGCGGCGCGCGGCCATGCCCGATCTCATCGTGGCGGTTTCGGAGCGGCTGAACGTCGGCGCGGAGGACTTTCGGGATATTCCCGGACCGGTGCTGTTCTTCAAGGGCAAGCTGGAACCACGCGCGGTACTGGAAAGCCTGGAGCGCTTGCCCTGAAATTCGCCTATCTCGCCTCGCCCCAGGCCACCGAATCTTGAGCGGCCCGCAGCTTGGTCGTCGACCAGGCTTTTGACGCCGTCGGAGGCTGGGCCGGGTCGTTGACCGTGGTTCCCTGGCCCGGCGTCGTCAGTTCCACCCGGCCCGCCGACGTCTCGACGTAAACGCCCGTGCCGGCCAGCATCACGACATCCAGGGCGCCCGGCTGAAACTGGAATCCGCCCCAGAAATCGGTGCCGCGAATCCCGATTACCGCCACCGAGGTGCGAACTTGCACGGGTTGCAGGCGGTCGGGCGCGGTTTTCGGGGTGATCGCCCGAAACACACCTCGCGCCAATTCCATGAACGTGCCGCCCTCGCCGTTCCCGGCATCCGACACGCTTTGCACGATAAATTCAGTTTTCTCGCCCAGAGTCACCGCCACGCCGTTTCGCAACCGGATTTCCAACCGGGCGAGCGGCTCCGTCAGCAACCGCTCGCCGGCATAGACGGGCTTACCCAAGCTTAGCGGGCGCGGCGACCCGCCCGGCGGTTCTGCCGGCAGCACCCGAGCGCTGCCCTGGATACGAGTCACATGGCCGGCCGGTTCCGACTCCGGCTCCGCCGCCCATGCGACGCCAAGCAGCGTCAGCCCCAAAAACGTGGCGATCACCCATTTCCAGCCATACGATCGCATGACAACACTCCCCTTGCCGCCCGGCCGGCGGCGTCTGAATGAAAACCTGTAATTCATTAGATTTAAAGTAGTTACCCAAGCCTCACCGTCTGAGAGGCGTTTTTGTGCAAGCCCTGGGGATTTAAGGTGTTAAAAAACAACCCTCACCCCAGTTCCTCTCTCATGGGGAGAGGGGCGTTTTCATACCCGTGATTCGGACGGTGACGCCTCCCAGCTCACCCCCATCGCTGGAGCGGCGCAAATGGCAGGCGTGCGCCGGAGCGTCGGAACCCGATTCAAACGGGTGCCGGGTAGTGAGATTCAAAAGCGTTTTACCTGTCTTGAAAAACCTCAATATGTCTTTACATATTAATATTATATTGGATTATGTGCCCATGCCGACCAATGGTATTCTTCAAGGACGAACTCGAACCGCGCGCCGTGCTGGCCAGCCTGGAGCAGGCATCATGACAAGAACCCACCTCAATCATGATCACTTACCCCGGATGGCGGGCTTGGTCGCGCTGCTCGGATTTTTCCTGAGCGCTGTCGCCTGGGCCGCTCCCGAAGCGATCGGCACCTTGACCGAAGCGCAGGGGCGCGTGGAAATCAACGGAGTACCCGCGCCGGCCGGCGCCGACCTGCGGCTGGGTATGCGGGTGGTGACCGGATCCGACGGCCGGGCGGTGCTGAAATTTCTGGACGGTCAAACCGTCAATCTCCATCCCGGCTCGGTGTTCTGGATCAAGGACTACCGCTACGCCAAGGGCAAACCCCAGGACAACCGCTCCAGCGTGGAACTGCTTAAGGGCGGGATGCGCTTCATCTCGGGAAGCATGTCCAAGGAAAGCCCGGAAGCGATCCGGATCGATACGCCTGTGGCCACCATCGGCATTCGTGGCACCGAATTCACCGCCGTTCTGGGTAGCCTGTGCCTGTTGGTGCATAACGGCGCGGTCGCGGTGACCGCCGCCAGCCAGACGCTGGTGGCCGATGCCGGACAAATCGTGTTCGTGGCCGACGCCGGCACGCCGCCACGGCGGGTGCCGGCACCCGAACTGCGCGCCCCGTGCGCCCCGTCGCGGGAAGCCGGCAGCGCCGCGCCACCGGCCGCCATCATCGCCGGCTGCGCCTGTCGCTCCCTGTTGTCGGTCGCCGCCACGGGCGCGGGCGCGACCTCCTCCGCCACCGCCGCCACCGCCGCCACAACGGCGGGCGGCATTCCCAACGCCGCCACCGCAGCGGCGGCGGCGGTCATCGGCGGGGTTCTGATCCACCAAGCGAATCAGGACGAGCCGAACGCATCGCCTTGAGCGCGGTATCCTGTCGCCCGCAAGCCGCTCACTTGGTTTCCAGATCGAACACCCCATCCCAGTCCACCGGGAGCGGCCCGGCGCGCAGCGTGACCAACCGCTCCAAATACAGCGCGTATAACCGACTGTCCGGCTGCCGCTCGAACAACGGCTGGAATCCAGCTTCCGCTCGGTCCCAGTCCTGCAGCCGGTAGGCGCCCAGCGCCGCCTCGTACTCGGCCCATTCCGCGCTTTGTGGCGCGTCCAAATCGCCCGCCAGCCCCAGTGGCTCGAAAATCGCCACCGGCTGGGTTCGGCCCTTGACCCGAACCCGATCCAACTCGCGGCAGGCGTATTCGGGGACCAGCGCGCGGGTGTATTCGCTGATGACGATCTCCGCTCCGTACTGTTTGGCCGCGCCCTCCAGACGGGACGCCAGATTGACCGCATCCCCCAGCACCGTGTAGGACACCCGGAACTCCGACCCCATGTTGCCGACGCTCATCAACCCGCTGTTGATACCGGTGCGAGCCCGCAACGGCGGCCAACCCCGGGCGCGAAAGTCATCGTCCAGCGCCCGCAAGCCTCGCGCCATCGCCAGCGCCGAAGCCACCGCGTGCCGGGCGTGTTCGGGATCGGCCAGCGGCGCGCCCCAGAACGCCATGATGGCGTCGCCGATGTACTTGTCGATGGTGCCGCGA
Source organism: Candidatus Competibacteraceae bacterium (assembly GCA_027492875.1). GTDB lineage: Bacteria > Pseudomonadota > Gammaproteobacteria > Competibacterales > Competibacteraceae > Competibacter. Next base: position 7,486 of record JAPUDV010000039.1, on the reverse strand, counting down.
TGCTCGTGGATGATGCGGGTCAGCGGGGTCAGATAGCATTGCATCAACTGGGTCAACTGGCGCGGCTCGAACCGTTCGGAGAGGGTGGTGAAACCGGCGATGTCGCTGAACAGCACCGTCATCTGCCGGCTCTCCCCTTCCAGGGAATAGCGCTCGCCGCGCCGACTCATCTCCGCGACGATCTCGTGCGGCACGTATTGGCCGAACAGGCGGGTGATCCGCCGCTCCCGCCGCGACTCGACAAAGAAATTGTAGCTGGTGTGCAGCACGTACAGGATCAACAACAGCGCCAGCGGCGCGGCCAGCGGCGCAACCAGGGACTGCGCCTGCCAAAGATAGCCGTTGACGCCCAGTAGTGTTCCGGCCGCAGCGACGGTCAGCAGCAGCGCCCCCGCCGGCGCCAGCCCGCCGGCGAGCGCGCCCAGCAGGCCCACGATCCCCAATTGCAGAATTTCCAGGCCAGCCGCGTAAGCCGGCTGGCTCCTGAAATTCTGGTCCAGAATCCCGGCGATCAGATTGGCGTTGATTTCGACGCCGGGATAAACATTTTGCACCGGCGTGGCGCGCAGGTCCAGCAGGCCGGCGGCGGTGGTCCCCACCAGCACGATCGCTCCTTCCAGCAGGCGCGGATCGGCGGTGCCGGCCAGCACTTCGACCGCCGGGACATAGGGAAAGCTCCCTTGGCGACCGCGATAGGGCACCAGCACCGCACCCACTTCGTCGACCGGCACGGTAAAGCCGCCGAGCCGTAGCGCCTCCAGCCGCCGGTCGTCGGCATCCGCGCTGTAGCCGGTCGCCATGATGAGTTCCACCGGTGGATCGTCCAACAGAGCGCGGACCACGGCCAGCGCGATCTGCGGGTACAGGTCATCGCGATAGCGGACCAACAGCGGCACCCGACGAAAAACTCCGTCCCGGTCCACCAGCGGGCTGTTGAAAAAACCACCGGAGCGGGCGCTGTCCTGTAGCAGTGGCAGGTTGGCGCCGTAGCTGACCGCCTCGATCAAAACGGTGTCGTTCGCCCCCAGATCCCGGACCGAGGCAACCGGGGCCGGCAGTTGTCCGAACTGGATCGCGGCGTCGGGCGACAGCCGGGTGTTGAAAAAATAGCCGAGCACCACCGGACGACCGCGCAGGGCGGCGGCGAAACGGCGATCTGGGTCCGATTCGCGGCGCAGCCGCTCCAACTCGGCCTGCAGGGGGGCGTTCTGGCCCAGCGGGCCTTGGGCGAGCGTTCTGAAAATACTGTCGGTCGGGTCGGGCTCGGCAAACATCACGTCGAAACCGAGCACGGCCACATGGTAACGCTCGAACAGTTGATCGACCAACGCGGCCAGTCGCTGCCGCGGCCAGGGCCATTGCCCTTCCGCCCGCAGGCTGCGTTCGTCGATGTCGACGATGACGACGCGCTTGTCCATCGTGCCGGGCAGGGTCAGGTTCAGGCGCGCGTCGTAAGCGATGTGTTCGAGCTGGTCCAGGAAGGAGAACGACCACCAGCCACCGGCGTGCAGCACGAACAAACTGGTGGCGGCGGCGCTGAGCAACAGCTTGACGGCGTTGTGAACGGCCATGGACCTTGCGGCCTCACCGGCGCCGCCGCGTCACTGCCGGGGGCCGTCGATGATCCGCACCAGGGTATCGCCCTGGAACACCAGGGTTTTGAGAAAGGTTCCCCGCCCCAGGTTGTACTCCCACTTGTAGACCGGAATCAGCCGGCGCGTTTCGGTCTCATAGCCGGGTAGGCGCGGGTACGGTTGCGGCGTCGCGGGCGGCTCGTAATAACCCTCGTTGCGGCGGACCACCTGTTCGATGAAGCCATCCTGCCAGGCTCGCCGTGGCTCGCCGCAGAGGTCCAGGACGCGCGACTGGTCATCGCCGTCGCTGACGATGTAACTGCCGCAGCGCATGCTGTCGGCAACCGCCGCGGTTGCACCCAGCGCCAGCGAAAATATCAGGACCACGCAACCCAATCCGCGCATGAATTTGCTCCCGAGGAAAACCGCCCCAACCTGAAATCGTTCACTCCATCGACCGGTCGTTACTCGACCGGCCGTACCCGGCAAAGCGCGCCGCTTACTCCGCACGTTTGACACGACGCCTCCGTTTCGACCGATGATTATCTTCTGGTCGGGAATCCATGCGGCTTTTTTCAGGCCATGGAGCCGGCTAAATCTATCGCTTTAATGATATTGACCTATAATTGGTGCCAAAATAGCTTTGGCTATCATTATGTTATTGGACCTGTTTGTTTTTGCAACCCATCTTAATGGCGAAAGCGAATGATTTTTGTGATTCTTTCCGCGATCATGGGGTCCGACTGGGCCAGCGGGTGGTGTCGACGCATCTGTCTGGGCCGCTCTTGATTAAGGCGCGGATGCCGCAACCGGCGTCGGCCCACTGCCCCGATGGAACCCTCGCGGGCGTGTTGAGCGCGCTGGGTTGCTTTACATTCTGGGGGTTGTTCCCGATTTACTTCAAGCTGTTGCAGTATGTCCCAGCGCTGGAGGTGCTGGCGCACCGGATTCTCGGATCGGCGGTGCTGCTTCTGGTGCTGGTCCTGGCACGGAAACAGGGGCCGGTCCTGCTGGCCTCATTCCGCAACGGGCGCCACCTGCGCTTTTATCTGCTCACCACCCTGCTGATTTCCACCAACTGGCTGCTGTATATCTGGGCGGTGCAAACCGGCCGGATTTTGGAAGCCAGCCTCGGCTATTACATCAATCCACTGGTCAACATCGTGCTGGGCGTGCTGTTCCTGCGCGAGCGGCTGAACTCGCGCCAGTGGAGCGCGGTCGCCATCGCCGGCGTCGGGGTGTTGGCGCTGGTGCTCGGCTACGGCGTGTTTCCCTGGATTTCCCTGACCCTGGCGTTAAGCTTTGGCAGTTATGGACTGCTGCGCAAGAAAGCCGGTCATGCCGCCACGCTGGGGCTATGCATGGAAACCCTGTTGATGGCTCCCATCGCTCTGCTGTTTCTTGCGGTCTTTGCGGTGCGCGGCACCGGCGCGCTCGGCATGCTGGACGAGCGCACCGACCTGTTGCTGCTGGCCGCCGGCCCAATCACCGTCGCCCCCCTGCTGCTGTTTCTCCAAGCCACCCAGCGCCTGCGCCTGTCCACCGTCGGCCTGATTCAATATCTGACACCCACCCTGCAATTCCTGCTGGCGGTCGCGGTTTACCGCGAGCCTTTTACCCGCATTCACCTGATTGCGTTCTGCTGCATCTGGCTGGCCCTGGCGCTCTATAGCATCGATGCGTACTCCAGCCATCGCCCGCAGGGCTTTTGGATCGCCCGCCGCCCCATCGTCCCACGCCGTAGCCCCCACTGATGAAGTCACCCCGCGGCAAAATCCAGTTCCACCTGCTTTGGCTGCTGTTCCTGGTAGCGGTGCTTTCCACGACAGGCCTGGCGATCCAGCAGCCCTCCCTGCTTCTCGGCTTGAACCTGCTGCTACTGGCCGTACTGGTCGCCATCCTGTTTCAATGGGTAAGCCGACCGCTGCGGATCATCGCCCGCAGCCTGTACCAAACCGATCCAAATATGCTGGCGCCGCTGGCCAGCCAGGACACCGAATTTGGCCAGATCGCCCGGCTGGTCCAGGATTTTTTCCAGCAACGACAACAACTGGCCGCAGAAGTCCAGGAACGGCGGCAGGTCGAACAAACGCTACGGAAGTATTTGCGAGCGCTCGAACAAAGCGCCAACAGCGTGATCATCACCGATTACAACGGGGTGATCGAGTACGTCAACCCAAAGTTCAGCGAAACCACCGGTTATTCCCAGGCCGAGGTCATCGGCGCCAACCCCCGCATTCTCAAATCCGGCCGGACCTCGCGCGAGCAGTACAAGCGGCTGTGGCAAACCATCACCGGTGGCGGCGAATGGCATGGCGAATTTCGTAACCGGCGCAAGGATGGCGCGCTGTACTGGGAATCGGCCACGATCGCCCCAATCCGCGACGATCAGGGCGTCATCACCCATTTCGTCGCCATTAAAGAGGAGATCACCCAGCGCAAGAGAACCGAGGCGGCGCTGCACGCCAGCGAGCTGAAATACCGCAGCGTGTTCGCGACCGTCGGCGACGCTTTATTTCTGATAAACGATCAGGACGGGCGCATCCTGTCGGTCAATCCGGCCGCATCCAAGCTGTACGGTTACACTCGGGAAGAGTTTCTGACCCTGCGCGACGCCGATCTACCCGCCAACACCAGCGCCGGCGGCGATGTCGGAGAGTTGTCGCGGTTGACCTCCTCAAGGCGCTTCACCGATCAGGCGCACCGGCGCAAGGACGGCTCCATTTTCCCCGCCGATCTGTTTATCCGTCATTTTGTCCACAGAGGACATAAAATCACCGTCGCGGCCATCCGCGACATGACGCCGCAGAAGCTGGCGGAGAGCAGGATCGTTCGTTTAAGTCACTTCTACGCTGCCCTGAGCCGGACCAGCGCCGCCATCATCCGCCACGCCAAACCCCAGGAATTGTTCCAGCAGATCTGCCGAATCGTCATCGACCTGGAGCGAATCCAGGTGGTGTGGATCGGCTTTGTCAATCCGGAAAGCGGCTGGTTCCAACTGGTGGCGCACGCCGGGGTGGCGCCCGACTATCTGCATTATCTGACCGATTCGCCCATTTCCAGCGACCCCAGCCTGCCGGCGAGCTGGAGCCCGGCCGGGCGGGCGCTGCGGCAGGGGGCGCCGGAGGTCGATAACGATTTCCGGGACGATTCCAACCCCCCCGCATGGCGGCGAACGGCCCATGTGCTGGGCATTCAGTCGGGGGCTGCCTTTCCGCTGCGGCGCGGTGGCCAGACGGTCGGCTGCCTGTGCGCCTACGCGGCCGAGCGCGACTTCTTCGACGCCGACATAACCGGCCTGCTGGCCAGTCTGGCCGGGGAGTTGTCCTTCGCGCTGGACCTGTTCGACCACGAATCGCAACGCAAGGTCGCCACCGAGCGCATTCACCACCTCGCCACCCACGATCCGCTGACCGGACTGCCCAACCGTGCCCTGCTGATCGACCGCCTGACCCAGGCGATTCACGGCGCCTGCCGCCGGCAGGATTACGTCGGCGTCCTGTTCCTGGACCTCGACCGCTTCAAGACTATCAACGACTCGCTGGGCCACGGCGTCGGCGACCAGTTGCTGCAAGCGGTCACCGAACGGTTGCATGAATGCATCCGGCAAGGGGACACCTTGGCCCGACAGGGGGGCGACGAGTTTATCCTGGTGCTGCAGGAACTCGCCGAGCCGGCCGCCGCCGGCCGGGTGGCCGAACACCTGCTGCAAGCGCTGCGCGCGCCGTTTGCCCTGAACGAGCAGCTGCTGCACATCAACGCCAGCATCGGCATCAGCATCTATCCGGTGGACGCCCCCGACCCGCCGACCCTGATCCGCTTCGCCGACAGCGCCATGTATCAGGCCAAGGAAGCCGGTCGCGCCAGCTACGTCTTTTTTACCTCCGAGCTGAATATCCGGGTGTCGGAGCTGTTTACCCTGGGCAACGAACTGCGACGCGCCCTGGAGCAGGAAGAGTTCGTGCTGCACTACCAGCCGCAGATCGATCTCAACACCCGGCGATTGATCGGCGCGGAGGCGCTGATCCGCTGGCAACACCCCAAGCGCGGTTTGATCTCGCCGATCACCTTCATTCCGATCGCCGAGGAAACCGGATTGATCGGCGCGATCGGCGAATGGACCCTGCGAACCGCCTGCGCGCAAAACCGCCGCTGGCAGGATGCCGGACTGCCGGCCATGCCGATCGCCGTCAATCTGTCCGCCAAGCAATGGCTGCAGCCGCATTTGGAAAACCAGGTGATCGACGCCCTGCAAGCCGCCGGTCTGGCGCCTCAGTGGCTGGAACTGGAGATCACCGAAAGTCTGCTGATGCGCGACACCGAGAAAATGATCGAAACCATGCGCCGGCTGCAAATAAGCGGAGTGCAGTTCGCCGTGGACGATTTCGGTATCGGCTACTCCAGCCTGAGCTATCTCAAGCGTTTTCCGGTCAACCGGCTCAAGATCGATCAGTCCTTCGTCCGGGACATCCCCGCCGATCTCGACGATACCGCCATCGTCACCGCGATCATTCAGATGGGCAAAAGCCTGCGCTTGAACGTGGTGGCCGAAGGCGTCGAGAACGCCGAGCAATTGAATTTCCTGCGCGAGAGCGGCTGCAACGCCGCGCAGGGTTACTATTTCAGCAAGCCGCTGCCTGTCGAGGTTTTCATCGATTACTGCAAGGGTTTATCGGGGTGAACCGGCACGGCGCCGGGCGTTGCGCCGAAGCGGACGATGAAAGTTTCGATCTCCTCCTCCAGCTCGGAACGCGCCCGCAGCCCCTGAATCCAGCGTTCGGGGATGGCGTCAAACCCCAGCGCCGCACCCAGAATCGCGCCCAGCACCGCGCCGCGATGACAGTTGTCGCCACCGGCATTGGCGTTGGCGACCAGCGCGGCCTCGAAATCGTCCGAATAGCGCGCCGCCAGATACAGCACCGCCGGCAAGGACTGATCGATGTAGCAGGCCGGGCTCAGAATGCCGCCGATCACGGCCCGGTCGGACAGGTGGTTGCGCTCGACCCGCTCGATCGCCGCCGCCGCCGGAAACCCCAGCTGTTCGGCCGCAGCGCGAGCCAGCGATCCCACCGGCGGCTCCGGCTCTTGCGGCAGCCGGACTAGCAATTCGCCCAGCGCCAGAGCATACCGCTCCAGCTTTTGCGAGCGATGGGTCAGCCGCAACTGAGCCAGCAGCGCGGCGTCCACCCCGGCCCGGTCGCCCGCCCGCGGCGCCGCGAAAATCACCGGCGGCAGGTTGACCAGGCCCCCGATCGAGGCGGTATCGTGCCCCTCCACCCCGGCGCAGCGTTCCAGCGGCAGGCCGCGAGCGTAATTGGCGAAGAAATCCCGGTGGTAAGATTCGGCATAGGTATCGTTGTGACTGTCGGGCGCGGTCATGAAGACGACGTACTCGCGCAGAAAAGCGGCCGGATCATGGCGGCCGGCGGCGTTCAGCGTCCGAATCAGCACCCGGGCGCAGAGCAGGTTCAGGGTGTTGTCGCCCGCCCGCAAGCCGTGGTGGTAGTGCCGATTGGGCCGGCCCCAGAGATGCTTTCTGCCCTTGAGAATCACCTCGCCCACCACTTCGCTCTCCTGCGAGCCGCGCCCGGCTCGGCCGGTGCTGGCCAGCGACATGATGGAATTGGGATGGCGGTCCCTGGGGGCCTGATAGTCGCGAATCGTGCCGAAATCCCGCTGTAGCGCCGCCACGTCGTAATACCAGTGCACCGGCATGGCCAGCGCATCGCCGACGAACATGCCCCACAACGCGCCGCGAATCCGGTCGTTTCGGTCTGGTTTTCGCATCGTCTGCTCTCCCGTTCGCCCCAGCATTTCGGCGGGGGTCGCGTCTGAATGAAGGCTGTTGGCAGGGTATTACAAAGGCTTGGGGCCACACGTTTGAAAATCCCGCTGGACGCTCCATCCTGGCC
>JAPUDV010000038.1 GCA_027492875.1 Candidatus Competibacteraceae bacterium | reverse complement strand
AAAAATTTAACGTTTGGGATAGTGACAGGATATTTCTATGGAGAACAGTTTAATGAAGCAATGAAAAATCCAAAATTTAAAAAGCTGGTTGAAGAAGTGAAAGATGATAAAAGCAACATTAATAAACTTTATTACGGAAGGATTCAAGGTCTCTTCATGGATCCATATTCTGGAATTTCTCAGCTAGAAAATATGAATCTATCAAATGAGATCGTTAACAGTTCCTTTGCAGTAATATCAGGACCAATTCATACGATGTTCAGCAAGAAGTCCATAAGTCCAGACATCGTTAAAAGATTCGATGATGGACTTCAAAAGCTGAAAAATAGTGGGAGGCTCGATAAAATCATCAATAAATACTTGGATGGCCTTGACAATCATCGGAACGAAAAGGTTGAGTAACCATCGCTGCCAAGCAATAACCTCTGAATTTTAAACAGTTGAGTAAGGGGGTACTCTTTAGCAAGCAATGGCTATTAAGGAGTACTTGGCACGACTTTAACGCTATCCACATCTTCCGCTGAAGCGACTTCCAAACCCGTCGGGTTTTATTGCCCAAGCATGACGTAACGCGCAACGAATCGATGGTAAGCCAATTGCCGACGGACGCCGGTGCGTCCGAAGAGACCACCATGCTGATCGACTACGACATGCCGCTCTGGCGGCCACCCTCCGAAGCCAACAGCTTCATCCTGCAAGCCACGCTGGGTTGCAGCTTTAACCGCTGTAGTTTCTGTTCGATGTACCGGACCAAGAGTTTCGCCATCCGACCGCTGGACGCGGTCACCGCCGACATTCAGACCGTGGCGCGGCGGTATCCCGACACGCGGCGGGTGTTCCTGGCCGACGGCGACGCCCTGGCCGCGCCAACCGCCCATCTGCTGACCATTCTGGAATCCCTGCACGCGGTCTTTCCTGGGCTGGAACGGGTATCCAGCTACGCTCTGCCGGCTAACCTGCTGAAAAAGTCGGTGGAGGAACTGGCGCAACTGCGGGAAGGCGGGCTGACGCTGCTGTATTACGGCATCGAAACCGGCTCGGCCGATCTGCTCAAACGGATCACCAAAGGCGCGACGCCGGAGGCGATGATCACCGGGCTGACCAAGGCCAAACAGGCCGGGTTAATCCTGTCGGCGACGATGATTCTCGGGCTGGGCGGGCAAGCGTACTGGCGGGAGCACATCGATGCCACCGCCGATCTGGTCAACCGGGTGGAACTGGATTACCTGTCCACCCTGCAATTGATGATCGATCCCTCGATCCACGAGGAATTTCACCGCAAGTTCCGCGAGACGTTCCAGGAGCAGGACGACCGGGCGCTGCTGTTGGAACAGGCCCGACTGCTCGAGCGCTTGAACCCGCCAAAACCGCTGGTGTTCCGCTCCAACCACGCCTCCAACGCCCTGGCGCTGGCCGGGACGTTGTCCCTGGATCGCGAGCGATTGCTGGCGCAACTGCAACAGGCGCTGGCTGGCAGGACGCGGCTGCGGCCCGAATGGCTGCGCGGGTATTGACGCAGGCTCCACCGTCGGAAAACCGGCATGAGGTCATGCGTATACCCTAATATAGCGCTCCCAAATCAGTTGTGAAATTTCCCTGCCTTGGACAAGGAGGGGTGGCGCGCAGCGCCGGGGTGGTTCGAGACGGCGGTTCCACAACTCAGGGAGGAACGCTATATAAGGGAGGAACGCTATATAGTTGTAGCGACTTGCCACAAGGGAGGGAATCGCCATAGATCGCCGCGCCGGGATTCAACCGTATCGCCGCATCCCGGCGCCGTTCGGCCGGCGGCTCCTGTCGGCAGTCGCCGCGCCGATGCTGGCCCAGGGAAAACCGGTCATCGTCTGGCACGCCCTCGATTTTCCTCCCCTCACGATCATCCAGGGTCCGCTTGAGGGCCAAGGCTTCGTGGTTGGCCGCCCGTCCCTGGCCCGCGCGCCGCAAACCCGGAAATTCCCGATCGGCATCCTGCCGATCATCGAAGCGCGGGAACCGGACGAATTCCGGATCGCCTGTTCGGACTCGGCGCGGTGAAAACCTCTCATCCTCTGGCGCGCGTCCTGCTACGCAAGGTGATGGCGTGGTATCTGGCGTTCGCCGTCGGGGTCACCGGCATTCAGTTGTATCTTGAATACCGCCACACCCGGCAGGACATCGTTTATTCCCTGAACTCGCTGGCAAGCACCTTCGCCCCCGGCGCCGCTTCCGCCCTGTGGGATTACCAGCAAGACCTTCTGAACTCACTGGCCGCCGGCATCGGCAAACACGAACTGGTCACGACGGTGGAAATCGGCGATCTGCACGGTCGCATCAGCGCCACCCACCGCACGGCGGAAACCGAGACGACATCGTCGGACCTCACGGTGCGCCAGACGCTGTACCATCGCTTCGAAGACGGGCAACTGGAGGCGCTCGGCACCCTGCGCATCGCTTCAAGCGAAACCAAGGCGCTCGCCCATCTGAACGGCATTGCCCTATCGGTCGGCCTGTCCACCCTCGCGCAACTGCTGTTCCTGGGCGCGATGCTGGCCGGATTGGCGCGGATGCTGGTGGTGAAGCCGCTGACCCGGTTCTCGGAGCAAGTGGGCCGGCTGGCCGCGTGGGACCAAAAGCAACAAATCGACCTGGGTCCGGTGGAAATCGCCGAAATCACCACTCTGCAACAGGGCTTTAACCGGCTGCTGCGCGAGGTTGCCGAAAGTCATGCCCTGATCACCGCCGCCAACGCCGATCTGGAACTGCGGGTCGCCGAACGGACCCGGAATCTGGACGGGCGCAATCAGGAATTGGTGCGGGAACGCGATCTGACCCTGGCGCTGGTGCACTCCATTCCCGGCTTCGTCTGCATCCTCGACGACGAGGGGAGGATCCTGCTCGCCAATCATGCCGCCGGCGCGCTGGTCGGCAACCCCGAAACCGCGCTGGTCGGACAACACTGGTCATCCTTGCCCGCGCTGGCGTCGCCCGGCCACCCGCTGCGGGCACTGTTCCACCACGCCCACCGCACCGGTCGCGCGACCGCCCAGGCCGGGTTTTCGGGAACCACCGGGCCGGAGCAAACCTATCAGTTTGAAGCCCTGCGGATCGGCGATGGCGCCGACGGCCGAATCATCGTGGTGGGCGTGGACATCACCGAACAGAACGCCCAGAAACTGCGCCTGGAACACCTGGCCTTTCACGATCGCCTGACCGGTCTGCCGAACCGGGCGCTGCTGCTGGATCGCCTGGAGCGAACCCTCCTCATCGCCACCCGCCAACACACCCGTTTTGCCATCGCTTTCGTCGATCTGGACCAGTTCAAACCCATCAACGATTCCGTCGGCCACGAAGCCGGCGATGCGGTACTGCGGGAAATCGCCGACCGGCTGTGCCGGTGCGTGCGCGAGAGCGACACGGTAGCCCGCTACGGCGGCGACGAATTCGTGCTGCTCCTGCCCGACCAGCACCATCGGGAAGGCTGGCAGCGGATCGCCGACGCCGTTCTGAATGTCGTGTCGCAGCCGATCCCCTGGCAAGACGCGGTGTTCCACGTCAGCGCCAGCATCGGGTTCGCCGTGTTTCCACGCGATGGCGGCAACACCCAACTCCTGCTGGATGCCGCCGACGCCGCAATGTACCGGGCCAAGCAGGCCGGGCGCAACCGGACCGATTTCGGAGCGCCGCCGCTCGAATCGCAATAGAACCAGATCAGACCGTCAGCGTGGCGCCAACGCGGCAAATTGCGGCAACGATCCGGTCCTCCAGCTCGATGCGTTCCGCCAGACTCTCTCCCAATTGCGAGAGATCGTCCTCCAATCCGGTCAGTTCCGCAGCGGACGGCGTGCCACCGTAGCGGTCGTGAAAGGCCAGCGCTACCTGAGTGGTGCAGGCGATGGGCGCATAAAGCTGCCGGGCCAGATTGCGGGCGGGATCAAAAGGCGAGTCGACCGGCTGCTCTTCCAGCGCCTGATAGACCTCGAATGGCCCCAGCGCCAGGTAGTCGATCAGCGACTGGCGAAACTGTCGCAGCAGGTGCCGGACCGGCTCGGCCAGCGTGAACGGTTTCAGCGCCGCCAGCTTGTTGTACAACACCAAACTTTGCTGGCGAGCCACCAGCAGCTTGCTCACCAGATCCGGCAGCGCCTTGCTGTGGAGCGGATCGACGATGGTCGCGGCATTCATGTGGCATCCTCACGATGGTGGGTCTGTTCCGTTTATTTTTTAGAGCTTACTCAACCGCGAGGCCGCTCGCGGTTCTCACCCTATGCTAATCAACGGCGGCGTGCTTTCCAACCGATAAAATTTCTAACGGGAACTGGCGACTCGTTTGGCCACCACCTCGTTGCGCAGGTAAACCGGCAGCGCCAGGTCAGGCGACATCCAGCCGGTGCGTCGGCGCGGAACGGCCGCCAGCCGGGCCACGTCGCCGGCGCGGGGATAGCGCTCCAACCAGCCACGCACCGGCAGTTGCCGGGACAAAACCGCCGCGTGAACCCCCCAGCCGCCGCCGGCGCCGAACCAGTCATCCCCCGCCGGCGCGGTCGCGTCCGCCGGCGCGCACACCCGCTCTTCCCCCAGCGGTTCGGCGTCATCGCCGCCGACGGCGTAGGTTCCCCAGTAGATCTCGCCCATGCGAGCATCCAGCGCCGCCGCAAGGCGGGAGCACCCGGTTTCCCGCCCCACGCCCAACGCCAGCGCCGCCAGCGCGGACACCGGAACGACCGGGAGGTCGGCGGCGAAGGCGATGCCCTGCGCGATGCCGGCCGCAATCCGCACCCCGGTAAAAGCGCCTGGCCCGCGTCCGAAAGCGATGGCATCCAGTTGCGCCGGTCTCAGGCCGACCTCGGCCAGCACCGCCTCGATCATCGGCAAAATCAGGGCGGCGTGGCGGCGCGGCGCCAGTTCGTAACGTTCCCGCACGACGCCGTCCACCCACACGGCGGCGGAACAGGCTTCGGTGGCGGTATCGAGAGCGAGCAGTTGCATGGGACTCCTGGATTGTGCGGCGGGGTTGCGGGAAAAATTGGCCGGCGTCGCCAGCCGCGTCATATTGACCGCCACTCTCGAAACGCGCATCGGGAAATCCACAAAATCCCGGCCACCGAAACGGCCGCCGCCATGAATCTCGAACCAACCGACCCGTTGCCGTTCGTCGGTCAAGACGCGGCGTGATCGGGTGGCGGAACGAAAACGAACCGCATCGCCGCCGGATAGTCGTGGTTGGCGGATCGCCGCCGCCTTCAGGAACGCGATTCGGCCCTGGCCTCGGCCTGTTCCCGTTCCCGTGCCCGGGTCCATGCCGGGCGCGCCAGCAGGCGCTCGGCGTAGGACTCCAGATTATCGTGCTCCAGCGGCAGCTTGAAAGCCCGCGCCCAGGCCAGGGTGTGAGCGACCAGAATATCGGCGGCGGTAAAGCGGTCGCCGGCGATGAACTCGCGTCGGCCGAGCCCTTCCGCCAGCACCTTGGCCGCCACCGAAAACTCCCAGCGCGCGGTATCCAGCACCGCCGGCACCCGCCACCGTTCGGACAGGGCGAAGGTGTGCTTGCCGATGGTCCAAAGCGGTTGTTCCATCTCGCTCAAGACAAAGTAGCACCACTGGTTATAACGGGCGCGCGCCTGGCCGCCGGCCGGCGGCGTCAGCCCCGTGGCTGGAAACCGGTCGCCGAGATAGGTGCAAATCGCTCCCGACTCGGTCAGCACGAACTCGTCATCGACCAGGGTGGGCACCTTGCCTCCAGCGTTGAGCGCCAGATACCCGGGTTGCCAGCCGGCGCCGGCCTTGAGATCGACGTAGACGTATTCGTACTCGGCGCCCACCTCTTCCAGCGCCCAAACCACCCGGCTGGAACGGGCGTTGGGAAAACCGTAAACCGTGAACATGACTGCATCCTCCCGTAGCGTGGAACCGCTTCACGAATCCTGATGGGGATCGGAACGGTCTTTTCTGATTTTGCGCTCGGCCGGTTTACTCCTGTTTTCCCTGGCCGGCTTGTCCGTCAAGGCCGGCGGCCTGAAAGCCGGGCGCGGCCGTTCCGGTTCGGTTGCATCGAGCCGGCTGATGTTCAACATGCACTGCCGAACCCGAACTTTCCTGAGATGCTGGAAAATTTCGGCGGGCATGCCGTCGGGCAGGTCCACGGTGCTGTAGTCGTCGTGGATCTCGATACGGCCGATATAGCGGCTCTCGATCCCCGCCTCGTTGGCGATGGCTCCGACGATATTCTGCGGGGTCGCACCGTGTTGGTGGCCGACTTCGAGCCGATAGCGCACCAGATCGGAATCTGCGGATTCTCGCGAGCGTTTGCGCGGTTTGTCGGGTTTCGCCGGCCCTTCCGGCTCGGATCGGGCACGGGTGGACGCGGCATCCACCGGATCGGCGGTTTCCTCGACCCGCAGCGGGCGGTCGCGCTGGATCAGGTAGGTCAACACCGCAGCGATGTCGTGCGGGCCGATCTCCTGCTCCTTCTCAAGCTGGGCGACCACGCCGTAAAAAAAGTCCAGATCTTCCGAGGCGAGCACTTCCAGAATCTGCTGCTTGAACTGAGCCAGACGATGGGCCGCGATCGCTTGCCGGGTCGGCAGCGGCATCGGTTCGATGGGCTGGCGGGTAGCCTTTTCGATGGCCCGCAACATGCGCATCTCGCGCGGCGCGACGAAAAGAATGGCATTGCCCGGACGGCCGGCGCGGCCGGTGCGACCGATGCGATGGATATAGGCCTCGGTATCGTAGGGAATGTCGTAATTGATGACATGGCTGATGCGCGGCACGTCGAGGCCGCGCGCCGCCACGTCGGTGGCGACGACGATATCGAGGCCGTTGTTCTTGAGTTGCTCGATGGTGCGCTCGCGCAGCACCTGGCTCATGTCGCCCTGCAGGGCCGCGCAGGCGTGGCCGCGCGCTTCCAGCCGCTCCGCCAGTTCGGTGGCGGCCACCTTGGTGCGCACGAACACCAGCACCGCATCGACATCCTCCACCTCCAGAATGCGGGTCAGGGCGTCGAGCTTGTGCAGGCCACTAACTTGCCAGTAGCGCTGCCGGACCGAGGTGACGGTGGCGGTACGGGTTTGAATCTTCACTTCCCGCGGATCGCGCAGATGGCGGTGCGCCACCCGGCGAATCGGCTCGGGCATGGTGGCCGAGAACAGGGCGATCTGCCGCTGCGGCGGCGTGTGTTCGAGGATCCACTCCACATCCTCAAGAAAGCCCATCCGCAGCATTTCATCGGCCTCGTCCAGCACCAGGGTCCGCAAGCCTTCGAGCGCCAGACTCTCCCGGCGCAGGTGATCCATGACGCGGCCCGGCGTGCCGACCACCACATGCGCCCCGCGCTTGAGCTGGCGGAGCTGGTTGCTCATGCTCTGGCCGCCGTAGATGGGCAGCACATGAAAGCCGGGCAGATGGTGCGCATAACCCTGGAAGGCTTCGGCGACCTGAATGGCCAGTTCGCGGGTGGGCGCCAGCACCAACGCCTGCGGTCGCCGCTCGGTCAGATCCAGTTTTTGCAGTATCGGTAGGGCAAAGGCGGCGGTCTTGCCGGTGCCGGTCTGTGCCTGGCCCAGAAGATCGTGGCCGTCCAGCAGCTGAGGGATGGTGGCCGCCTGAATCGGCGAGGGGGCCTCGTAGCCGAGTTCTTGCAGTCTTTGCAGCAGCGGCGGAGAAAGCGCCAGTTGGTCGAATTGGGTGATGGGGGATGACATACGCGAAACGGTACCTTGGTTGGGGAGGCGCTTATCGAGGACGGACTACTGCGGGCGGAAGAACAACAGCACGGATTTCAGCCCAGCCAGAGCGTCTTAGCCGGAGCAGGTCGCAACTCGCCGCCGCCGGCGAAATTTGTTGACGATATGCCAGCGCCAGAACAGGTGGGCGATGCAAAAGGTGAGAACTCCCGCCACCACGCCCACGACCAACGAGCCGACCAGCAGCGGCGGGCCGATGGCGCCGGCCTGTTGCAGCAGCCAGTGCAGCGAAAGCTCGAACGTCCAGCTCTGCGGGGGTTTCCCCATCAACCAGGCGCCGAACCGGTAGGTGAGGTAAAAGATGGGAGGCATGGTCAGCGGATTGGTGATCCATACCATCGCCACCGCCACCGGCAGGTTGAACCGCAGCCAGGCGGCGGCGGTGGCAGCCAGCAGCATCTGCCAGGGAAACGGAATAAAAGCGAAAAACACGCCGGCCGCCAGCCCCCGCACGGTGGAACGCCGGCTGAAATGCCACAGACGGGGATCGTGCAACAGTTCACCGAGAAAACGGAGGTTCTTATGCGCGCGCAAGCACTGGGGATCGGGCAGATAACGCTGTAAAAACAGTCTCATGGGTGATAAAAATTCAATCAGGGCGCGCGCATTGGCGGAAGCCGCGACCTTCGGGCGCTGAGAAAAATTCTGGCCGGCGCGCGATTATACTCTAACAGCCGCAACGCAAACCCCTTTTTATCATGAGTTATTTGAGTTATTTAAGTCATTCCGGCCACCGGGCGGCCCCACCCGAAACCCGCTCGCGGGTGGATCGCCCCGCGTTTCCTCGCGCAATTGCGCCGTCAATCGCTGCTCGATGGCGTTGACCGGCCGGGTAAAGCGCGCCAGCAGATCGTATAGCACCGGCGTCAGGAACAGGGTCAGCGTGGTGGACAGCAGCAGCCCGCCGATCACCACCACGCCGATGGCCATCCGGCTTTCGGCGCCGGCGCCGGTGGCCAAAGCCAGCGGCGCCGCCCCCAGCACCGTGGACAACACGGTCATCAGGATCGGCCGCAGCCGCTGGCTGGCGCCGGCCCGCACGGCGGCCCGCACGTCCAAGCCTTGCGCCCGCATCTGGTTGGCGAACTCGACGATCAGAATGCCATTCTTGGCCATCAGGCCGATCAGCAGCACGCAACCGATCTGGCTGTAGAGATTGATCGACTGGCCGGTCAGCCGCAAGGCCAGCAACGCGCCGGTCACCCCGACCGGCACGGTCAACAGGATGATGAACGGATGAATGAAACTCTCGAACTGGGCGGCCAGCACTAAAAACACGATCAGTAGCGCCAGACCGAAGGTGAAATACAAGCCGCCCGACGTCTCCAGAAACGATTCGGCGGCGCCGGTAAACGAGAGGCGCGCCTCCGCTGGCAAGGTTTCGGCGGCCATGCGCTTGAGGTCAGCGATGGCCAGGCCAAGATCGTAGTCGCCGACCAGCGAGGCATCGATGGTGACCGCCGGCAAGCGATCGAAGCGGCGCAAGGCCAGCGCCGAGCTGTCCTCGCGCAGATCGACCACCGCGCCGAGCGGCGCCAGTTCGCCGCTCCGGTCGGCGCGCACGAAAATCCCCCGCAGATCGCCCGGCTGACGCCGGTCGGCGGCCCGCGCTTGCAGCAGCACGCCATGCTCGCGGCCCCGGTCGATATAGGTGGTGACCTCGCGCGAGGCCAGCAGGGTCTGCAAGGTGGTGGCGATGCGCTCGACCGGAATACCCAGTTCGTCGGCCAGGGCGCGGTCGATCTCGACCCGCAGGGTGGGCTGGCTGGCTTGATAGTCGCTGTCGATGGAGGTCAGCCCCGGATTATCGCGGGCGCGGGCCATGATCGCCTCGCTCCAGGCCACCACGGTCGGATAGTCCGGCCCGCCGATCACCAGTTGCACCGCTTGCGAACTGGCGCCGCGCCCCAGGCTGGAACGGCTGATCGGAATGGCTCGCAGGTCGGGGATCTCGCGCAAATCGCCGCGCAGCGCGCTGACGATCGCCTGCTGGCTGCGTTCACGCCGGCTCCAGTCGGTGAGGCCGACCACCACAAACGCCCGATTGCTGTCGCCCCGACCGACCACCGACACCAGCCGCCACGCTTCGCCATTCTCGAACAGGGGTTGTAGCACCCGTTCGATCTTGCGCACCCCGGCATCGGTGAACGCCAGCGTCGCGCCTTCGGGCGCCTTGACGGAAATGAAGAACACTCCGCGATCCTCGCTGGGCACCAATTCCTGGGGCAGATCGCGATACAGCAGCAGCGCGGCGACGCTCAGCAGCACGGCGGCGGCCAGCACCACCAGCGGCATCGCCAGCGCGCCGTTCAAGGCGGTTTGATAGCCGTGTTCCAAAGCGGCGAAGGCGCGTTCCGCCCCCCGCATGAAACGGTTGGGCACGGCACCGCGCCCCAACAGTTGCGAACACAGCATCGGGGTCAGCGACAACGCCACGAAGGTGGAAATCGTCACCGCCGCCGCCAGCACCAGCCCGAATTCCCGAAACAGCTTGCCGATCTCGCCCCCGAGCAGCGACAGCGGTACATAGACCGCCACCAGCACCGCGCTGGTGGCCAGCACCGCGAAGGTCACCTGACGGGCGCCGCGAACCGCCGCGACCAGTGGCGGCTCGCCGTGATCCACCCGGCGCTGGGCGTTTTCCAGCACCACGATGGCGTCGTCCACCACCAGACCAATGGCCAGGATCAGGGCCAGCAAGGTCAGCAGGTTGATCGAGAAACCCAGCGCCGCCAGCAGCATGAAGGAACCGATCACCGAGACTGGGATGGTCAGCGCCGGAATCAAGGTGGCCCGCAGCGAGTAAAGGAAAGCGAAGATGACCAGCACCACCACGCCGACCGCGATCAACAGGGTGGTCGCGACTTCATCGATGCTGGCCTGAATGAACAGGGCATCATCGGTGGCGACAAGCATTTTCACCCCGTCCGGCAGTTGCGGGCGGATACGCTCCAACTCGGCCCGCACACTCGCCGACACCGCCAAGGTATTGGCCCTGGACTGGCGGATGACCTGCAAGGTGACCGAGTTCTCGCCGTTGGTGCGCACCAGGGAACGGTCGTCCTCCACCCCCGACTCCACCGTGGCCAGTTCGAACAGCCGGATCGGGTAACCGTCGCGCTGGACAATGGCAAGGTTGCGGAATTCCTCGACGTTCTTGAGCTGGCTGTCGACCCGTACCGCCAGTTGCCGGCTGCTGGATTCCAGCCGGCCGGAAGGCCGTTCCACGTTGGCCCGACGCAAGGCGGTCTCGACGTCGCTGACGGTCAGGCCACGCGCCGCCAGCGCCTCATTGTCCAGCCAGACCCGGATGGCGCGACGGCGGGCGCCGCTCACCGCCACCTCCCCCACCCCGGACACCGTGGCCAAGCGGTCCACCACCACCCGCTCGGCCAGATCGGTCAGTTCCTCGCCGGACAGGCGGTCGCTGGTCAGGGAAACCCGCATCACCGGCTGGCTGTCGCTGTCGGCCTTGACCACCCGAGGCTGGTCGGCTTCCTCCGGCAAGCGGTTGGCCACCGAACCGACCGCCTCGCGCACGTCGGCGGCGGCGCCGTCGATGTCCCGCCCGGCGGTGAAGGTGACGCGGGTCTGGCCGACGCCTTCGCTGGAGCCGGACTCGATACGCTTGACCCCATCGATCCGGGCCACCGCGCCCTCGATGATCTCGGTGATTTCGGTATCGACGATGGTCGGCGCCGCGCCGGTGTAGCGGGTGGTGACGGTCACCACCGAGGCATCGACATCCGGCAATTCGCGCACCGGCAAATCGCGCAAGGCCATGATCCCGCCGACCACGATCAGCAGGCTGACGACGAGGGCGAATACCGGCCGTTGGATGAACAGATCGGACAGGAACATGGCGGCGCTCCTCAGCCCCGATTCCTGTCCCACACGGGGAGAGCAGCGATTGATCGCTTACCAGCCATCAATCTTCACCGCCGGGAGCAAGAGCGGCGGCGGTCTTTGCACCCTGACCGACCGCTCGAACCAGCGAGCGCTCGCGCAGCGTCTGATGGCCCTTGATCACCACCTCGGCGCCTGGCGTCAGCCCGGTCAGCACCTCGATCGCGGCATCGCGCCGCTGCCCGGTGACGATCGTGGTCCGGGTGGCGACGCCATCCACCACCACATGGACGTAGTTCCGACCACTCTCGCTGACCACCGCCTCCTCGGGCACCAGCACCGCGTGAGCACGCTCGGCGACGGTCAGCCGGACCGCCATGAACAGACCGTCCGGCAACAGGGCGTCGGGGTTGGGCAGTTCGGCCCGCACCCGGAAGGCGCGGCTCGCCGGATCGATACGGGTATCTACCTCGCGCACCGCGCCACTAAAGATTCGGCTCGGAAAAGCCGCGCTAACGGCACTGACCGTTTGTCCGGGCTTGACCGTGGCGAAATAACGCTCGGGCACCTTGAACTCCAGTTCAATGGTATCCAGATCGTCGAGCGTGGTCAGCGCGGTATCGGTATCGACGTAAGCGCCGAGATTGATGTTGCGCAGTCCCACCACACCGGCGAAGGGGGCTCGAACCGTCCGTTTTTCCAGCCGGCTGCGCGCGGCTTCCAGGCGGGCCTCGGCCATATCGAGCTTGGCGCGCAGGTCGTCCAGATCGGCCGCCGACACCAGCCGCTGAGCGCGCAGTGAGTCCGCGCGCCGCATTTGCAGGCGCAAGTTCGCCAGTTCACTCTCGGCTTCGCGCACCGCCGCCCGTTCGCTGGCGTTGTCCAGTTCAACCAGCATCGCGCCGGACTGGACCCGCTGTCCGGCCTGGAAGGCGATGCGGGTGATCCGACCCGCCGTGCTGGGCACGATTTTGACGGAACTGACGGCACGGGCGGTGCCGACCGCCGTGACGGTTTCGGTCACCGTACCCAGGCGCGCGGGGGCGGTTTCGACCGCCACCGGCCCGCCCTGGCGCGCGCTTGGAGCCTCATCGCCACGCCCGCTCTCAGCGGTCCAGTACCATCCGCCACCGGCCGCCAGCGCGGCCAGCAGAACCACGATACCGAGTTGAGGGATCAGGCGCATTGGGTTGGGTTCACCGGGCAAGGTTGCGGCATCATCGTCGGGCTGCTTCATCACGACAGCGAGCCGTCCCGCACTATGACCATCGAACGGCGGATAAGCTGCCTCACCGGCAAAGCGCCTCGCACGGCACCCCATCCTTGTCGCGATCCAGGCGCTTGACGCCACAATGATCGAGATAAAACCGCGCCTCCTCGCAGGAGGCCATTTCCCCGCAAGTCCGTTTCGTTCCGCACCGGGACGAGGGCGACGGCGACGGCGACGGCGACGGCTTTGATGTTTTCCCGCCATGCCGCCAGTCCCACGGCGGGATCGGATTCGAGTCGGCCCACAGGCCGCGTCGGGCCTGTTTCGCCTCCGCCTCCAGCGCGTACAGACTCCGCGACCGCGCGTAGCGGCGGTAGACCCACGCCATCCCGCGCCGGACCTGCTCGGCGTCGAGATCCCGGCCATCCGCGAACACCGTGCCGACCGTGCGGCCGTAGTCGTCCTCGGCCACCACCCGCACCCGCACGGCTCGATCGAGCGCCAGCGCGGACAACGACCGGGTGGCCGCCGCGCCATAGGGCTGATCGTGCTCCGGCGCGTCGATCCCTGCCAGTCGCACCCGCACCCGCCGGTTATCATCGGTTTGCACGGTCAGCGTATCGCCGTCGCTAATGCCCACCACCCGACCGCCAAACTCGGCGGCGTGGATCGTCAGCGGCCACAGCAGACCCGCAAGGAGCAGGCTATTTCGCCAATACCCGTCCAAGCGCTTACGGCTCGAACCGGGGCAGAAGCTGGATGGTGTCGTCCACCCACACATCCACTGCACCCAGCAAAGGCGGCAGCAGCTTCCCTTGCCACTCCTGCTGGGTGCTGGCCAGCGCGGTTTGAATCTCGGCTTCGAAGTTCTCCCGCGCCAGCAGTTCGATGCCCTCCTGAATCAGCCAGTCCACCGCCAAACCGGCGCCCGCGCCGATCACGACGCCCGCCGCCGCCCCCAGCGGCCCGCCCAGACTGCCGCTGGTTCCACCGGCCGCGCCACCGGTCACCAGCAGCAGCGCCCGTTCGACAAACGGCAGGCTGAGCCGGGCGGCGATGGCTGCGCCGACCTGGCTGCCCAGCACCTGTCCGGCCATCGCCCCCAGAGTGGTCAGGGTAATCCCCCGGAACGCACCCAGCGTGGAATTGGCATCCGAGGCGAGGCGAACCTTGTGCAACTGTGCCGGCCAGTCCAGGCGCAGTTCGGCCGCCGACGGCTGGCCGGGGTCGAGGTGGGTGGTGTGATGGGCGACAAAGACTTGAAAATCCGCCTGCATCGTGGCCAGCACGAGCAGATACGATTGCCGTTCCTGCTCCAAGGTATCGCGATAAAGTTGTTGCAGGCGGGGATCGGTGATTTCCGGCTTCAGCACCAGCAGCTCGTAGTGCTGTTGCAGCACCTGCTCCAGATCGGCGACGACCCGCTCCTTCACGTCCCCATCGCCGAGATGACGGACGGCGGAGCTCAGCGCTTCCCACAGTAGTTGATAGTTGGTGCCATAGCCGTAGTACCAGTCAGCGAACAGGGGCACGCGCTGGCGCAGATCCTGGAAAGTCGCGTCCATGCCGGCTTCGAACCGCGTTTGCACCTGCTGGCGCAGTTGCTGGCGGCTCTGTTCCAAACTCGCGGTGTGATCGCGCACGAACTCGGAATATTGCCCGGCGTCGGCCAGCACCCGCACCAGTTCGCCGTTCTGATTTTGGTAGGCCAAGGCGACTTTGGCCGGCACCTGGCGTTTGACCGGGGCGACTATTTCAGTTCGATCGGCATGAACCGGCGCGCTATCCAGCGCGGGCGCCTGACGCCATAGGTGGGGACCACCCCACGCCAGCACCAAACCGAGCAGGAGACCCAGCCAAAACCGGGAGCGCCGCCAGACCGGCGGAGCCGGTGGCGCGGTATTGATGATGATGGGCGGGAGCGCGTTTTCCCGGCGTTCGCCGACTGCGACATTCGGCACGGAAGACCCTTCATTCATGGCAACTCCTTCGAGCGACTCCTCACCCTGAAACAGGAAGAGTTCAAAAACGAATCATGGGGATGAACCCGGCGAATAGAAGGGCGCAAGGCAGAATGCGAAGGATCGACCTTTCTGGAAATCGCCTTATGTGGACTCGCGCCAGTTTTCCACGACCAGACCGCCGACTCGCTGAAACTCACCTACCGGTGATCGGCAAGGACAACCGCGAGCGGGAGGCGCCTTTACCAAACGCGCGGCGTCACGGCATCACATCCTCGCTTCTGAGGTGCGACTCCGGCGGCTGCGGCCCCGGCCCGCCGAGTGGCTCGCTCACGAACAGCGGACACGGCCGGTCGCTGGCCCGCCAGCGGTCGACGAACTCGCCCCAATGCGGATTTGGCTCGCGGTTCGCTTCCAGATAATCCAGCAGGTGTTGCACGCTGGCGTTGTGACTCCGTGCGCTGAGCCGGGTGCCAAGATAGGCCCAGCGCAGGTAGATCGCGTAGGTGTTGAGCACGTCGCCCTCGCAATAGCGATTGATGGCGGCGTAGTCGCCGGCGGCGGCCTGCTCCGCCACCGCCGCGCCGCTGCCGTTCCATTTGCCCGGCAAACCCAGGGCACGGGCCGCCTCGTCCAAACCCAGTCGCGGCGAAGCGCCGAAGTCGCTCAGCGCGTCCATCAGATCGCAATGCCAGTTGGATTCGTAGCGGTAGTCGTAACCGAAGCGGGAATCGGTGCGGTGCCAGTTGTAGGCGGTCAGCCCGTGGATCAACGAACGCTGCTTGAGCACGGCGGCATCGAAACTCCGGCCGTTCCAGGTCACCAGCCGGGGGCGTTGCTTGTCGATCATTTGCCAGAACCCGGCCAGAATCTCCCGCTCGCCGCGTTCGGCGATGCTGGCCGCACCCAGTTTGCGCACACTGTAGCGCTCGTACTCGCCGTCCCGCTCGATGCGGACCAGCAGGAACCCCAAGGTCACGATTTCATGCTGGATTGGCTTGGGGAACGATTCAGGATCGCGACCCTCCGGCAAAATGGCGGTATCGGGGCGGGTTTCGAGATCGATGACGAGCAGGTTGAGTGGGTTGGCCATGGGTCGTCTGAAGGATGTCGGGATGATTTGGAAACGGGGATTCTTGCAAAACAAGACCCCTACGTCCAAGCGCGCGGTATTTTCCGAGTTGGACAGGCGGAATTTTCGCCCGTGCTGTCCGATCACCATTCCCAATGCCGGTAAACCGTGTGGCCGGGTTGTTTTCTCGACTGGAAAAATCGCATCGCGGCTGCCATGCTCCTTGAATCGATCCGGGATTGAGAACCGTCCCCTGCCCGATCCCACCGGTTGGCACGATCCGCCGATCCCTCGCACCAACCTGGCAACCCCCGATTGCTCCAGCATCGCGTCCACCCAGCAGGAGCCCGCGAATGATCGCCACCAAAGCTGACGTTCTCGTCTTTCAGAAGGTCGAGCGGGTCTACCAGTTCGTCGCCCTGGACTTTGTGGCGAACTATCCCCGCTGGTCGGCCGAGGTGGTGGAACTCAAGCCGCTGTCCACCGGCCCCGTGCAACTGGGCTTTCAGGCCCGGCAGGTACGTGTCGATCAAGGCCACAAAACGGAATCGACCTTCGAGGTAGCCGAACTGGAACCGCTCAAACGGGTGTGTTTCCAGGGCGTCACGGCCCCCTATCGCTCCATTTACGAATTCGAAAATCTCAGTCCTTCCACCCAGGTGACGTTCATTTTC
Organism: Candidatus Competibacteraceae bacterium; assembly: GCA_027492875.1. Taxonomy (GTDB): domain Bacteria; phylum Pseudomonadota; class Gammaproteobacteria; order Competibacterales; family Competibacteraceae; genus Competibacter. The sequence continues at coordinate 4,945 of JAPUDV010000038.1, read as the reverse complement.
GAACTGGAACAACTCGAGCCGCGTATGCGGCCGTTCGAAAAGCTGATCCGCATGGCGTTGCAAGATGGCGCCAAGCGCACGGTACGAAAACTAAAGTTATTGATCGAAAAAGAAATGCTGGACGACGACTAGCACCGCAAACGGCAACAGCGTGATTTCGAGGCCAAGAGCTCTCCGGGAGATTCCCCATGTTCGTGACGGCAAAAGACGATGGCTTGATCCCTTACGTGCTGACGCAAATCCTGGATGCCTGCGTCAACGGCGTCACCCTGTCCGACCCGGATCTGCCGGACAACCCGATCGTGTATGCCAACAAAGCCTTTGAAGAGATCTCCGGCTACTCGCAGGACGAGATCGCGGGCCGCAACTGCCGGTTCCTGCAGGGCGAGGACCGCGACCAGGCGGGCTTGCAAACCATCCGCGAGGCGCTGAAGCGGCATGAACCCTGCGTGGTGACCCTGCGCAACTACCGCAAGAACGGCGAACTGTTCTTCAACCGCCTCGCCATCCGTCCGCTGCTGGACCGCGAAGGCCAGGTGATTTATTACCTGGGCGTCCAGTACGACGTCACCCACCAGGTTCGCGCCCGGGAAGAAATCGAGAAGCTGCGCTTCGAGATCGACAAGCTGGCGGGCGATTGACACCGACCGGCGCGGGCGCCACTCCCTCGGGACTTTCGCTTCGGGTTTTAAGAACCGTTCGGGGTGAACGGATGAAGCGAAAATCCTGTCCCTGCATCGGGTTCATGTTAGCGCGCTGATCCTTCCAGCCCCATCTCTTTCCAGATCGCCGTGACCGCACCCATGGCATGGCCTTGCAAGGCGACCGATTTGCCGGCGATTTCACGGGGCACTTGCGGATGTTGCAAGTTCACCCGGATGAGATGGGCGCGAGGATGCGCGTGCACGATGCGCTCCATCGGCCAGCGGATGACGCTGGGCGTGTTGAAGCCGGCGCCGATTTCCAAAACCAGCAAATCCCGCTCGTGGCTGTTATCCAGCCATTGCTCAAGGCGTTCGGCCTGCTCCCGATAAGGGTCCTCGATAAACCAGTAGCCACCGCGCACGTTCATGATCACGTCCTCACCGCAGTTGGGACAGCGAGGAAGCACGCTGGAATCCGTCACCTTCTGGGTCGCTGGGTCAATCTTCGGCAAGATGCGCTCGATCACCGGCCAGCTCGGCCATACCGCGTTCGAACAGGGCGTTTGACACTGCATGAGCGCGTAGTCGCCCTGAGGCGTAAACAACCGGTCTTCGGAAAAACCGTTCTTGCCAAACAGCCCATCCACGTTGGAGGTGATGACGAAATAATCCTTTTCCCGCACCAGATCCAACAGCCGGGCATAGACCGGGTGCGGCGACGCCTGGAACCGCACCTGATTCACGTTCGCCGCCAGATAGCCCCATTTCAGTTCAGGGCTCCAGTCCGAATAGCCCATCAACTCGGCCCGCCGGCGGAAACCGAGTTTCACCATGCCGGGAAAATCCCGGGCGAACGATTCCGTATCCATGTAATCGATGCCGGCTTCGACAGCCAGACCGGCGCCGGCCGCGATCAGCACGGCGTTGGCTTGGCGCAGCCAATCGCGGCAACGCTGGATGTCATGGTCGTTGAACATGGGATTCCTCCGTTCCTTTGCCCCGCAGCAGGCGCTGGTAGATTTGCAGATCGTCCTGACTGAACACGTTCAGGACGATCGAATCGATCGCGCCGGGATGATCGTCCAGCCAGTCACCGATGGCGCGCAGCGCGACCCGCGCCGCCGGCTCGCGCGGGAAACCGAACACGCCGGTCGAAATGCCGCAGAAAGCCACCGAACGAATGTCCGGCACCCGGCTGGCCAGATCCAGGCAGGATCGATAGCAGGCGGCCAGCAGGCGTTCGTGCTCGGGCCGCAGCCGGTCCGGCGCGACGATGGGGCCGACCGTGTGCAAAATGTATCGGGACGGCAGGTTGTAGGCGCGCGTCACCTTGGCCCAACCCGTCCCTTCAGCGCCGCCCTGACGCCGCATGATTTTGTCGCAATCCTCCCGAACGCGGGGACCCGCCGCCGAGTGGATGGCGTTGTCGATGCAACCGTGAAACGGTTGGAAGCAGCCCAGCATTTGCGCGTTGGCCGCGTTGACGATCGCGTCGGCGTTCAAGGTGGCGATATCCCCCCGCCACAGGATGCAGGAGGTCGCGGCGCCATGGAGCGCACCTGGCCAGCCCTGGGAAACGGGCGGCAGATTCGCGATATCGCTTAGACCTCTGTCGAGGACCTCGCGCCGCAGGAGCCGATCCAGCCGGTCATGAAACCAGTCCGGCAGTGGATCGGGTCCGCGCACGGTCAGCAGGGCGCGCAGTAGCCGCCGCCTTTCCTCATGGGATGACAAATTCCCGCTACCGGCCCCGCCGCGTTCGGCGTGCAGGCACGCCAGGAGTTCATCCACCAGGGCGGCTCGTTGGTCCACCGCCGCCGGGACGGGAGGAGGCGCGACGAACGGTTCATCCAGGCAAATCAGCGACCGGTAGTCGTCCAGGTCCAGGGGAGTGGCGCGGGAGGACTTACCGCTCGAAGATGTCGCGGTCAGCCAGTCGCCGTCCGAAGCAAAGGGTGTGGTCATGGATCGCGGCGTGGATGTGGGGATTGAATCATTGTAGCAAGCCGGTCAAGCGCACGAAGGCGACTCGGTCGCTCCGGAAAATCCGAGGCCGATCAAGTCGCTGGTGGTTTCCCGAACAACTCGCGCTGCGTGGCCTGAACGACCGCGACGATGGCCGGATGCAGCAGCCGGCGCTCGGTGGTGATGGCGTACAGTTGCTCGGTCACCGAATCGATGCGACCAACCGCTTGAACCGCGTATTGCTGGCACACGTAGCCGGAAATTGCCGTGGGCGCCACGAACAGACCGGCGCCGGCCTGACCGAAAGCCTTGAGCAGGGCGCTGTCGTCGAACTCGCCCACGATACGCGGGTACAGATGCTGCGCCTCGAACCACTGAATCAGTTTGGGTCGAGTGGCGACGTCTTCGCCCGGCAGCAGGAACGGCGCCTTGTCGAGCAACGCGGGAAACGTCCCCGCCAGGGACCGCGCCAGACCCGGCGTGGCGAACACCGTCAAATCGCTTTCCCCAAGAAAGTGGCTGTAGCCCCGAACATTCAGATTGGTGGGCATGGGCCGATCGGCGATCACCAGATCGAGACGATGGACCGTCATTTCAGCCAGCAGCGGCGCCAGCCGACCCTCCCGGCAGAGCAGCCGTACCGGTTCGTCAATGCGCAGCGCCGGTTCGACCACGCGATAAGCCACCGATTTCGGCACTGAATCGGCGATGCCGACCCGAAACGGCAGACTCTTGCGCGCCGTCCGGTCGAGGGCGACTTCCAGCAGTTCGTTGCCGAGCGCGAAGATCTCGTCCGCGTAGCTGAAAATGCGCCGCCCCATCTCGGTCAGTTCCAGACCACGCCCGACGCGGCGAAACAGCTCGATACCGAGACTCTCCTCCAGTTCACCCAATTGACCGCTGACCGATTGCGGTGTCAGGTGCAATTGCTTGCTGGCGCCGGCGATGCTGCCCGCCTTGGCGACCATCCAAAAATAACGTAGGTGCTTGAAGTTGAGGCTGGCCATAAGGCTTCAATACATCGAAAAAACCGAATGATGATTCAATATTATTCGGATTGTTGGATATTTTATTCATCCATACACTTCATGGTGTTTTCAACTCGATTAAGGGGTGGCTTCATGAAGATCAACATCCAGGCGCGAGGTTTTGAAGTGGCCGACAGCTTGCGCGAGCACACCGAACGGCACCTGCGATTTGCGCTCGGTTGGGCCGACGACCACTTGCGCCAAGTCTCGGTCCGCCTTTCCAGTCAAAGCGGTCCCCGTGCGGGCAAAAACCAACGCTGCCTGATCCAAATCGACTTTCCCGGCGCGCAGGACGTGGTTATCGAGGATATCGAAGACGATATCTATGTTGCCATCGACCGGGCCGCTGACCGGGCTGGCCGCTCGGTGGCGCGCCAGTTGGAGCGGCTGAGCGACCATGGCACGGCCCCCGCGATCGGCCTGGATGACACGGACACCCTACCTCTCCATTAGACCCGATGCGGGTCGCTCCGCGCGGCCTGGGAGAAACTCGATGAAATACCTGCCGGAACTTTTTGCCGCCAACGCCCGCTGGGCCGAAGAGACGCAGGCCGCCGACCCCAATTTTTTCGCTGGACTGGCGGCCTTGCAAACGCCCGCCTACCTGTGGATCGGCTGTTCGGACAGCCGCGTGCCCGCCAATCAGATCACCGGGCTGAAGCCGGGTGAAGTGTTCGTTCACCGCAATGTGGCCAACGTGGTGGTGCATACCGACCTCAACTGCCTGTCGGTGATGCAATTCGCCATCGAGGCGCTCAAGGTCCAGCACATCATCGTCTGCGGTCATTATGGCTGCGGCGGCGTCAAGGCGGCCCTGGAAGGGACATCCCTGGGGTTGATCGACAACTGGCTGCGCCATATCCAGGACGTGCGCGACCGGCACGCGGATTTCCTCGCCGCCCTACCGGACCAAGAGGCGCGCTGGCGCGCTCTGTGCGAACTCAACGTGATCGAACAGGTGCGCAACGTCGCCCGCACCACTTTGGTGGGCGATGCCTGGCGGCGGGGGCAACCGCTGATGCTGCATGGCTGGATCTACGGCCTGGCGGACGGTCGCCTGCAGGATCTTCAAACGTCCATGAAGGAAAGCGCCGAACTGGAATCCACCATCAACCTGGCGACAGCGGGCGTGCGGTCGCGCCACATGGCCCATTGAGATCCGCCTCAATCGGATTCCCCGTGTTTTGCCGACCGTACCGTGTGGACCGTACGGAAATATCACGAAGACCTACCCCTGAAATCAAGAGGATATCAACATGGCCAAAGAACTTTACGCCTTAGGCGAAATGCCCCCTTTGGGCGAAATTC
>JAPUDV010000037.1 GCA_027492875.1 Candidatus Competibacteraceae bacterium | reverse complement strand
GCGCCTATGATCGTGTGAGCATCACTCACGCTAAAGTCGGTCATCGCCAGGCAACTTCATCCAAAACCCCTGCTAAACGGCGGGGGTTTTTTATTTGTGGTGCGCTCGGTTATCCGGTTGTGTGTCGTCTTGGCATTCTGGCAACAACCGTTCGTATTCGGCGATCACCTGTGCGCCCAGCAGGATAATAAGGCTCATGGCGTACAGGGTCATGAGTACGATAATCGCGCCCGCCAGCGAGCCGTAGATCACGTTGACCTTCGAAAGGTTGGCGAAATACCACACCAATCCGTAGCGGACTCCTTCCCACAACAGTGCGGCGGTGATGCCTCCGATCAGGGCATGTCGCCACGGCAGGCGGCCGGCTGGCATTAGCATATAGATCGAAGTGAGCACGCCGATTTGACTGCAAAAGCCGATTCCATAGAGCAACATTACGGTCAAATCGCCCAGCGACTCGTGCCAGCCCAGCAATTGGATTTCGCCGGTCGCCAGGGTTTGCAGTGCGCCATTCAGTAAAGTCGCCGCCAACAAACCGAGTCCTAGCAAGACAACGTACAAGTAAGGAAGCAACAGCGAGATCAGGGTGTGTCGGGTGTGCAGCGCACATCGGTGAGCAAAAATTGCCACCATCGCATTTTCCAGCATGCCAAAGGCCGCCGCGCTGAAAAAAAGCAAGGTGCCGGCCATGATCCAGCCCAAAGTCCGTCTCTGATCGAGAAACTGCCCGACTTGGCCAAGGATGAGGTCTGATTCGCCGGGAACGACCTGTTCCAGAAAATGGTTCAGGGTGGCCAGCAGCCAGGTTTTCTCCAGTACGTTGGATAGAGCGACCAACAGCAGGATAAGCAGAGGAATCAGTGACAGCAGTGCGTGATAAGCGACGGCACTGGCCAACAGGGTCCCCCGGTTGGCCTGAAAATGGCGCAGCACGCTTGCAAGAAACGCGATAGGGTGGCGGAGAATGATGCGAGCAGGATGCGGCGAATGCATGAGGGGCTGAGCCAGGCTCAGTGGGAGGCGAGATGTTCCAGCAAGAGCTGGATTTCCACCGCATACTGGTAGTGCAACTCCGGATCGGTGGCCAACCCGGGATCGCGGGAACCCGCCACGATAGCCTGCAATTTTGTGATGAGCAGCCTACCGGCGGACGGGACGTTGGGGCTGGCCACAATTTGGTCCAGTTTGGCGGCGAGGGCGCTGGTATCGCTGGTTTGAATGGCTTGGCCAACCTGGGCACACAATCGAGCACCGGGGTTAGTGTTTTCGCCGCCTGCTTGCCGGTACGCAAGGTACTTTTGGATAGCCTGTCGCCGCGCCTGGTCGGCCACGTTGGGGTTTTGAACCGTCTGACCGAGGTCGCGCAAGCCACGGCGGATCGCCCAGTTGCGAGCTGTGGGGCTTTCAGGCAGGTTGCATTCGCTGGCGCGATAGAGTTCCTGACGGGCTTCGTCGTGCCGCCGCAACTGGATCAGTACATTTGCCAGCTTGTTGCGGCTGGCTTCCTCGCCATGGCCGTCGCCCAACTCCCGGTAAAGTTCCGCCATCCGGCGATAGGACAGGGCCGCCGGTTCAAGTTGGCTGAGCACCTGATGCAAGTGGCCCAATTCGCCCATCGTTTCGGCGACCCCGACCCGGTTGCGCTGCTGCTCGTACAGATATAACGCCTGCTGGCAGGCCTGCAGCGCCGGTTCGATCTCACGATTCATCTTGCGGGCCAGGCCGAGTTGCCGCCAGGCCTGCGCCGCACCTTCCGGTTCGCCCAGCGCTTCGAATGTTCGCCGGGCGGTGTCGTACAGCTTCGCGGCTTCGGCGTAGTGCCCCTGTCGCTGGCGCACCAGGCCGAGTTGCATGTTGTTGGTCGCGAAAGTTGCATTGTTGGGGTTGGGTCCAGGATGCGCAAGCGCAGCCTCGTAGGCGGCGGCGGCTTCCTGCAAGCGGCGCAGATAGGTTAGGCAATCGCCGTTTTCGGCGTCGGCGACCGCAGCCATGCGGCCGGCGCTGGCGTTGCCGGCGTCCGCCAGTGCCTGGAATTGTTGGCGTGCGGCGGTTAGCTCCCGCGCCGCCGGTTCGGCGGCCCCCGCCAGCTTCAGCAGCTTGCCCAATTGGAAGTGCGCGCGGGCCAGATCGTAGGCCGCGCCGGAGTAAGCGTCGCCGCCGGCGTCCTGGCAAAGACGCAGCAGTCGCCGCGCCGCTTGCAAGGCGTCTTCCAGCGCTCCATCGTTGCGCAGTCGCTCGACGTTCAGCCGCTCGGTTTCAAAGCGGGCCCGGCTCCAGCCGAGCAGCGCCTGGCCGGCCCGCTCGCGGGCGGCCACGACTTCGGCCAGCGCGGTGGGGAAGCCGAGATCGGCCAGCATTTGCTCCAATTGAACCGCCATCTGGGCGACCCGCTCGTGCGCGGCGTGCTGGATATGATCGCGCAGCAGAGCGAGCAGATTGGTCAGTTCCAGCCGCAGCAACCGGGTCGCGCGGGCGTTATCCTTGAAGTACTGCTGGTAGAGAACCGCCAGCAGCCGCTCCATGCCGGCGCGCCAGCGTTCATGCCAGACTACGCGCTGGTTCGGACTCAGCTGGCATGCCAGGTAGTGAGTCAGCGCGGGATCGAAGCGCAGGTGGCCGTAGCCCTGGTCCTCGGCCAAGCCCAGATCGATGACCCGGGCGCAGAACGCATCGGTGGCCAGCGTATCGAACTTTAAGGCATGTCCCAAGGCGATGCGGTTGATACCCTCCCGGCAGAACGCGAGAACCGTCAGTTGCTCTCGCTCTGGTCCGGACAGCCGACGCAAGGTGAGTTCCAGGCTGAGGTAGAGCGGCCATTGCGGGTCGTCGCTGTGAAGGCGCAGCAACTCAGCCCGCAGCGAATACAGCAGTTTCTGGGCGGCGCCCACGCCTAGAATGCCAATTTCATGCGCCAAGCAGCGCAAGGCGCCCGGATGCCCGCCAGCCAGGGCGGCAATATCGCGTAACTGCTGGAAACTCTCGCCGCTGTCGGTGTTCGGCGGCATTGCCCGCGCCTCGATCAGCGCCTGGCCGATCACGCTAATGGCGTCGCTTTCGTATAGCGGGCTCAATAGCGTCTCCGCCCAGGGCTGAGCGAAGGAGGGTGGCCCGATCCGGCCCAACCCCAGCAAGCGGAGTTCCGGCCAGTCGTCCAACAATTGCTTCCAGAATTGATCGAGCGCTTCATCCTGTTCCGAGGGCCACTGCTCCAATTGGTCGAGCACGATCAGCGTCGGTTCCGTGCGCAACGCTTGTCGGAGATGGTCCAGCGCCTGCCACTGAGTCGGGTAGCGCGCGACCGACCAGTGCCGGCCTTCGGGGAGCAATTGCCGACCCAGGGTTTCCAACAGCGCGCGGGCGTCGTCGGCGTCGCTGGCGCGGACGTAGGCGACGTGGCGGTAGCGACCGCAGCGCGCCTGCCAGCCGGCCAAAGCCACCGCGGCAGCGGTTTTTCCGCTGCCGCCGGACCCGCGCAGGAAGACGCTGGTATGGGTTTCGAACAGCCGTTCCAGAATCAGCAGATCGCGTCCGCGCCCGATGCAGCCGACCGGGGAGGGAACGGGTAACGACTCCGGCGGGCCGGGTGGGGACCGGTCGAGCATCCGGCGCCAGAGATCCAGCGGGGGTCGCAGGGCGAGCCGGGGGTCGTTCTGGCCCAGATAAAGGGTACACGTCGGCCAGTCCTGCAAGTAAACCCCGCCACCGCCCAGACCCGCGGTGCGATAGCTGTCGCTGGCCAGCCGGCGGTGGCCGGCGAACATGGCTTGACTGATGCGGGAGCCCCGGAGCAGTTCTTCGTAGAACGCCACCCAGAACCGGTGCAGGGTTGCGGTCGGCGTACTGGAATGGATGGTGATTGTGGCCGCAATACCCGCCGCCAGCAGGGTAGAGACCAGTCCGGGCATGGTGGCGGAGCCAGCGCCATCCCTGGAACAGGCCAGAACGACCAGGCGGATGCGGTAGGTGGCCAGCAGGGACGCCAGCGCCAGCGCCGGGACAAAGTGGGCGTCGCGGCAGACCGGCGCGTGCAGGTCGTAGCTGGCTTCGAATCCGAACGCGGCGGCGTTCTGATCGGGGTCGTGGCGGAAATAGCCGCTCAGATGCAGGGCGGAGAAGGGTCGTCCGGCGGCCCAGGCGTCGTTCAACCGCTTTTCCAGCGCCGCCAGGGTCGGTGGATTGAGCAGTTGCAGCTCCATCAGTCCGCCCAGGGTACCGAGTGCTTCCAGCAGTGGCAGGGTATGGCGGCGGTAATCCGGGTGGCCGGTTGGCTCCATGTCGGGGCGCGGGCTGATCGCCAGGATGCGCAGCGGTGGGGGAGCCGGCGAAAAGAATTCGCCACCGCCCGAGAGCCGGCGCTGGAACTGGATCGGTTGCTTGCCCTGGAGCAGAAAGCCAGCCTCATCGTGCAGCAGCTCCCAGGGCAGGCCAAGCACCGATGCGCCGGCCGTCGTCGCGGTATCGGCTCGCACCACCAGGCGGCGGTCGCGAGCATCCGGGTCATCGCGCCAAGCCGCCACCAAGTCCCGCAAATCCGGCGCGGCGAGAGTGGCTTGATAGAGGGCGCGGCCCCATGACGCCAAGAAGTCATCGGTGCGGCGGGCGAACTGGCGCACGGTATCGGTCGGCCAACGGAGATGATCCTGGAAATACCAGTGCAGAATTCGCGGGTCGGGTGGCCGGGGTAATGAAACGATGTCCACGCTGGCGGTGGCTGGGGCTCGCAAGGGGTGGCGGTTGAATGTTGCGGCGAGCCGCCAGTCACTGGAGGCCGTCGGATCGGCTTGGCTGAAGGTGAGTTCCAGTTCCGCCAGCGGCGGGGAATTGCGATCGGTGGCGGGCTCGCTGGGCAGCGGTTCGCCCAACGCCGTCAGCAAGCCAGGCAGCACCACGCCCAAGCCCTCGGTGGACAATTGAATCGAGGCGGTTCTCGGCGGCGGAGTGAACCAGTGGTTGAGGAGGGTGGGATCGACGCCCGGCAGCAACAGGGGAATGACACGATAGGTATCGGTCCGCCGCCGTTCCGTGTCCTGCGCGATCTCGATCTCCCGGCGCAGCCAGGCCGGGTCGCCGGTGCTGAGGCCAAGCACCACGATAACCTGGCGGGCTTGTTCGATGGCCCAGCGAACTTCGGGCGCCAGCCGTTCGCCGCCGCGCAGATTGCGGGCGTCGCGCCAGACGCTCAGGCGGTGAGTTTCCAGCGCCAGGCCCAGATCTTGGGCGAAGGCGGCATCGACATGGGCATGGCAGATAAAGATGGATGCGGTGGCCATCGTGCGACTCCGGAGAGGTGTCGGATCAACCGAGGATGTTAGCGCAAAAACACCCTGGATGAACTCTTGAAAAGAGCGGGTTTGACCCCACCTTAATCGTGAGAGTGAGGGGCGTTCGATAAAACGCCGAAACCCCAACATAGAGGAGGTATAACCATGGCTCTGATGCGCTATGAACCTTTCAATCTGTTGAACCAGTTGCAGCGGGAAGTAAACCGCCTGCTGGATAGCGGCCGCTTCGGCGACGAAGAGGCGGGCAATATTCTGGCCGACTGGGCGCCGGCGGTGGATATTAAGGAGGAGCCGAATCAGTTCGTCATCCACGCCGATCTGCCGGGTGTCGAGAGCAAGGATATCGAGATCACCCTGGAAAACGGGGTTCTGACCCTGAAAGGCCAGCGGAGCGCCGAGAAAAAAGAAGAAACCGAGCAGTATCGCCGGGTTGAGCGAGTGCGCGGAACCTTCCTGCGGCGGTTCTCGCTGCCGGATGTGGCCGATGCCGACAAAGTGAGCGCCAAGTGCAAGGATGGCGTACTGGAAGTGATCGTACTCAAGCGCGAAGCGGCGCAACCACGGCGGATCGCCATCGAAGGCTGATCCCATCCAGGCCGGGCGCGGCGGGATGCCGCGCTCCGGTGGCTTTCGTGAACGGCGCGGGCTTCGGCCCGCGCTGTCGTTTTGCGTGGCGGACGCGATCAATGGATCTCGTGCACGATTTCGCCCAAGCCCGCGCGTCGGAGGGCATCATCGAGCAGCCGGCGTACTTGCCGGACGGTATCGAGTTGCAACGCGTGCCGCGCCAGTTCCCGCGTTTCGGCCCGCGTGAAGCTGCGGATCGCCCACTTAACCCGCGGCAGGCTGACGGTGCTGGCGCTTAGACTGTCCGCGCCCATGCCCAGCAGCAGCACCGCCGCGCCGGGGTCCGCCGCCATCTCGCCGCATAAATTGACCAGGCGATCGGCTCGATGCCCTTCTTCGACGATGTGAGCGATGGTTTTCAGCATCGCTGGATGCAGGTTGTCGTACAGACCGGCGACGTGAGCGTTGTCGCGATCCACCGCCAGCAGATACTGGGTCAGATCGTTGGTGCCGACCGATAGGAAGTCCACCTTGCGCGCCAGTTGCGCGGTCTGCCAGGCAGCGGACGGCACTTCGATCATCACCCCGATCGGGGGGCGTGTCGCCGGCCAGCCGTCTTCCCGCAATTCCCGGTGAGCTTGCTCCAGCAGTCGCAGCGCCTCCTCCACCTCTTCGACGGTGGTGATCATCGGGAACAGGATGCGCAGATTGTTGGGTCCGGCGTTGGCGCGCAGCATGGCGCGCAACTGCGTCAGAAAGATCTCCGGGTGATCGAGGGTGAAGCGCATCCCGCGCCAGCCGAGGAAGGGGTTCTTTTCCTCGATCGAGAAATAGGGCAGGGCTTTGTCGCCGCCGATATCCAGGGTGCGCATGACCACCGGTCGCGGTGCGAGAGCGACCAGCATTTGCCGGTAGATCTGGTACTGTTCGTCCTCGCTGGGGAACGACTCGCGCACCATGAAGGCGAATTCGGTGCGGTACAGACCGATGCCCTCGGCGCCGCTGTCGCGGACGGTGGCGATGTCGGTCAGCAGCCCGGCCTTGGCGTACAGCGACAGCGGATGACCGTCGCGGGTGACGGCCGGCTGGTCGCGCAAGGCGTTCAGCTCGACCGACAGTTCGGCTTCGGCGGCGATCAGTTGCCGGTATTCCTCGCGCACCGCCGGGTCCGGTTCGATGTAAATCCGGCCCTGATAGCCGTCCACGATGATGGCGCAGCCCTCGTAGCGGCCGATTGGCCGGTCGCCCAGGCCCATGACCGCCGGGATGCCGATCGCCCGGGCCAGAATGGCGACATGGGACAGCGCCGAACCGCGCAGGCAGACGAGGCCGGCCAGCCGTTCCGGCGGCACCGCCGCCAGGTGCGCCACGCTCATTTCCTCGGCCACCAGCACGCAGCGCTCGGCGGCAGGTTCGGTTTGCCGGCTGGGATCCGCGCGCAAATGATGCAGCACCCGCCGCCCCAGATCGCGGATATCCTCGGCGCGGGTGCTGAGGTAGGGGTCCTCGGCCCGTTCCAGCAGCCGGACCCTGGCCAGCACCGCGTCGCGCCAGGCGGCCGGCGCCCAGCGGCCCGCCCGGATGCTGGCCAGGGTGTCGCCGATCAGGCTATCGCTGCCGAGTATCATCCGATAGACGGTGAACAGCGCCTGTTCGGTCGGCGGCAACAGGGGCGACAGCCGTTCGCAAGCGCGGTGCAGCTCGGCATCGACGGTGGCGATGGCCGCCCGAAATACCGATTCCTCGGCGGTGGGGTCGGTTGCCGGACGGTCGGGAACGTCGTCGAGTTCGGCCAGCAGGTGCGGGATGGTCACGATGCCCATCGCCACGCCCGGCGCGCCGGCGATGCCTTGCAGGGCGCGGGTGCCGGTCGCCAGCGGGTTGAGCAGTTCCTGAGTGGCGCCGCTAAGAATGGCGTGATTGAGGATGCTGGCCAGTTGAGCGGCGATGGTGACCAGGAAATCCACCTCGGCGGGTTGGAACTGGCGGGTGGCGGTATGCTGGACGGTCAGCACGCCCAGCACTCGGCGGTACTGAATCAGCGGCACGCCGAGAAAAGCGTGATAAGCCTCTTCACCCACGTCCTGGACCGAGTGGAACCGGGGATGGCGCGACGCATCTTCCAGATTCAGCGGCTCCCGGCGTTCGGCCACCAGCCCGATCAGTCCCTGCTGGCGGTTCAGCCGCACGCGGCCCGCAGCCTGCGGGTTCAAGCCGGCAGTGGCCATCAGGACGTACTCGCGGTTGTCTTCGTCGGCCAGGTAGACGGTGCAGGCGGCGACGTGCATCGTATCCCGGATCCGGTTGACCGTGATCGCCAGCGCGCTGGGCAGATCCGGCGCGGCGCTGACATCCTGAACGATGCGGCGCAGGGTTTCGAGCATGTGACGGGGTTCCTTCCGGCTGGAAACGGTTCGAAGTATGCGGGACGCCACCACAAGGGACTGCGATAGCGCGAGGTAGCCAAACATTGCATGGAGGTTCAAGGTGCCGGCGACTCCACGAAGGACGCGGCTGGAGGGTTCGGGGTTCGGTCGGTGGATATACCCTACAGGGCTAAGGTTACTAATGACCCGAAGAGTTCGCGCCGCGCGCCGGCTGTAAGCTCGTTAGAATAGATCGTTTTTGAATGACCGGGAATGAAAGCTCATGAATGATGCAACGCATTTAACCACCGATCCTGCCCACGCGGGCCGCCTGCTGCGGCGGGCGACTTACGCCTCGGTGTTTACCGCCACCCTGTTGATCGTCGGCAAGCTGGCGGCGGCGCTGTTGACCGGTTCGGTCAGCGTGCTGGCGTCGCTGGTGGATTCGATGATGGACGTGGCGGCGTCGATCATCAACCTGCTGGCGGTGCATTATTCCCTGCAACCCCCCGATCGCAACCACCGGTTCGGTCACGGCAAGGCGGAACCGCTGGCGGGGTTGGTGCAGGCGGCCTTCATCGCCGGTTCGGCGGTGTTCCTGATCCTGCACGCGGTGGATCGCTTGTTGCATCCGCAGCCGATCAACGATGTCCTGGTCGGCGTCGGCGTGCTGTTGTTCGCCATTGTCGCCACCGGGGCGTTGCTGTTGTTCCAGCATTACGTGATCCGCCGCACCCAGTCCACGGCGATCCGCGCCGATGCCCTGCACTACGCTACCGACCTGCTGACCAACACCGCCACCATCGTGGCCCTGGGGCTGGCGATGCTGGGCTGGCCGAGGGCGGACCCGGTGTTCGCGATCGGCATCGCGCTATATATTCTCTACAGCGCCGGCCATATCGGCCACGAATCCATTCAGTTGTTGATGGATCACGAACTGCCTCCGGAAGTGCATGCCCGCATCAAGGAGATCGTCCGCGCGCATCCCCGAGTGCGCGGCCTGCACGAAGTGCGCACCCGCCGCTCCGGGCAGACCTACTTTATCCAGTTGCACCTGATGATGGACGATCATCTGCCGCTGGTGGAAGCGCATCGGGTGGCCGACGAGGTGGAAGCGACCCTGCTGGCGGTGTATCCCAACGCCGACGTGCTGATCCACGAAGACCCGAGCAGCGAGCAACCGCCGCAGCCGCTTCCGGGGTGAGAGGGCGCTCGCTGACCGGCGGGCGGTGTGCGCGACGGTGTGTCAGGGCTGCGCCGGCGGCAGATGCACGGTTAACTGGTCGAACGGAATGGTCCAGCCGTACCGGTTGCAGGCACTCACGGCGGTGCGTTGCAGAAAGCGGTGAACCGGCCAGTAGTATTCGGCTCCAGCCCCGGTAAAAACCGCCACGATCAACACGTTTAGCGAGGAAGCCGCCGCTTCGTTGAATTCCACCAGCAGATCCTTGAGATGGGGACGGAACGGCTGCTGTTCCAGTTGTTCTTCGAGATACGCGCGCAACCGGGGGACGATTTCGCTCAGAATCTCGCCCTGATGACGGTAGTCCAGCCCAAAAACGACCGGCGCCGCAAAGCCCTCCAGCGACAGGTTGCGCGGGTTTTTGCCGAGATAATCGGCGACCGTGAAGGTTTTGACCGCGCCGACGACCTGTACCTGCACCACCTCGGGAGTCTGCATCAGTACCTTGCCATGGATGTCGCCATCCAGAATCACGATGTCGTTCTCCCGGCTGGGAAACCAGGATTCTTCCGGGGCGTGGGGGCGCGACTGCAAGTCGACCAACCGGTCGAGCGGCAGACGCAGGGCGCCGCCGCGCAGCAGTGGGTTGCGCAGGGTCGAATAGACGTTCAACGAAGTGATCTGCCAAGGTACGCCGGCATATACGAGCCGTTCGCCTTCCCGCACGCTGCCCATGCCGAGCAGGATGCGGATTTCCGCTACATAGCGCGGCAAGGATTGCTTCAAACCCCACAGAATGCCGGCCGCCAGCAGGATCAGCAGGCCGAGCAGCAGCCAGTCGCCGCGGGCGTACAGAATGAGGGTGGCCGCGAAAAAAGCCAGGATCGCGGTGAGCGCCTGGAAGAGCAACGCGGTCACCCGCGCCAGCCGACGGGTTTTCCATTTACGGCCCCGGCCCGCGAACCGGCCGGCCAACTGGCCGAATCCGCTCAGCACCAGATAGGTCAGTACGAAACCGCCGACCGCCAGCAGCAGATTGAGGCCTCGGCCGCTGGAGAACTCCTGGAGCGTGAGGGCGAACCGCTTGCCGGTCGGCGCGCCCGGCGCCGCCAGCCGTTCGAGTTGGGCGTTGATGCGCTGCAAGCGGCCTTCGGCCTCCTCGCGATGGTCCTGCCACCGTTCCAGCGTCGTCTGCAAAGCCTTTTTTACGATGGGCTCTTCCGCCGCCGCCAGGGTTTTTTCGATATGGGCGACGGCGGCATCGGCGATTTGCAGCCGGCTCTCGTACAGGGTCCGCTCGCTGCGCAGGCGCTCGATCGTCCGCGGTCGCTCGGTCAGCCGTTTCACCGCGTCGAGCAAGGGCCGGATCACGTCCTCGATTTCCTGTTGCCAATCGAACGCGGCCCCGGCTTGTTGCTGGAGTTCCGTGCTGCTGGCGCCGCCGGTGGCGATTTCCTCGAACGAGATTTTCAGTTCCTTTCGCCGGGCGGCGATCCGTGCCGCCTGCTCGTTTAGTTGCTGCGCCTCGGCGGGATCGGCGGTGCGCTTCAATTGCCGGTTCAGGGTGGCCCGCTCGGCTTCGACTTCCTGAAGGGTGTCGATGAGCGTTCGCAGCTGCGCTTCCTGTGATGGAGCGGCAGCGGAGGGTTGCGCCCGCGTCGCGGGCGCGGGCTCCGCCGGGATGGTGGTCGGCTGAGCGCGCAGGCTTTGCACCAACAATCCGAGGACCAGAATAGCTAGCCAGCGAAAGGGCATGGGATTCCTCCTTTGGGGGTGAACAAACGAAAACGGCTGGCCGGACTGGGGATTACCCCGGTCGCCGGCCGACCGCCGAAAATGGATTCAGGTGGGATCGCGCCCGGCGTGGGGGAGGGCGCGGATAAAGGTAGAGGGCGGTGTGCGGAATGGGCGCGGGCGCGATCTGGAATGCGCCGGGGCCATGACGACGGAAAAACGAAGGTGGAGCGACATGCGGTTCAATGCGCTGTCAGCGACATGCCGGCGACCGGGGTAATCCCCTGTCCGTCGGTTCCGGCGAATTCGAACGGGATCGCGACCAGTTCCATGCCCGCGTTGCGCTGGATGGCAAAGTGCAGATGCGGGCCGGTGGAAAAGCCGGTGTTGCCGGAGTTGGCCAGCCAAGCGCCGCGTTCAACCCGCTGTCCGGGGGCCACCTGGATCGAATCGGGATGCAAGTGGGCGTATACCGCCATGGTGCCATCGTCGTGCAGGACGCGCACCGCGTTGGCCCGGCTCTGGTATTTCGGGTCGGCGCCACCGTCGAAGAAATCGCCGGCCACTTCCATGATGATCCCGGCACGGGCGGCGCGCACCGGGGTGCCCAGCGGCAGGCCGAGGTCCACCGCGTAACGGCTCTGCGGGTGCTGGTGGCTGAAACCGCCGTTGAATGCCTGGCCGACGCGGAACTGCTGTCCCGACGCGAACGGCGGCGTGTAGGGTTGTTCGGGCCGGTGCGTGGCGGCAGGGTCGCCCAATACCGCCCGTACCTGGTAGCTGTAGCTCCAGCGTGCGCTGACTGGCTTGAGTGCGACCATCGTCAGTTCCGTGCGGGCCGGGATGACCACCCGCACCGGCAGCGGCGGCTCGGCGCGCATGTTTTTCAGGGATTCGGCGCTGATTTCCACCTCCACCGGGCCGTAGTAGTCGTTGACCGCCGCCAGCACAGGCGCGTCCGGGGCGCCGCGGTTGCGGATGCTGATTCGGGTCGGTAGATCGCGGACCGGCAAGGGGCTGACCTCGACCGGCATATCGGTGGTGGGCGGCCGGTCGGTGAACATCCAGGCGCCATTGGCATCCTGGTATTTATAGAGTTTTCTGGCCAGTGCCGGTTGCGGTTCCAGCAGGATCAGCAGGGCCAGCAGCGCGACCGCGGCCGAACCCATGACCGGAGAGCTTTTCCGGACGATCACCATCGGACGGTGGTCAGGGAGTGAAGTGGTGGATGTGCACGCCTTCCTGAGCGCTTTTGGTCAGTTCGACCATTTTGGCGGCGACGGTTTCCGCCGGCACCGGCCGGTAGCGGCTGAACGGTCCCCACAGGAAAGGCGTCCAGAGCGGCGCCAGTCGCTGGCTCCAGTCTTCGACCGGCCGGGCTTCACGGTGTTCGCCCAGCAGCAACGAGGGACGCAACAGGTGAACGGTCTTGAACGGCAGTTCGCTGACCGCCGCCTCGGCCCGGCCCTTGACCCGGTTGTAGAAAACCGGCGAACTGGGGTCGGCGCCGACCGCCGAGACCAGCACGAAGCAGGGCACGCCATGCGCCGCCGCCAGCCGGGCCAGTTCGGCGACATAGATGTGGTCGACCTTGGCGAACGCTTCCGGCGAACCGGCCGCCCGGTGGGTGGTGCCCAGGCAGCACAGGACGGCATCGGCCTCGATCGTGCCGGCGTGATCGCGCAGGTGGTCGAAATCCACCAGGCGCACGATAAGCTTCGGGTGGGTCTGTTCCATCGGATGGCGGGTGAAAACCGTTACTTGGCCGATGTCATCGTCCGCCAGCAGTTGGGTCAAGCAGTGCCCGCCGACCAGGCCGGTCGCTCCCACCAGTAAAACGCGGATTGCCGGTTGTCGTTGTTCCCCCATGTCGGTGCTCCCGATCTTTGCGACTGATGCGTGTTGCTGAATGATTGAAGCGGGACCCGGCCCAGGCCGGATCTCGAACGGTTTGCTGGGTACCCGTTAAGCATAGCTGTCGTTCGACCGTTCCCAAATCGCGCGAGCGATCAACGTCCGCTGCCACCGCCGGGGCGCACGGCCACACCGCTTGCGAGAAGTGGCCGGGGTCATGCCGAACGCGCGGATTTTCGACGCCGAATGGTTTGCTTCACGGCGGAGGATCCGAGAGACGCCGAATTCCGGATTGGCGTGGGTGAAGCGCCGCCGGTGTACGAGCGCTCATGAGGGTGGATCAAGACCCAGGGCGGAACATCGTCCCGCCCTCAAGCAAAGCGCGGTGCGTTGAGACGAGGCTCGGCGCTTATCGGGTCAAAGCGATAGATAGCGCTGGATCGAGCGGTCTCGACCCGAAGCCCACCGGAACTACGCGCCGGGGGCTACATACCGGAGCCGGTCAGGGGCCCCGCTCATGGCTCGGTTTCTCAAGCCGTGCTGGTCAGTTTCTCGTACTTGGCTTGCAGTTGCTCGTCGGTTTCGGCATGGATCAGGTCCGGAATGATGCAGTCCACCGGGCAGACTTCGATGCACTGCGGCGTGTCGAAGTGGCCCACGCACTGGGTGCAGCGGTTTGGATCGATCTCGTAGATCTCTTCGCCCTGATAGATGGCTTCGTTCGGGCATTCGGGCTCGCACACGTCGCAGTTGATGCATTCGTCGGTGATCATCAGTGCCATGGCTGGCTCCTCATTCTATCGTTAATTCGCAGCCGGTTCGCGGCGCCGGCTGGTCGCAACTTCAACCCGTCCGACCGGGAGTGGTCGGGCTGAATTTCCGAGCATTTTACTCAATTAATGGTGCAAGGCGAATTTCGCCGCCAGCGCCGCTTCCACCTTGGGATGGACGAACGGCGCGATGTTTCCGCCCAGCTTGGCGACTTCGCGCACCAGACTGGAGGAGACGAAGGCGTATTGCTCGGCGGGGGTCAAGAAGATGGATTCGATCTGGGGGTTCAAGCGGCGATTCATGCTGGCCAACTGGAACTCGAACTCGAAATCGGACACCGCGCGCAGGCCGCGCATGATGACGTTGGCGCCGACGCTCTTGGCGTAATTCACCAGCAGAATGTCGAAGCCGCGCACCTCGACATGGGGCAGGTGCGACACCACTTCGTTCACCAGCGCCACCCGCTCCTCCAGCGAGAACAGCGGTTGCTTGTTGGGATTGGCGGCGATGCTGACGATCAACCGCTCGAACATGCGCGCGCCACGATCGATCAGATCGGCGTGACCGTTGGTGATGGGGTCGAAAGTACCCGGATAGATGGCGACGACGGACATGGACGTTTCCTGGGGTGCGGGGGTTGCGCGGATTATCGGGAAAGCCCGGCGGCAAGGCAACCGGACTGGATCGGCGCTTCCCGTCGCGCCAGCCGGTAAGTCACCGCGCCGGCGGTTTTTTCCCGGTAGGGCATCCAGCACGCCGGCAAGGCGGGCGTTCCCGGTTCCACCTCGGATTCCAGATAGATCCAGGCGTTTGTCGTCAGCCAGCCGCCCGCTTCCAAGGCCGCACAACTGGGTTCCAGCAGGCCTTGTCCGAACGGTGGGTCGAGCAGCGCGATCTCGAACGGCGTCCCCGGTTGGCCCAGCCAGGCCAGCGCGTCGGCCTGTTCGACCCGGGCGTTGTGCGCGTGCAATCGGTCGAGGTGGTCCCGCAGGGCGCGGACCGCGAGCGGATGGCGTTCGACGAACGCGACCGTGCCCGCGCCGCGCGACAGCGCCTCGATGCCGAGCGCGCCACTGCCGGCGAACAAATCCAGGCAGCGGGCGCCGGGTAGCACCGGCGTCAGCCAGTTGAACAGGGTTTCCCGCACTCGGTCCGGGGTCGGGCGCAGGCCCGGCAGATCCGGAAAGACCAACCGCCGGCCGCGCCATTGCCCGCCGATGACGCGCAATTGGTTGGCGCGACCGCCGCGCTGGCTCATGAACGGGCCGGTTCTGGTGGGGTCGGTGAAGGAGGGGCGCCGGTTGGGCTCGACGGGGTCGGCGCGTTTTGACCGCCGCCGACGATCACCACGATTTGCCGTTCGGGTTGGATATGCCGTTGCCAGGCGCTCTTGACCTGCTCCAGGCTGATGCCGTTCATGGTGCCGATGAAGGTTTGCAGATAATCCAGCGGCAGACCGTAGAACGCGATCAGTCCCAGATAGTTGGCCAGCTTGCCGTTGCCGGCGAGATCGAGCGCGAAGCCGCCGGTGATGTTCTGGCGAGCTTCCTCCAACATCTGGGGATCGGGACCGTCGGCGCTGAACTGGCGCAGGGTGGTTTGCGCCACCTGGAGCGCGGTGTCCGCCTGATCGTTGCGGGTTTGCAGGTTGATCAGGAAGGGGCCGGTTTGCCGCATCGGCGAAAAAGCACTGTAGGCGCCATAGGCCAGCCCGCGCTTTTCGCGAATTTCCTGGGACAATTGCGAGACCAGGCCGTTGCCGCCCAGCACATGGTTGCCCAGATAGAGCGCGTAGTAGTCCGGGTCGGCGCGGCTGACCCCGAGCTGGCCGATGAGGATATGGCTCTGGCTGGAAGGATGGGGGATGCGGATGGTCTGGCTGGCGGCGAGGGCAGGGACCGGCGGGGGCGGCGGGACCAGTTCGCCTTTGGGCAGGCCGCCGACCAGGGCGTTGGCCAGTTGCTCGGCGGCAGGCCGGTCGAGATCGCCGACGATGGCGACGACCGCATTGGCGGCGGTGTAATAGCGGCGGTGGAAGTCCTGAATGTCGGCACGGGCGATGGCGTTCAGGCTGGCCGGGGCGCCATCGGATGGCGAACCGTAGGGATGATCGCCGTACAGCGCCTTGAAAAAGGCGTCCTGGGCGATGGCGCCGGGCGACTGGGCGCGCTCCTGAAGCGCCGTCAGCATTTGCTGGCGGACCCGCTCCACCGCGTCGGGCGCGAAGGTCGGTTCCTTCAGCAGGCGGGCAACGGTTTCGACGGCGGGTTGCAGGTAACGCGGGTCGGTGAGGCTGCGCAGCGCTACCGAAGCCGAGTCGCGCCGCGAACTGGTTTCCAGCCGGGCGCCCACCTGGTCCAAGCGGTCGGCGATGGTATCGGCCGACCAGTCGCCGGCGCCTTCCTCCAACAGTCCGTTGGTCAGTTTCGCCAACCCCGGTCGTTCGCCATCGCGGACCGAGCCGGCTCCGAATAGGATTTGCGCGTCCACCATCGGCAGTTCCCGGGCGGCGATGAAGTAGACCGGCACGCCATTGACGGTGCGCCAGTTTTGGATTTCGGGGATGGCCTGAGCCAGGCTGGAGACGAGCAGCAACGTGGCGGCGAGTAGGCCCGATAGCGATGATTTCAGATGAGGCATGGTTAGGCGAATCCTTGGCGCTCCTCGCCCGTGCGAGGTGAGGGACTGGGTGTGAGGGACTGGGCGTGAGAGCATTTTAGCGGATTGCATGACCCATTCCAGCACCGGGCGCGGCCGGACGGCGACCGTCCAGCGGCAGCGGTTCCAGCGTGGCGACGGTCAGCCGGTCGTCGGTCAGGTACTTGCGGGCGACCTCGCGCACCTGTTCCGGGGTGACGGCCTGGAGGCGTTGCACGTAGTCGTCGAGCCGGTTCCAGCCCAGCCCGACCGTTTCCAGCATGCCCAGCCGCATCCCCTGGTAGAACAGCGAATCCTGCTGGTAGACGTCGCTGGCGGCGGCTTGGGCGACCACTCGCGCCAGTTCCTCGGGGCTGACCCGTTCCTCGCGCAATTGGGCCACTTCGGCGCGCAGGGCCTGCTCCAGCTCGGCGCTGGTATGACCCGGCGCGGGGTTTCCAGCCAGCAGAAACAGTTCTTCCAGCCGCGAGGTCGGGTTGTAGCCGGAACCAGCGGCGGCGGCGATCTGGGAGCCGCGCACCAGATTGCGGCTGATGCGGCCGCCGTTGCCTCCGTCGAGAATGCCCTCCAGTACGTCCAGGGCGTAGGGTTCCCACGCCTCGGTGGCGGTTTTCAGGGTTGGCGCCTTATAGCCGAGCAGGACGTAAGGCACTTCCGCCGGGGTTTTCACCGCGATCCGGCGCTCGCCCAGTTGCGGTATTTCCGTCGTCGGCTTGGGCGGGGTCAACTCGCTGGGCGGCAGTGGTCCGAAGTATTTCCGCGCCAAGTCGCGGACCTGGGCCGGGTCCACGTCGCCGACCACCACCAGGGTGGCGTTGTTCGGGGCATACCATTGCTGATACCAGCGTTTGAGATCGTTCAGGGAGAGGGCCTGGATATCCTGCATCCAGCCGATGATCGGGTTGCGGTAGGGGCTGGTGAGGTAGGCGGCGGCATTGAACCGCTCGCTGGTCAGCGACTCGGGCTGGTCTTCGGTGCGCAGCCGGCGCTCTTCGGTCACCACCTGGGCTTCCTTGCTCACGTCCTCCGGTTTGAGCAGCAGATGGCGCATCCGGTCGGCTTCCAGCCGGAAGCTGAGTTCCAGCCGTTCCTTTTCCAGCGTCTGGAAATAGGCGGTGTAGTCGCGGCTGGTGAAGGCGTTTTCGTCTCCGCCGTTGGCGGCGATCAGGCGGGAGAATTCGCCGCCCGGCACCGTCGGGGTGCCCTTGAACATCATGTGTTCCAGCAGGTGGGAGATGCCGGTTAGGTCGCTGGGCTCATAGCTGGAGCCGACTTTGTACCAGACCTGCGAAACCACCACCGGCGCACGGTGATCCTCGCGCACCAGGATTTTCAGGCCGTTGTCCAGGGTAAATTCGTGGACCGGCGCGGCCGCGAAGGCGGCGGGGGTCACGGACAGCCAAAGGGCTGCGATGAGGGTTCGACTGCGCGACATGAGAACTCCGGGTTTGGCCGATTCCAAGGTTGGATTTCGGTCATTGGGCAGCGGGTGGGGGCAAGGGTTCAGCGGGGCGTGAGCGTGGAGGGGGTCAGGTCTTGTTTTTTGCGTCTTCGATGGCGTCAATCCGACTCGGAAGGTTATTTCAGAGAAGCCAGCACCCGCCAAAGCGGCAATGGGCCTTCCCGGTCGAGGATTTCTCTCAGGCTGCGCCCCCGCACGTATTCCATAGCGAAGTAATGGCGGTCGCTGTCCCGGCCGACATCGAACACCTTGACGATGTTGGGATGGCGCAATTGCGCAGATGATCTGCACTTCGTGGTAAAACCGTCCCACTGCTTCCGCCTCCTCGGTCAGCGAGGCACGCAGGGTTTTCAGGGCAAAGACCGCGCCCAACTCCCGATGACGAACCTGGTAGACGACGCCCATGCTGCCTTGGCCCAGTTCGCCCATCACTTCGTATTTACCGGCGATGATCATCGTTTTGCTTGGGAGGCTGCTTGCAACCGGCGGTATGTGCGGCAAGCCAGTTGTCGGGAAGAAATAAAATTTCTGGCGTTTTGTCCGGGCAAGAGCCGCCCAGTCATGTTCAACTTGGTCGCAGCCCTGATATACATATAGACCACTGCCACAACCGCGCTAACTTCTCCCTTGGACCTTACTCATGCCCGATTCCAAGCACGACGCCAACCCTCCAACCGCCTCCGAGACCCCGGAGCGTAAGAAGGCCAGCCTGTTCGAAGTTCTGAACCGGCCGATTCGCTTCCCGTTCCGCAAGGACCGCGCGCCCGAGGAGGAGGTCGAGCCCGCCGAACCCAGGCCCGAGCGCTTCGCCCGACTACGCGACCGGTTGCGGCGTACCCGCCAAAGCCTGGTTGCGGGACTGTCCGGCCTGTTCGCTGGCCGCAAGCTGGACCACGAAGTATTGGAAGAACTGGAGAGCCGCCTGCTACTGGCCGATGTCGGCGTGGACGTCACCAATCACCTGATCGAAAAGTTGGGCGAGCGGGTCTCGCGCCAGCAACTGCACGATGTGCCGGCGTTGCTGCAAGCGCTGCGAGAGGAACTGCTGGAGATCCTCACTCCCTGCCAGCAGCCGTGGCAACCCGGCGAATCCCGGCCTTACGTCATCCTGACGGTCGGAGTCAATGGGGCCGGCAAGACCACCACCATCGGCAAGCTGGCCAAAAAGCTGCAAGACGACGGGCATTCGGTGCTGCTGGCGGCTGGCGATACCTTTCGCGCCGCCGCCATCGAGCAATTGCAGGTCTGGGGCGAGCGCAACCGCATTCCGGTCATTGCCCAGCACAACGGCGCCGATGCCGCGTCGGTGATTTACGACGCCATTCAGGCTGCCAGGGCCCGGGCGGTGGAGGTGGTCATCGCCGATACCGCCGGCCGGCTGCACACCCAGGCGAACCTGATGGAGGAACTCAAGAAGATCAAACGGGTCTCCGGCAAGGTCGATGCCACGGCCCCGCACGACGTGTTGCTGGTGCTAGATGCCAGCACCGGCCAGAACGCGCTGAATCAAGCGGTGCAATTCCACGAAGCGGTCGGCATGACCGGTTTGATCCTGACCAAGCTCGACGGCACCGCCAAGGGCGGCATCGTGTTCGCCATTGCCCGCCGGCTGGGCTTACCGATTCGCTTCATCGGCGTCGGTGAGAGCATCGAAGATTTGCGGCCGTTCGACGCCGCCGAATTCGTCGCCGCCCTGTTGGACGAGGAAGCCGGCGTTTGATCGAGCCGGCGCGGCGGCGCGGGAACTTTTCAGTAGTTTTGGCACTCCTAGGCCGAGAGTGCTAAAATTATCGATAATGAAAATTTTGCAAGGGTGGAGTGAATGACAATGACGACGACTGCGCTGGTTCCCCGCATGCAAAACCTGCTGGTACCAGTCGACAGCCTGGAAAGCTACATTCAGGCGGTCGGCCAAGTGCCGGTGTTGAGCGCCGAGGAAGAACAGGATCTGGCTCAGCGTTTGCGGCTGCGCAACGACCTGGAAGCGGCGCAACGCTTGATCGTGGCGCACCTGCGCTTTGTGGTGCATATCGCGCGCGGCTACCTGGGTTACGGCCTGCCGCTGGGCGATCTGATCCAGGAAGGCAACATTGGCCTGATGAAAGCGGTCAAGCGTTTCGATCCGGCGCACGGCGTGCGACTGGTCTCGTTTGCCGTGCATTGGATTCGCGCGGAAATTCACGAATTCATTCTGCGTAATTGGCGGATCGTCAAAGTGGCCACCACCAAGGCCCAGCGCAAGCTGTTCTTCAAACTGCGCGGTTCCAAAAAGCGGTTGGGCTGGCTGAACGGCGAGGAAGTGAACACGGTCGCCCGCGAGTTGGGGGTAAGCCCGGATAACGTGTTGGAAATGGAATCGCGCTTGAGTGGCCACGATGTCTCGTTCGACCCCACACCGGAAGCCGACGGCGACGACGAGTCCGAAAGCTACGCGCCTTCAGCCTACCTGCGCGACGCGCAGGCCGACCCGTCGGAGGCGTTGGAGCGGGAGGACTGGGAAGACCAGACCGTCAGCCGGCTCGGCTCGGCGCTGGAGCGGTTGGACCCGCGCAGCCGGGACATCGTGCAGCGCCGCTGGTTGAACGACGACAAACCGACCCTGCATGAGCTGGCCGCAGAATACAAGGTATCGGCCGAACGCATCCGCCAGTTGGAAACCAACGCCATGAAGAAATTGCGGGCCGCGCTGCCGGTGGCGACCTGAACCCGCCCGGATTCCAGCAACCCGCCCGCATGGCGGGTTTTTTGTTGCTCGCGTTTTCATATACACCGAAAGGCGTTACATTTTGTATTTCCAGCTTACCAAACCGGTCTTTCATGAGTCAGCCAGCCGCTGTTTTATCGCGCAACGTGGCGCTGCGATCCTTCAATACCTTCGGATTGCCAGCCCGCGCCGCCTGGTTTGCCGCCGTCGAGACGCCAGCCCAGCTCGCCACGTTGGCCACCACGCTCGAATGGCGGTATTTGCAGCGCTTCGTGCTGGGTGGTGGCAGTAATGTCATTCTGACCGGCGATTTCGAGGGGCTGGTGCTGCATGTGCGGATTCCCGGACGGGAGTTGCTGGCGGAGGAGACCGATGCCAGGATCGTGCGTGCGGGCGCGGGCGAAAACTGGCATGATTTCGTGTGCTGGACGCTGGAACGCGGCTGGCCGGGTCTGGAAAACCTGTCGCTGATTCCCGGCACGGTCGGCGCGGCCCCGATCCAGAACATCGGTGCTTATGGCCTGGAAATGGCGGAGCGGTTCCAGCAGTTGGAAGCGGTGGATCTGGAGACCAGTGCGACGGTGATGTTCGACCGCGCCGCCTGCCGGTTTGGCTACCGGGACAGCGTGTTCAAACGGGAAGCGACCGGGCGCTATTTGATCACCAGCGTGACTTTCCGACTACCGAAACACTGGCGGCCGGAAATCCGCTACGCCGAACTGGCGCGGGAATTGGAACGGCGGCGGATCGCCAATCCGACGGCGCGGCAGGTTTCCGATGCGGTGATAGCGGTTCGTTCGCGCAAGCTGCCGGACCCGGCGTGCGTGGGCAATGCCGGCAGTTTCTTCAAGAATCCGGTGGTGGGCGCGGCGACCTTTGCCAGTCTCGCGGCGCGGTACCCCGAGTTGCCACGCTATCCGCAGGCGGATGGAACGGTGAAACTGGCCGCGGGCTGGTTGATCGAACGCTGCGGTTGGAAGGGCCGCGATCTCGGGCCGGTGGGCGTTTACGAAAAGCAGGCGCTGGTGTTGGTCAATCGCGGCGGGGCGCGCGGCGCGGACGTGCTGCGGTTGGCGGGGGCGATTCAGGAGTCGGTGTGGGCGGCATTTGGCGTCAAGCTGGAGCAAGAGCCGGTAATGCTATGAGATGCCCGCGATGGCCAACGCCCGGTTTCAATCGTGCTGGCTAGCGGGGCAGTTGACAAGCAGGTTCCATTGCACAAGAGAGTAACGATGGGTTTTTTTGCGGCGAACCACGTCGGTCGGGTATTTGCCTAGTTACCCGACTTATGGTGCTGGTGGTGGGACTCGAACCCACAAGGCCGCGAAGCCGCAGGATTTTAAGTCCTGTGTGTATACCATTCCACCACACCAGCAAGGGTAGGTTGGAGGCTAGGGTCGGGATCGAACCGGCGTCCACGGCTTTGCAGGCCGCTGCATGACCACTCTGCCACCTAGCCCGGTGACGAAGACCGATGCACCCGGCGGCATCGGTGGCCGAGCGCACAAAAAAGCCTCGATTTCATTTCGAGGCCGGGGAATCTTGGAGCGGGAAACGAGACTCGAACTCGCGACCCCAACCTTGGCAAGGTTGTGCTCTACCAACTGAGCTATTCCCGC
>JAPUDV010000036.1 GCA_027492875.1 Candidatus Competibacteraceae bacterium | reverse complement strand
GCCCAGCCCGCCGGCCCACCCAGCGATCCCGACGACCCCCTCAGTCACACATACTCTCTAAAACCCCCCCCCCCAATCCCGGCGGGCGAATCTTCATCCCATTTCTCATAGGGTTACGCTTTGTAGGTTTCAATCCGCGCCCGCCAATTACGGCGGGCGAATCAAGACAATTTTGAAAATTGCTATAGCGGGTTGCGTGTTTCAATCCGCGCCCGCCAATTACGGCGGGCGAATCCCTAAAACCACGGAGGTGTATACGCACCTTGCGATGCGGTTTCAATCCGCGCCCGCCAATTACGGCGGGCGAATCCGCCGTGGTGCAACCCGTGTATTTCGACGACGAGTGGGTTTCAATCCGCGCCCGCCAATTACGGCGGGCGAATCCGCCTTGGGTGCGGCCGTACTGCGGGTGTATTGCGACGTTTCAATCCGCGCCCGCCAATTACGGCGGGCGAATCGGCGGATGGCTCACCGAAGGCATCCTGGAGCTATTCGATGTTTCAATCCGCGCCCGCCAATTACGGCGGGCGAATCAGCGCGCCCAGCGGCGCCGGACGGTCGATACCCGTTTCAATCCGCGCCCGCCAATTACGGCGGGCGAATCTGGGTTACATTGCGAAAAATCGTAAGGTTACGAATTGTTTCAATCCGCGCCCGCCAATTACGGCGGGCGAATCAATGTGGTTTTAACTTGTGCTTACAATTAACAGGTTTCAATCCGCGCCCGCCAATTACGGCGGGCGAATCTATAGTGGATTATTCTACAGGCGAATGTCGTATTGTTTCAATCCGCGCCCGCCAATTACGGCGGGCGAATCCTTTTCGCGGATGCACGATTGGACCCCGGAACAGGTTTCAATCCGCGCCCGCCAATTACGGCGGGCGAATCCTCTTTGGGCCTATATGAGCATCGTTCATTTATGGTTTCAATCCGCGCCCGCCAATTACGGCGGGCGAATCTTACGGCTACCGCTCGATGGCCGCGCCCGACGACCCGTTTCAATCCGCGCCCGCCAATTACGGCGGGCGAATCTCACCTACAAAAAACGGTAGTTCCGCCATAATTGATGTTTCAATCCGCGCCCGCCAATTACGGCGGGCGAATCGCGGGGACCGGCAGGCAGCAGCTCGATCCAGTCTGGTTTCAATCCGCGCCCGCCAATTACGGCGGGCGAATCATTCCGGCCTGGACGGGAAAGCGCTCCCGGCATCGTTTCAATCCGCGCCCGCCAATTACGGCGGGCGAATCGCCCGCATTCAGGGCGCGGACGATAGCCTCGTAGTAGTTTCAATCCGCGCCCGCCAATTACGGCGGGCGAATCCTGCCGGCGACATCATCACGCTGGCTAACGACACGTTTCAATCCGCGCCCGCCAATTACGGCGGGCGAATCACTCGCACAGGAGATCATTCCATGGCCGTCAAGAAGTTTCAATCCGCGCCCGCCAATTACGGCGGGCGAATCACTGCTCACTAGAGCAAATGTCCAGCAAGGTCATGTTTCAATCCGCGCCCGCCAATTACGGCGGGCGAATCCCCCGTAGGCATCGCCGATGGCGTAGTCGGGGCGGTTTCAATCCGCGCCCGCCAATTACGGCGGGCGAATCCGGCGCGGGGTCGGACGGTGCGGGCGGCGCTTCGCCGTTTCAATCCGCGCCCGCCAATTACGGCGGGCGAATCGGTATTCTCGCAACTTATTGATTAAAATCAAGTATTATTTCAATTTGCGCCGACCTATTACAGAGGCTAAACCGCATCGTGAAATCCGTGGCACGAAAGAAATAAATTCTTTATCTTTCAATCTATTAGGTGATGCGCGAACTCCCCCTACTTCAGACCGTCGCTTGGGGTTCGCGCAACAAGCCCCGATCAAACAACCAAGGAGTCATTTTCAAAATCCACCGCCCGGAACACGCCGAACTCCTTGACATGCTCCGTCAGCGGTTCCGTGAGCCGATAAAATCTCAGGTTATCCTCGCTCAGATCAATCTCGGCCAGCAGCGCCCGTTCCAACGCCTCGTACTGGGCTTGATTTACCCGACACTCGAACACCGACTTTTGTACTCTCTGACCATGATTGAGACATACCCGCGCGACTCGGCGTAACCTGCGCCGACCCGCCGAAGCTTCGGTGCGAACATCGTAACTGACCAGAACCATCATTTGGCAACCTCTGTATTTCGTGCCCGCCGCCATCGACCGGCACGCCTTTTCAACGAATCAAAAACGGTAAATAACCTTCCACATCCCCCCGCAGCACACGGGCCAGCAACCGTGCCTGCACATGCGGCAACAAACCGACCGGCACCGGCTGTTGCAACAACGCATGGTTGATTTCTTCCTGTTTGCGCTGCTGGTACGCCGTCAGCACCGTCTTTCGGCCGGTCTCGGATAAATAGACCGCGCCGCCGGGCCGCGCCTCGAAATCCTTCTCGGTTAATTGACCACGGTTGATCAGTGTCAACGCCAGCCGGTCCGCCATGGGCCGGAACTCCTCCATCAAATCCAGCGCCAAGGCTGGCCGCCCCGGTCGAACGGCGTGGAGAAAACCCAACTGCGCATCCAATCCCACACCTTCCACAGCCGTTCGGCAGTCGTGAACCAGCAGGGTATAGAGGAAAGAAAGCAGCGCGTTGAAACGATCCAGGGGCGGACGGCGGCTGCGTCGTTCAAACGAGAATATGCCGCGCACATCGGCGCGAACCAAATGACGCACCGCCGAAAAATAGACTCGCGCGCCGTCGCCTTCAGTGCCCCGTGTCTCGTCCAAGGTCGAGGCGCCGGGCAAGCGCCGGATATGACCCGCCAGCAACCGCCCGCTTTGCCGCAATGCCTCGCGATCCGATTCATTGTCACTGTCGCGCGCCCCTCGCAGCACGATTTGCCGCGCATTCCGTAGCTTGCCCGCCACGAAAGCCCGCGCCAATTCCAGCGCCTGAGTCGCCGCCACCCGATGTTGTGCTTGGCGCAACAGGATATTGCCGCTCAGTGGCCCTTCCAGTCGCGCCTTGAACCGACCGCGCCGGTCCAGCAGAACCACACCTCGGCCGTCGTCGGCGCAACGATGCAGCGCCGCTGGACTCACCATGATGTCGCCGAAGATCACCACGCTGCCCAAATGGTGCAACGGCACTTGCAACCGCTTCTGGCGCTCGATTTCCACCACCAGCGTTTCCCCTTCCAGGTGGAGATAGGCACCTTGGGTCATCACATAGAGCGTATTCAGGAGGTGGCGCATGATTCTTCCTCGTCAGCGTCCGGGTCGTAGAGGGTTTTGCGCAGAGCACGCAGACGTGCGGCGCCCGCGATCATTGCCGGTTGGCAGAGATCCAGCAGCGAGCATTCCTTGCAGCGTCCGTCCGCCACGGGTGGCGGCAGGTATCCGCTGGCCAGCATCGCCCGGATTTTCGGCACTATCTCCTCGACCGTGGCGCGCAATGCGGCCGTGATCGCCACTTCTCGCCGTCGCCGGGAACTATGATGAAAAACCGCGCCGCGCGGCACGGGCCGACCGAGCATTTCCTCCAGGCACATCGCCTGCGCCGCTACTTGCACATCGTCGTGTTGGCGGGCGCGACGCGGGCCGTGCTTGTACTCGACGGGAAAAGGCGTGCCGTCCGGCAGAAATTCCACCACGTCCGCCCGGCCCACCAGACCCAGGCGCCGCGAGTACAGCGGCAAGGCGCGTTCGACGCGCACCTCGCCCTCGGCCCGGCTTTCGGGCGTATCCACCTGCTCGTGCAATGCACGTCCGCGCAAGGTGTATACGTTCTCATCCCATGCCTGTTCGGCGTGGATCAACGCACACTGGCGCGGACAATAGCTGTAGTGCTGGAGCGCCGAGATCGCTATGGCGTCATCCGGTTCTTCCGCCGGGGCGGTCATGGCGATTTATCCAGCCAGCCGCAGCAAGGCGATTCCCTCGGGCAATCCGGCCTCATCCACCGCGACCGCGTAATCGTCGAAAGCGCGCGGGGTACCGGCGGGATCGCGCAAATTCACCGCAATCCGCTCGAACAGGCGATGCGCGGGCGCGTTGCCCAAGGCCGAGTCATGCTGAAACACGTACAAACCGAGCGTCGTCATCTGGCCACGGGCGGCGGAATGATCGTGTTCGAACATGTTGGTCAGCGCCTCCCACAGCAGCGCCAAGTCGCCATCCGAAAACCCGGTTTGTGCCGCCAGATGCGCCGAAATAAAACCGTGCGCCCGATACAAACCATAGGGCACAGTGAATTTACGGCCCATCGTGCGATTGTCGCCACCTTGTTTCTCGGCTTCGGCTTCGGTAGCCACCGCCATGCGGGTGATGGAATGCTCCGCCGGAGTGATCGGGTCCATGCTGCGAGCGAAGGTCATTTGCACTGGACCGCGCACCTGGCCGCAATTAATGCCGGTGGACATCACCGCCCCGAAGGTGCGCACGTCGTAGAAATTGCCGCACATCCACGCCCGCGCCTTCTCCACTTCGTCACCACCGCCCTTGCGCTTGCCACCTTCGCCGGACAGCGCAAATCCCAGCGCGGCATAGGCCCGTTCATGCTGCCGATTCAATACCGCTTTTTCCTTGACGTAAATCTCGAATGGCGGTTGTTCGCCCTGCTTGAGTCCGACGTAATTGCGCACCTTGCGCTTCAGGCAGACATCGGTGACCAGCCCATGGCCGGTCTGCGGGTCCATGCGCGGCATGTTGCCGGCATCCGGGTCGCCGTTGGGGTTGCCGTCGATCACGTCGAATAGCAACACGAAGTCATAACGGTTCTTGATCGCGTCAGTCATGATTGGATGTTTCCTCGTCAGTGGATTCCTGATCGGGCGATTTGCGGGTAAAAAAGTCTTGGCGTTGGTGGTAGTAGCCGATAGCAAACCGTCCCTGATCGTCGAGGTTGAAATGAGCTGGAAATTGAGTGATGGCTTCCATGATCTGGCCAATTTTCCCTTCCAACCAGATCGTTTGCCCCATCGTTAACTTATTGAGATGGTGATTCTTTAGCTTGAGCAAATAAGGAAAAGCGGTAATCGGCGTAGCCGAGGCAGCCCCGTAAAACCGGTCGCGGATGGTGGCGTTGAGTTTTCCAGGACCGCCGGCTGATTTTTCCTGAATGTGTTCCAGCACGGCAAACAACCGGCCTAGGCGATAGCCGATGTTGGGATTTTCAGTATCAAGTGACACAGTAATCTCCTGTTTAGCGGGACCAAATCGAGCGTTGCGAACCAGCACGGCCTTGATTAAGGCCGCGCGAACGTAATTCACCGCGCCCTGTTCGGCGCGAATGCGTTGCAAGGTGGTGATCAGCAAGGTCTGCGGATACGGCGTTCCCGCGAGAATCGCGCGCAGCACTTCCCCAGCCAGCGGCGGCGGGATGTTCTCGCTTTTGCCTTGCGCGGCGGTGGCCACCAACAAGCGCCACAGCGGCAAGTATTCCGGTTCGCGGGAAGACCGAACGATGGCGAGATCATCGAAATGCTGGCGGATGTTCGCCGCCAGTTCGCGCACCGTGCTCACATTCCACAGCCGCACCGCCAGACGAGCATTATTTGGCGCGAGGCCCAATACGAAGAAGCGAGTGTAGTCATCCTCAAATGGTCGGACGCCTATTGCTGGCGCTTTGCACAATGCTTCTACCGCTTCCACCCCCCGCGCCGGATCGTCGGGGTCGGGTTGCAGCCAATCGGTGAACTGTTTTTCGGCGGGATCGGCCTTTTCGGCCCAGAACACGAAAGTATCTTCGCCGACCCGCAATTTCTGGCGGGAATCGGCGCGCAACAGATAATTCAAGGCGGTGGTGTAGGCAAACGTGGCGTATTCGCCCACGGGGGCGTTTTGGCCCTGCTCCTTACGGTAGGAACAGGCGGCGGAAAAATTGAAAGAAAAGAGGTTGGCTCCGCTACTTTGCGCACCGAATACACCCTTGATCGCGGGATGCAAGCGGGCGATAGCGTCCAGATTGCCGCTGACCAGACAGCGTTTGCGTATGGTCGCCGCATCCTGCCCGGTCGCCAAAACCGCCTGCCGCACCGCTTCCCGCTGACAAATCAATTCCAAATCGCCATCCAGACGAAAACTGAGTGCCTCCGTTGTCTTGCTCATTTCCGGCCAGAGCGAATGGGCAAACGCCGCGCTGAAATCGCCCTGTTCCAAAAACGTCAGCGTCGCTTGTACGCCGGGCTCGATCACGGGCGCTGGAAAAACGGTGTGAATGCGTTGAATGAACGCGGCGTGCATCTCGCGCGTTCGCTTTTGCTCTTTCTCCAAACCAGCGGCATCCAACTTGGCCGCGCGCGCCGCGCCAACGACGCCCAACGCATAGCCCAAACCATCCCATAAAAGATTGGCCGCCACCCCGGACGAGCGTTTGACGGCCTGCGGCACGACAAACGGCCGCCCCTTGTCGCGCTTGTCGTTGCCGTCGCGGGTGTCCTCAATATCCACGAAGCGCCCATCCCGATCCAGCACGATAATGAAAGGAATCGCCTTGCGCTCGAAACCGGGCGGCGGCAGTTGCTCCTCTTGCCGACGGTAATAATCGCAAAGGGCTTGCAGAATCATCGGGCGATCTCCTCGCTGTCCCAAGCGGGCACCCGCACCACGCCGTTATCGAGTTGAGCGCGGAAAAAACACGGTGTCGGCTCGGAACCGCGATATTCCAGGTCGTACAGCATCCAGCCCAGATCGCGGCTTTCGGCAATCGGTGTCGGCCACGGTCCAGCCGGTTCCACCCAAGCGAACGCCGCCGAAAATTCCCGGCAACCCAGATACGGCTGGTTGAAACATTGGCCTTTCTCGGCGCGGCGGCGAAACATGGCCGCGTACTTGGCGGGCGTGTCGTCGGAATCCGCCTTGTCGGTCAACTCGAATCGGGCGTGGATCAGATAATCCACCTCGCGTAGTAACAGTGCGGCGCGCTGTACGCGCTCTTTGGAATCATCGGCATACAAACCCAACGCGCCCTTGCCACGCTTCATCGCGGTTTTGACGTTATCGATGGAAATAACATTGGCAACCTCGTTGCGTCGCACCGAAGTCCAGCGAATCGGCTTGAGCACGTCGATTCGCGTCACCCGCCAGACGATTTGCGGTTTCCACAAAATCGCCTCCAGCACGCCACGCGCGGCGGAGGGCGTCATCACGTCGTAGGAAACCCGCTCTACTTTCATTTCCGGGCGGGTGAAACAGGCGTAATCGCCCCACACCCGCAGGCACACCGCGTTATCCAGCGCCATTGCGTTCTCCTGTTCTCCAATAGGTTTTCGGCTAATCCATTTCAAAACAACCCTCACCCCTGCCCCTCTCCCGCAAGCGGGCGAGGGATTTTTATACGATCTCTTATGCAATCAAGTCGTTGGGAGCATAGTCACTGGCCCGTTCCACCTGCAGCCCGATGTCTGGATCGTAAAACGACGCAAGCTGGACATACACGCCGGGTTGTCGTTCCTCGATGGCGCCTTCCGCCAGCAGGCGTTGGTGAATCCGGCGCGGGATATTCACCACGTAGCGCTGTAATTGGCGCAGCGTCTTCCGATCCAGGTGATCACCGGGTCGCGCCAACCGTGCCAGCAGGCGTTCGCTGTCGCCATAACGCACGATCACCGGCGCTTGTATTTCCGGGATGAGTTGGAAGCGTTCGGCAGCGGTGCGGAAGCTGAATTCCAGCTTTGAGCTGTACTTCAACAGCGTCATGATGTCCTTGCAGTCGAGCCGTTGCGCGCCCTTGCGCCAGTACAAGCTTTGGAAGTATTCGGTAAAAAGCTCGGGCGCGAGCGGATCGGGCGGACGGCGCAACAGCAGTTGCCGACCCGCATCGCGGGCTTGGCGCAAATGGCCCTTGGGCGGCTCGGTGGGCGGTACGAACACCACGACCTGTCCCAAATTGAACAAGCGCCCTTCACGATTGCAACGTCCCGCCGCCTGGGCGATGGAATCCAGCCCGGCCAGCGCCCGGTACACCACCGGGAAATCCAAATCCACGCCGGCTTCCACCAGTTGCGTGCTGACCACCCGAAGCGGGGTAGCGGCGTCTTTCAGCCGATGTTTGATGTCCTCGATAATGTTCGAGCGGTGCTGGCCGCACATCAGGCCGGACAGATGCACCGTGCCCGCTGGCAACAAGCCATGCAAAATTCGCGCATCGTCGCGCCGATCCACGATGCACAGGACGCGAGGATGAGTTTCCAATTCGGCGGCGAGCGCTTCCCACGAAGTCGGTGACTGCAAATCCTCGGGCAGCGTGACCTCTACGCGGCGCAGCCCTTCGTGCAAGTTCCGCGTCGCCGCCGTATCGCCGATGATTTCGCGCACGCCGTCCAGCCCATCGAAAGAAAAATCGAAATCGCGCCGGGAGGTCAACGCTGGCTGAGTCGCGGTGCACAGCACGAAGCTGACGCCGTAATGGCGGCTCAATTCCCGAATCGTCCCCAGAATCGGCGTCAAAAAATCGGGCGGCAGCAGTTGCGCCTCGTCCAGAATCACCACGCTGTCGAGAATGTTGTGCAGCTTGCGGGTTCGGCTGGATCGGGCGGCGAACAACGATTCGAAGAACTGCACATTCGTGGTGACGATCAGCGACGCATCCCAGTTCTCGCAAGCCAACCGACTGTGCGCGGTTTCCTGATCCGAATCGAAATTGCTGTGATGTTCGAGCACGGCGTTTTCGCCGAATACGCCGCGAAACACGTCCGCCGTCTGCTCGATGATGCTGGTGTAGGGAATGACGTAGAGAATCCGGCGCTTGCCGTGACGCCGCGCGTGACGCAAAGCAAACGCTAGCGAGGCCAACGTCTTGCCGCCGCCGGTGGGCACGGTGAGCGAGAATAGTCCCGGCGTTTGTTCCGCCGCGTTCCGGCAACGCTCCAGCACCACCGCCCGTATCCGATTGACCGGCGTATCGTCCGCGCCCGCCGCCAACGCCGCCATGTGCGCCTCGAAACGCGGCTCCAGTTCCGCCAGCGTGGGATACTGGCCGCGTAGCTCGCTCTTATCCGGCGTCATGAACTGTTCGGTGTCGAGAAAATCGGCGTCCACCAAGCAGGAAAACAGCAACCGAATCCAAAGCGCATAATCGCGCTGGCCGGGATTGGAAGTCGGCGATGGTGCATCGAGAATATCGGAAGGTGGGGACTGGTCCAGCGCCTCGGCAAGCAAATCGTGTTGATCCAGCCGGCGCACGAGACTGGATGCCGGATTTTCGGCGCTTTGCCAATCCGGCAGACCCGCATGATGCCCGGCGATCAGATAGGCGAGAATGCGCCCCAAGCCATCCATGCGCTTGATGGCGTACAGCGCGCCCACCGTGGAATGATCGACCCGGCCCGGCGTGGTTTCGATGTGCGCGTCGTAGCCGGAGGCGCCGCAGATGTAGCGTTGAAACGCGGGGCGGTATTTGCCCAGGTCGTGCCACAGACCAGCCAGTTTTACCCAATCGCCGGCGGCGAAGGTGGCGGCGAACGATTCGGCGAGCGCCGCGACGCCGCGCAAATGCTCATCAAGCCGATGCGGCAACCATCGACCGGCGCCGTCCTGCCGGACATGGGCGAGAAAAAGGGAAGAGCGCTCCCGGACAGGTTCCAGCGAACTATCGATTTGACTCATGGGGCCACCTTGCGGAGAGATACCGGATCAATCGGTTATCCAATACTGCGCCAAGGGCGCCAACTATCGTCGAAGACCATCGCTGCAAATCTGTTCGAGAGTCGTCTGTCCGACTTCGAATCATTCACGGCCATCCACGGATCATTTTCCTCTGGCGCGGTTTCGGTTTGCCGTGACCAAGCAGGGAATATGCCTAAAACAGGATTACCGTATGAAAAATAAGGGAGTCAGGCGGTGGTGTCCGGACGAGGAGCCCGGCCAAAGTCGCGCCCACCCGCTCGAATCTGGGCGGAAGCCATTGACAGCCAAGCGCGCGAACAGCTTTATCGGTCCGCGACCGGATGAGCGAGGGTGCTCAATGTATGCTGTTCTCACCGCCGGCCAAGCACCACCGGAGCGAGATCGCCGCACGGGCGGCGACGATCAGAAGCAATGTGAGACCGTGCGCGTTGCATTTTGTAACGGCAGCTCGGATAGACGTTTCATCATGGCTCGACCCGATGCGATCCAAGCGCGATGTCCACAGGCGCAAGACATCTTGTGGAGCAGGTCCATCACCCACTGCGGGTCTACCGCCTAGAATCCGGTGCGAGCCACCGTCTCGATCCCTGGCCCCTCACCCTCGCGCCAACCGGGTCAACAGGATCACGAACAGCACCACCAGCGCCAGCGGGATTAGCGCCGCCGGCCAGTCCTTCTTGGCGGTACGGCCGCGTTCGATGGCCGCCTTGATGCCGGGCCGGAACCACAAGATCACCAGCAGCGCCACGACGCCGCCCAGCAAAATTTCCCACCATGCCGCCGGTTCCATCGTACTCTCCACCGATCTCAAAATCCGTACAAAAACGCCTCTCAGTCCTTGCCGCGCCCGCCGCCGGGCGGCATCAACGGCTGTGGAAACGGCATCACGTTGTCGCCGCCTTCCGCCGGACGAATCTTGCTGACCCCCTCTCGCTCCACCTCATCGATCCGCATCACCGAGTTAATCGGGATGAAGGTGCGTTTCACGTCGGCGAATTCATTTTGCAGTTTTTCCTCGGCTGGGTTGACCAGCACGCTGGAGCGCTCGCCGAAGATCAACTCCTCGACTTCGATGAAACCGTACAGTTCGTCCTGGTGGATATCACGGGCGTACAGCTCGTACAGCTTGCCCTGGCTGACAAACAGGATGCGGTAAATACTTTTGGTGATTTTGGACATGGGCATGAGGTTTGGCGGAAATGCGGGCAATCTAACCCCGTTTGCCGCAGCGGGCAAATCCCCCGCCGCGTCGCACTCAAAAACCCAGCTTCCCAGTCAACAAAGCCAGCTCTTACAAGCCAGAAACGCGGTACCCCGCTATACCGGATGGCTATCGCGCCGCCGGTCGGACTCGTTCCCGTGGGTGATTCCCTCAACCGCTGGCCGCGCCCTTTCCCATTTCGTCCGCCGAGGAGCGCCCATGAGCACCCCCCAGACCCTGGAACCGAGCAAAACCGTTTGCGTCGATCCCGCCACCGGCGACATCGTCGGCTATTCGCGGACAAACACGCCCGAAGAGGCGCGCGACGCCCTGCGCCGCGCCCGCGCCGCGCAACCGGCCTGGGCGGCGCGTTCGCTGGCGGAGCGGAAACAGTACATCGCCCGCATTCGCGATTATCTGGTCGAACACGCCGACGCGGTCAGCGACACCATCGCCAGGGATGTCGGCAAGACCCGGGTGGAGGCGCTGGCCACCGAAGTGCTGACCAGCGCGCTCGCCACCGACTACTACCTCAAAAACGCCCGGCGTTTCCTCAAGCCGCGCCGGCTACGCAACGGCTCGCTGCTATTTCTGAACAAGCGCAGCCGGATTTTTCGCATGCCGTTTGGAGTCGTCGGCATCATCGCCCCGTGGAACTACCCGCTCGGCATCCCGATGCACGAGATCGTGCCGGCGCTGCTGGCCGGTAATGCGGTGATCTTCAAGACCGCGCCGGAAACACAGATGGTCGGGCGCAAGATCGAGGAGATGATCGAGGCCGCCGGTCTGCCCGCCGATGTGTTCGTTCATCTCAACCTACCCGGCGCCCTCATCGGCCAGATCCTGCTGGAGCCGGACAACCCCGTGGACAAGCTGTTCTTCACCGGTTCGGTGCCGGTCGGCAAGATCCTGATGGCCCAGGCTGCCGAAACCCTGACTCCGGTCTCGCTGGAACTGGGCGGCAACGACCCGATGCTGGTCTGCCCCGACGCCCACCTGGAGCGCGCGGTCAACGGCGCGATCTGGGCCGGCTTGCAGAACAGCGGCCAGTCCTGCGGCGGAGTCGAGCGGATCTATGTCCATCAGGACGTGTACGAACCGTTCATCGCCCTCCTGAAGCAGAAGGCGGAAGCGCTGCGGCAGGGTCCGGACACCCACCACAACACGGACATCGGCGCCATGTGCACCGAGCGCCAGATCACAACCATCCAGCGCCAAGTGGATGACGCCTTGGCCAAGGGCGCGACCGTCCTCGCTCGGGTCAAAATCGATCCGGCCCACGCCCAGGCCAATTTCTACCCGGTCACGATCCTCACCCACGTCGATCACACGATGGCGCTGATGCGCGAGGAGACCTTTGGCCCGGTGCTGGGGGTGATGAAGGTCACCGACATGGAACAAGCCCTCGAACTGGCCAACGATTCCCACCTGGGCCTGACCGGCTCGGTGTGGTCCGCCGATACGTCGACGGCAGTGACGCTGGGCCGGCGCATCCACGCGGGAGTCATCACCATCAACGACCATCTGCTGACCCACGGCATGGCTGAAACCCCCTGGGGCGGGGTCAAGGAATCCGGCATCGGCCGCAGCCACGGCGAATTGGGCTTCGACGAGATGACCCAGCCGCAAGTCGTCACCACCGAGCTGCTGCCCTTCGCCAAGCGCAACCTGTTCTGGCACCCGTATGACGCTAAACTCTACCAAGGCTTGAAGGGCGCGCTGCGCCTGTTGCACGGCCGTGGGTTCGGCGAACGCCTGCGCGGCCTTTTCGACTTCATCAGGTTGCTACCCCGCATGTTTAGAGATTGAAGTCACTCCCGATGCCCGCTCCCACTTTCGACACCGCCCAGTTACGCAACCACGCCACCGACCGTTCCATCGAGCGCGGCCGGGAATATGTCCAGGAAGGCGTGGTCGGACCGCTGACGCGGCGCGGCGACGAACTGGAAGCCGATGTCCAGGGCAGCGCGCCCCGTCCCTATCGGGTGTGGATTCAGTTCGAGGGAAAACAGATCGCCGATGCCGGCTGCACCTGCCCTTATGAGTACGAGGGCTGGTGCAAGCACATCGTCGCCGTGCTGCTGACCTGCGCCGAACAACCGGACGCGGTGGACATCCGCCCGCCGCTAGCCGAAACCCTGGCGGGGCTGGACCGGGCGCAATTGCAGGCGCTGTTGCTGAAACTGGCGGATCGCATCCCGCGCCTGAACGATAGGATCGAAACCGCCCTGCCCTACGTCGCCCCGACAACGCCGGACGGTTCCACCACGACCGTGGCCCAGCATGCCACACCGGTCCTGGTCAATACCCGTGCGCTGCGGCAAAGCGTCCGCAATGCCATACGCACTCGCGGCGACTGGGACGAGAGTTGTAACGAGGAGGGCTACGGTGCGATCGATGACATCGTCGAATTGGCGGAACAGGCCCAAGCCGCGCTGGAGGTCGGCGACGGCCGCGCCGCGCTGGCAATTCTGGAAGCCGTCACCGATGAATTCTGCAAGCACTGGGAAATGCTGAACGAAATCGGCGAGGACACCAGCGTCTTCCTCGATGGCACCCAAACGCTGTGGAGCGAGGCGCTGCTCGATCCCGATCTGAGCGGCGAGGAACGCCAGCATTGGGCCGACCGGCTGGGAGATTGGATGGAGGATTTCGACGAAACCACCGCCGACGCTCTGGAACTCCTGCAAACCGTCGTCCGGCAAGGCTGGGACGACCCCACGCTAACCCGCATCCTGCACGGGGAAACGGTGCCGGGCGGCCTGTGGGGCGACGATCCGCCGCCCCACAACCAACGGGCACCCATCGCTCAGGCGCGGTTGCGGATTCTGGAGCGAACCGGCCAGCACGAAGCTTATCTGCATCTGGCCCAAGCCGAGCATCAATATGACGACTACGCCCTCAAGCTGCTGCAACTGGACCGGGTTGGGGATGCCGTGCGCGCTGGATTGGAACAGCCGCTTTCCGATGAAGGGTTGCTGAAACTCGTCAAGGCACTGTACGAACGCGATGAGATCGAAGCGGCGTTCCAGATTGCCGAGCATGGCCTGCGTCACCTGGACACGACGACACCAACCGATACAGCACTGACGGAAATCGCGAGGCAAGCGCGAGCCTTCGGCCTATACCACTCGCCTTCTCAAGCCGAACTGGCGGCTTGGCTGCGCGACCAAGCTGCCACGCATGGCCAGAACGAACGGGCGTTGGCGGCGAGCCTGATCGCGTTTCGGATTGCGCCCAGCCTGGACGCCTACCAACGGGTGGAAACGCTGGCCGGCGCGGGCTGGCTGGCGCAGCGACCGAAGCTGCTGGATTTTCTGCGTGGCAATGCCCACATCACCACCGAAACCAAGGTTGACGTCTTCCTACACGAAAGCCTGATCGATGATGCCATCGCGGCGGTCAAGGAGCACTACGTCTCATCCCGCACCTTGGCGCGAGTCATGGATGCCGCCATCCCGTCGCGGCCGGAATGGGTGATCGACCAAGCCCGCCAACAGGCGGAACCGATCATGGACGGCGCCAAATCGGCCCACTACCAAGACGCGGCTCAGTGGCTGCGCAAGGCCAAGCAGGCCCATGACGCGCTTGGCCAGAAAGCCGAGTGGCGCGCTTATCTCGGTGCCCTGCGCGAGAAGCACCAGCGCAAGTACAAGCTGATGCCGCTGTTGGGGATGTTATGATTCGAG
The DNA here is from genome assembly GCA_027492875.1 of Candidatus Competibacteraceae bacterium. Classification (GTDB taxonomy): domain Bacteria; phylum Pseudomonadota; class Gammaproteobacteria; order Competibacterales; family Competibacteraceae; genus Competibacter. The sequence continues at coordinate 7,781 of JAPUDV010000036.1, read as the reverse complement.
TCTTGAAGCCAACCCCGTCTTGTCCAACCGTTCAGGATCGCCCCCCATGAGTGACCTCCCCATCACCCGCGATGTGTTCGACGACGTCATGGTCCCCAACTACGCCCCGGCGGCGATCATTCCGGTGCGTGGCGAGGGCTCCCGCCTGTGGGATCAGGACGGGCGGGAATACATCGACTTCGCCGGCGGCATCGCCGTCAACGTGCTGGGCCACGCCCACCCGAAACTGGTCGCGGCATTGACCGAACAGGCCCGCAAACTCTGGCACGTCAGCAACGTACTGACCAACGAACCGGCGCTCAGGCTGGCCCGCCGGCTGTGCGAACTGACCTTCGCCCAGCGGGTGTTCTTCGCCAACTCCGGCGCCGAGGCCAACGAGGCGGCGCTCAAGCTGGCCCGCAAATACGCCGCCGACCATTTCGGCCCCGACAAACGCGAAATCATCGCCTTCGGCCAGTCGTTCCACGGTCGCACCCTGTTCACCGTGACCGTCGGCGGCCAGCCCAAGTACACCGAGGGCTTCGAGCCGCTGCCGTCGGCCATCACCCACGTCCCGTTCAACGATCTGGCCGCCTTCACCGCAGCGATCTCCGACCGGACCTGCGCGGTGATTTTGGAGCCGGTGCAGGGCGAGGGCGGCGTGACCGGCGCCACGCCGGAGTTCCTGCGCGGGGCGCGCGCGCTGTGCGACCGCCACCGGGCGCTGCTGATTTTCGACGAGGTGCAATGCGGCAACGGCCGTTCCGGCCATCTCTACGCCTACATGGGCTACGGCGTGACGCCCGACATTCTGACCACCGCCAAGGGGTTGGGCGGCGGCTTCCCGATCAGCGCCATGCTGACCACCGCGCCCATCGCCGCCAGCCTCAACGTCGGCAGCCACGGCACCACCTACGGCGGCAATCCGCTGGGCTGCGCGGTCGCTGGCGCGGTGCTGGATCTGATCAGCGATCCCAAGCTGTTGGCGGGCGTGAACCGCAAGCACGCCGCGTTCATGGCCGGGCTGCGCCGCATCAACGACCGGTTCGGCGTCTTTCGCGAACTGCGCGGCAAGGGCCTGCTGCTCGGTTGCGAGCTGGCCGAGATCTGGCGGGGACGCAGCCGCGAGTTCGTCAAGGCCGCGCTGGATCAGGGCCTGCTGGTGCTGGTGGCCGGGCCGGACGTGATCCGGCTGGCTCCGTCGTTGATCGTTCCCGACGAGCTGATCGAGGAAGGGCTGCGGCGTTTCGAGCGGGCCATCGCCCAGATGCTCGCTCAAATCGCCCCTTCGGACGAGGAATTAGCCCATGCAGCGCGATAAGGCGGAACCGGTGCAGGTCGAGTGCCCGAAGTGCCGTTACACCGAGATCATCTATATCCCGATCGAAGCCATGCCGCGCTGCCCCAAATGCGGCATCCGCATGGTCATCCGGGAATTGCTCGACGAGGGCAAATCCACCTAAAGGCGGCCGGCCGCTCCATGACCGTTCTATTATGAAAAGATGAATTTTGTATATCATGACCGACGCCCGGCCGCGAGTGTGCCGGCCGCGCCCAACAACAACCATCCAAGGAGTCACGATCCCATGAAAAAATTCCTGGTTGCGCTCGGTGTCAGCCTCGGCCTGCTGTCGGCCCTGTCCGCTCCCGTCCGGGCCGACGCGCTCGATGACATCAAGAAGCGCGGCGAATTGACGGTCTGTCTGGAACCGGCCTACATGCCGTTCGAAATCACCGACAAACGCGGCCAGATCGTCGGCTTCGATCCCGATCTGGCCGCGTTGATGGCCGAGTCGCTGGGCGTCAAGCTGGTGCTAAGCAGCACCGCCTGGGACGGCATCATCCCCGCGCTGATCACCAGCAAATGCGACGTCATCATGAGCGGGATGACCATCACCAAGGAGCGCGCCGAAACCATCGATTTTTCAAAACCCTACATGGTGATCGGTCAGACCGTGCTGCTGCGCAAGGAACTGGCGGAAAAGGTAAAATCCTACAAGGATCTGAACAAGCCCAAATACAAGATCGCCTCCAAGCTCGGCACCACCGGCGAAATCGCCGCCAAGAAATACCTGCCCAAGGCCACCTACCTGTCCTTCGAGACCGAGGCGGAAGGGGTCATGGAAGTGGTCAACGGCAAGGCCGACGCCTTCGTCTACGACTCGCCCTACAACGCGGTCGCCATCGGCCAGCGCGGCGAGGGCAAACTGGTCTTCCTGGACCAGCCCTTCACCGACGAGCCGCTCGGCTGGGGCGTGCGCAAGGGCAACCCCGAATTCATCAAGTGGCTCAACGGCTTTCTCGCCAAGGTCAAACAGGACGGCGCCTACGACAAGCTGTACCAGAAGTGGTTTAAGAATACCGACTGGCTGAAAGACGTGCAGTAAGCCGTGTCGCTCAAACATCGGCCCGCCGCCTGGCCCTGGCATCTGCTGCTCGCCACCATCCTGATCAGCTTGGTGGCGGGCCTGTGGGTCGCCACCAAGCGCATTCACTATGAGTGGCGCTGGGAACGGGTGCCGCAATATTTCGCCTACCGGGCGGAGATCCCCCAGGAATCGCCGGTCACCGGCCGGGTCAGCGCCATCCAGACCGACGGCGCGCTGAGTCGGGTCGTCGTCACGTCCACCGACGGCGGCGCTCCGACGGTCCTGCCGGTGGAAACCGTGCGGGTGACGGTCGGCGACGCCATCGACCGGGAAGACAGCGTCGGCGACAACCATGAATGGCGGATCGGGCCGCTGACCCAGGGGCTGTGGGTCACCATCTGGATTTCCTTCGTGTCCGGGCTGGTCGGGCTGCTGATCGGCCTGGTGACCGGCCTGTGCCGCATCTCCGACAACCCCACCCTGCGGGGACTGGCGGTGCTCTACATCGAACTGATCCGGGGCACGCCGCTGCTGGTGCAGATTTTTATCTTCTATTTCTTCATCGGCACGGTGTTGAATCTGGACCGCACCGTCGCCGGCATCGGCGCGCTGGCGCTGTTCGTCGGCGCCTACATCGCCGAGATCATCCGCGCCGGGATTCAATCCATTCCCAAGGGCCAGACCGAGGCGGCCCGCTCGCTGGGGATGAGCGCCTTCCAGAACATGACCTACATCGTGCTGCCGCAGGCGTTCAAACGGGTGCTGCCGCCGCTGGCCGGCCAGTTCATCAGTCTGATCAAGGATTCTTCGCTGGTGTCGGTCATCGCCATCACCGACCTGACCAAGAGCGGGCGGGAAATCATCACCGCCAGCTTCGCCACCTTCGAAATCTGGTTCACGGTCGCCCTGCTCTATCTGGTGGTCACCTCGGTCCTGTCACAACTGCTCTTCTGGCTGGAACGGAGGTTCGCCCGCAGTGATTGAGGTCAAAAATCTGCTCAAGGTGTTCGAGGGACGCGGCCAGACGGTGCGGGCGGTGGACGATGTCAGCACCGAGATCGCCAAGGGCGAGGTGGTGGTGATCATCGGCCCGTCCGGGTCGGGCAAATCGACCTTTCTCCGTTGCCTGAACGGCCTGGAAGAATTCGACGACGGACGGGTCGTCATCGACGGCATCGACATCGCCGGTAGCAAAACCAACCTCAACACCGTGCGCCGCGAGGTGGGGATGGTGTTCCAGCACTTCAACCTGTTTCCACACAAGACCGTACTGGAGAACGTCACCCTGGCGCAGCGGGTGGTGCGCAAGCGCAAGGCCGGCGAGGCCAATGAAAGAGCCATGGCCCTGCTAACCAAGGTCGGTATCGCCGAGAAGGCCAACGAGTATCCCTCGCGGCTGTCCGGCGGCCAGCAGCAGCGAGTGGCCATCGCCCGCGCCCTGGCCATGGACCCCAAGGTGATGCTGTTCGACGAACCGACCAGCGCGCTGGACCCGGAAATGGTCGGCGAGGTGCTGGACGTGATGAAGCAGTTGGCCCGCGAAGGGATGACCATGGCGGTGGTGACCCACGAAATGGGGTTTGCCCGCGAGGTCGCCCACCGGGTGCTGTTCATGGACGCCGGCCGGATTCTGGAAGACGCTCCGCCGGCGCAATTCTTCACCGCGCCGCGCGAACCCCGGGCGCAGGCGTTTCTGAAGCAGGTGCTCTAATTACCAAAAAGCACCATGAACCTTTACGTGAACCTTTACGCCAAGCCTTATTCCGAAGCCTGCGAACAGAACAAGGAACCGATTCTGACGGTATTGCGGGCGGTTTTTACCGAGCCGGGCCTGATACTGGAAATCGGCGCCGGCACCGGGCAACACGCCGTTCACTTTGCGCGGGAATTGCCACATCTGGACTGGCAACCGACCGATCGAGCCGACTACCTGCCCGGCATTCGGCTGTGGATCGCCGAAGCGGGTCTGCCGAACCTGCGCCAACCCTTGGAGTTGGACGCCTGCCGCACACCGTGGCCGATCACCCAGGCGGCGGGCGCATTTTCCGCCAACACCACCCACATCATGAATTGGCTGGCGGTGGAGGGCTTATTCCAGGGGATCGGCCAAGTGCTGCAACCGGGCGGAGCATTCTGCCTGTACGGGCCGTTCAATCATGGCGGCCGCTACACCAGCGCCAGCAACGCCGCGTTCGACCAGATGCTGAAACAACGCGATCCGGCCAGCGGGATTCGGGATTTCACTGATCTCGACCGACTCGCGCGGGATAACGGCCTACGGTTTCGGCGGGATTATCCGATGCCGGTCAACAACCGCACGCTGGTCTGGACACGCGACGTCGAATCATCGTCGATCCCCAGCAAAATGGCGGATCACCCATGCACGCATTGATAGCGGATCAGATCGGGATTGTCGTCGACGATCGCCTGCCCCAGACAAATCACCCCGCGGTCGTGCAAGGCGAACTCCTCGCGCCGCACGAAAAAGCGCGCGCCGTTCTCCAGCAGCAGATAGGTTCCGTTGGTGCTGTGGTCCACCAGCACAAACTTGCCCTGCCGGAACTCGATGCCCGCGTGACTGCGGGACACCAATTCCCGGTCCACCACCAGATTGCTTCGCTCGCCGCGGCCCATGGTGAACGTTTGCGAACCGGGCACCACTTCAACAATCCGATCGCGATAGTCCAGCACCAGTCGGGCGAACAGTAGGCTACGCAATTCCTCCTGGCCACCGCTGGCCAGTTGGGTCAGGCTGGTGGGGTCGTGCCAGATGATCTCGACGATGTCCACCTCATCTTGCTTGCCCCGCACCCACGACCGTCCGAGATCGCGGATCATCTGGGCCAAATCGGCCGGCAGACATTCCGCGGTCTCCCGCGTGGTGATGATCTGATCGGCCTTGGCCAGGGAAACCATTCGGGCAGCGACGTTCACCGCATCGCCGAACAAATCGCCCTTTTCGACCAGGACCGGCCCGTAATGCAGGCCGATCTTGACGGCGATGTTCAATTCGGCCAGTTCCATATCCTCCTTGAGCGCGCGGTGCATCTCGCAGGCGGAGCTTACCGCCCGTTGCGCGTTCGGAAACCGGCTCATGATTTCATCGCCGATGGTTTTGATCACCGCGCCGTCATGCGCGATGGTGCCCGACGTCAGCACGTCCAGCACCCGCGTTTCGATCTGCCGCGCCCGCCGGTCACCGTATTTTTCAAACAGGCGGGTGCTGCCGCAGATGTCGGCGAACAGGACGGCCGCCGCCACTTGCCGCTGGGATACCGCCTGGTCCTCCAGCGTGGCCTTCAGGTTGCTGAATTTCAGTTTCATGCCCCGCACTCCCGGAAAATGCTGGCGCCGGTTTCAGCCGTGGCCACGCGCACGCAAGTTTTCAATGACCCGGTGGATATTGTCACGCGCGATCCGCTCGTAACGCCGCTGGAAAAATTCGGTTAAAAAGAAAGTCGGCCGGCCTTGCAGGGACAGCAGGAAGCGCAGCTGGCCCAGATAGTAGACTTCGTCGCCGATCTCCGCGCATTCGGCGCGAATCCGGTGGCCGTCCCGCTCGAAAGCCTCCCACGGCAACCCAAAGCTGGAGAGATCGATATCGACGATAAAGCGCTCGTCCCGCCGGGTCGGCCGGCCGCGATGGGTGGTGACCATGATCAGATCCTCCACCCGCCGGAGGAAAGCAGCATCCGCGCGCCCCGCCGACCATCCATGAAACAGGTCGGCGCTGCGGCGTTCGTTATCCGCCGCGCCCGACCGGTAAATTGCATCGTGGAACCAGAGCGCCATTTCGACGGCATCGGGATCGTCCATCAACGCCGCTGCCCGGTCGAATTCGCCCAGGCAGCGTCGAACATGCTCCAGGGTATGATAGCGGCGATGCGGTTCCCCGTAGAGTTCGACCAGCCGGGCATGAACCGTTTCCGCCAGCGCGCGGCCGCCGCTCAGCCGCCGTTCCCACAAGGCCACAAAACGGGCCTGCTCGCGTATCAGGCCGTCGTCCGCCGGCGCGACGACGGTTTTGCTGGATCGCTCGAACATCGCGGGCCTCCAAGAGTTGCTTGCGCCCTATCCGGCGCGCGCCACAAAGTCCTCGATCAAGCGCCGCGCCATGCTCATCGGGCTGGGCAGCCCCGGCAGATTCTCCGGCGCAAACCAGCGGACGTCCAGAATTTCCCGCCCGTCAGCCTGCAACTCGCCTCCGGCGTGTTCGGCGGTGAAGGCGATCATCAGGGAATGGGGAAACGGCCATGACTGGCTGGCGAAATAGCGCAGGTTCCCGACCCGAACGCCGACCTCCTCCGCCACTTCCCGGTGAATGGCCTGCTCCAGGGTTTCGCCGGCTTCGACGAAACCCGCCAGCACGCTGTAAATCCCCGGCAGGAAGCGCGGCGCGCGGGCCAGCAGAATCTCGCGCCCCCGGCTGACGCGCACCATCACCACCGGCGACAGCCGCGGATAGGCGGCCAACCCGCAGGCCGTACAGCATCGGGCGCGTTCGTCGTCGCGCCGCTGGGTGGCCGCACCGCAGCGACCGCAATACTGGTGGGTGCGGTCCCATTCGATCAACTGCAAGGCGTGACTGGCCACCCCCAGCAACGCCTCGTCCAGCCGCGACCACAATCCGCGCAATCCTTCGAACGCCATCCCCGACGGCGGCCGCACGTCCGCCACCTCGACGGCGTGGCAGGGCCGGCCGCGCAGCGTTCCCAGATACAGGCGGCGCACCACCGGCCAGCCGGCGAACGGCCAGTCCGTTGCCACCGCCGGCAGATCGACCCCGGCCCCGTCGGATCGAACCAGCAAATCGCTGCCTCCGAACACAAACCACCAGCCGACTCCCCGCGCGATCGGCGCGCGAACCAGACCGGGTTCGAAATCGTCGGGCAACACCAGCATCGGCGCTTCTCCTCTTCAGACGGTCTTCAAGCGATCTTTCCGGCCAGCAAGGGCCAGCCGGTCGGGCTTCACCCAAATAATACCGCACCGCGCCAACTCCGGTTACTGGCCGACGCCACGACCATCGGCGATGCGTCCTTGGGGTTGGCCGGTTCAACCACCTGCCGCAGCGCTTAAATTGCTAGAATGCGTTCCGTTTCTTCCCTTTTCCAGAAAACCCAAGACCTCACCCCTCCATAACTTCAACAGGAACCGCTCGAACCCCCATGGCTGATAATTTCGACGAACGCGCCCTGCGCTACCATCGCATGCTCCCTTACGGCAAGATCGAAGTCACCCCAACCAAGCCGCTCGCCAACCAGATCGATCTGGCGCTGGCCTACTCCCCCGGCGTCGCCGCCGCCTGCCAAGTGATTGTCGAAGATCCCCGCGAGGTATCCACCGTCACCGCTCGCGGCAATCTGGTGGCGGTCATCACCAACGGCACCGCCGTGCTCGGCCTGGGCGATATCGGCCCGCTGGCGGCCAAGC
>JAPUDV010000035.1 GCA_027492875.1 Candidatus Competibacteraceae bacterium | reverse complement strand
ATCGCCCGCAACTCAGGCCCCACCGTCCGAATCACGGATTCATGGATTGCACGGAAGGGTTTCCTCCGTGCAATCCATGAATCCGTGGACATCCGTGATTCGGATATAAACGCTTCCCGACGCACCCGTATCGCTGGAACGGTGCAAATGGTGGGCGCACCGGAGCGTCGGAACCCGATTCAAACGGATGCCGGGTAGTGACGATTGAACTAATATAACCGCATCAACGCTTCCCCCGGTGGTTGCAATGTCCTCATCCTTTCCATCCCGCGATGGCACCGAGATCATCGTCGCCTCTTCCCAGTCCCGGCTGCGCGTCAAGTTCGAAGCGATCGAACTGCGCGTGGTCGCTGGCCCGGACGCCGGTCTGGAAACCAGCCTCTGCCTGCCGACGGTATGCCTCGGCTCCGCGATGGACAATGACATCGTGCTGAGCGATCGCGCGGTTTCGCGCCGGCACGCGGAAATCCGCATGACCCCGAACGGGTTGATGCTGCGCGACCTCAACTCCACCAACGGCACGTTCATCAACGACGTGCGCATCACCGAAGCCTACATCCCTCCAAACGCCGAATGCCGGCTCGGCTACTCCCGGCTGCTGATCCGCCAGCACACCGAGGAGCGCAAGGTCGCGGTGTCGCGCCAGGACCGGCTGGGCGAGCTGGTGGGCGCGAGCGAACGGATGCGGGAGCTGTACGGCATGATTCAAGCCGTAGCCGCCACGCCGACCACCGTGCATCTGCACGGCGAGTCGGGCTCCGGCAAGGAACTGGTGGCCCGCACCCTGCACGCCCTGTCCGGCCGCGCCGGGCCGCTGGTGGTATTCGACGCCTCGGTGACCGATCCCGAGATGGTGCGCAACGACCTGTTCGGCCATATCAAGGGCGCGTTTACCGGCGCCACCGGCGCGCGAGAGGGCGCGTTCCGCCAAGCGCATACCGGCACGCTGTTCATCGACGAAATCGGCGAATTGCCGCTGGATTTACAGCCGCGGCTGCTCCGGGTGCTGGAAAGCCGCGAAGTCACGCCAATCGGGTCCGATAAATCCACCCGGGTGGACGTGCGCGTCATCACCGCCACCCACCGCGACCTGACGGCGATGGTCCACGCCGGCGCCTTCCGCGCCGATCTGTTCTACCGTTTGTCGGTGGTGCCGATCGATCTGCCCGCGTTGCGGGAGGTCCGCGAGGACATTCCGCTGGTCGTTCGCCACCTGTGCAGGCAATTGCAGTTGAACTGTCAGATTTCGGCGGCGGCCATGGCAGCGTTGCAGGACTACGCCTGGCCGGGCAACGTGCGGGAACTGCGCAACGTGCTGGAGCGGGCGGCGTTGATGTGCGGCGAGCGAGAGGTCGGCCTGGCGGATCTGCGGTTGCCGCGCGAACAGACGCCGCGACCGGCATCCACCGCCTTGTCCTCCCCCCCCGCCCGAACCGAACCGACCTCCGCCCTGTCGCAATCGAGCGCGGCGGATGCCCGCGCCCACCTCAAGGACATGGAACGGCAGATGATTCTGGAGGCCATGAGACGCAATCAGAACAACAAGGCCGCCGTCGCCCGCGAGATGGGCATTCCATTGTCCACGCTGAAGCGCCGCCTCAAGGAATACCAGTTTGGCGACGACGAGTGATCCGCGCGCCGGCGAGTAAGGAAAGCCCTGCGGATCGGACACGGGACGGACTGCTACATCCCCCAAACCGTAATCGCCCGCCCCCGCACAGCGGTTTCCCGGCGGAACAACCGCTCTTCCCACGGTTTGCCGGACACGCGGTCGAAAATCACCAGATACCCCAGTTCCGCCTTGCAGTGATCGCGGTGAGCGCAGGTGTACTCCAGGCCGGCCGCCAGCGTCCGTTCAAGGCTGCCGCGCAGCAGCCGGGCTTCGATCACCACCCGCTGACAACCGCCCGCATGCGGCCAGAGCAGCAACATATCGGCGCACTGGCGCCCCAGCCCACATTCCTGCTCGATCCGGCCGTCGATATCGACCACCCGCCGCAGAAAGGCTTGCAGCATCACCAACGGGCCAGCCGCCTGGTAGCGAATCCCCGCGATCCAGTTTTCGGAGTATTCCCGAAAAAACGCCTGGAAAGCGTCCAGCAGGGCGGGCACATCCAAGCGACCGTCGGGCTGGAGATACGTTTCCATCCGGTGGCTCATTCCGGACTGGAGCGGCCAGCACAACCAGCGGAAGATCAGTTCCTGATAAATGGGATTGGCGATTTCGACGCTGCCATCCGGGCTTTGCTGGATTAATCCCAGATCCCGCGCGCAGGCAATTTCATCGGCGCGAAAGCCCATGGCCAGATCCTCGCCGGTCAGCAGCGGTTCGAGCACCCGCCGAATCTCGTCGCGCCAGAGCTTGTCGGCCAAATGGTCGAAATGTGGTTTTCTCCGGCCCTGCAACAGGTTTTTCCGGGCAACTTCCACCGACTCCATCGTGATCACACGCTTTCGGTCCCGGCCTGATTTGGTGGCGAAGCACATGTCGTAGCCCAGTGCGTTGACCAGCCACGGCTGCCCGCGGGTCAGATCCCAAATTCGCGCCAGCGCGTCCGAGGAGAAATCCTGACCGGTGGCCTCGGTGTGCTGGCGATACAGTGCGGTGACCTCGTCCGACGAAAAATCCTCCAGCCGCAACGATTCCGCCTTGAGGTTAAACACGCTCCCGCCGGTGATGAAACCTTTCTCCCGGTCGGAGTGGTTGCGGTAATGACGCACGTCCCGGACCCCGCACAGCATCACGCTTTGCGGAAACAAACGCGGGCGCTTGGCGTGTCCCGTCCGTAACTGCCGCAGGATCGAAATCAGCGTATCGCCTTTCAAGGCATCGATCTCATCGATCAACAGCACCAGCGGTTGGCGGCTGTGCGCCGCCCAGCGGCTGAGTAGTTCGCCCAGCACCCGCTCCTCACCGTAATATCCCAGCAATTCCGCAGCAATCGATTCAGGATAGTCATCCCGCAGATAATCCCGGGCATTGGCGACGATCTCGTCTATCAGGGTGCGGATGTTGCGGCGAACATCCTCGGGCGCAATCTGGGCGATTTCCGCGTTGACGTACACGCAATGGTATTTGTCTTGCTGGTTCAGATAATCCATTAGCGCCAGCAGGCAGGAGGTCTTACCGGTCTGTCGAGGCGCGTGCAGTACGAAATACTTTTCCTGCTCGACCAACATTAGAATTTCCGTCAGATCGAAGCGGGATAACGGTGGCAGTGCGTAATGCTTAGCCGGTTTGATCGGACCCGCCGTGTTGAAAAACCGCATAATATGGAACTCCCGCATTATGTATTTTTAAGAGGCGTTTTTGTGCAGCCTCTAAAAAGCGTTGCGCCTATCCTAATTTTCTCACCTCACTGTTTTGGCGTGACGGATCTACTTTTCTGTTCCGCCAGCGCCCAAGCCACATGTTCCCGCACCAGCGCCGACGGATGCGCCAGTCGGCCGCGCAAGGCGGTCACTGCCGCCGCCGAACGCGGCGCGTTGCCCAAGGCCACGGCGATGTTGCGCAACCAGCGTTCGTGGCCGATCCGGCGAATGGCACTACCCTCGGTGCAGCGCAGGAATTCCGCCTCGTCCCAGCCGAACAGTTCGAGCAATCCCGGCGCGTCCAGCCCGTGCCGGACGCGGAAATCCGGCTCGCCGCTCGGCCGGGCAAAGCGATTCCAGGGGCAGACCCACTGGCAATCGTCGCAACCGTAGATGCGGTTGCCGATGGCGCGGCGAAACTCCAGCGGAATCGGCCCGTGCAGTTCGATGGTGTGGTAGGAAATACAGCGGCGGGCGTCCACCCGGTACGGCGCGACGATGGCCTGGGTCGGACAGATCTCAAGACAAGCGGTGCAACGACCGCAGTGCGCGCTGGCCGGCCGATCCGCTGGCAGCGGCAGATCCACGTAAATTTCGCCGAGAAAGAACCACGAACCGGCGCGGCGGTCCAGCAGGTTGCTGTGCTTGCCGATCCAACCCAGCCCGGCCTTCTCCGCCAGTGCTTTTTCCAGCACCGGAGCGCTGTCGGTCAACACCCGATAGCCGAACGGGCCGATGGCGGTGGCGATGCGCTCGGCCAACCGTTGCAGGCGCTGCCGTAACACCTTGTGATAATCCCGGCCCAGGGCGTAGCGCGACACATAGCCCAGTTGGGGCTGGCGTAACACGCGCCAGGGTGCGGCGGCGGTCGGCGGCAGATAATCCATCCGGGCCACGATCGCCCGTACCGTGCCCGGCACCAGTTCCGCCGGCCGGCCGCGCTTGAGCCCGTGCCGGGCCATATAGCCCATCTCGCCGTGAAAGCCCGCCTCCAGCCAGTCGCGCAGCCGCGCCTCGTGCTCGCGCAGGTCGATGTCGGCGATGCCGATCTGCTGGAAACCCAGTTCCCGCCCCCACGCCTTGATGGCGGCGGCCAGTCCGACAAGCCGGGTATCGTTTGGATCAACGCGCATGGATGCGACTAGAATTGAGGGGAAAAGACTGGACTATTGTGCCCCCAATCGAGGTGGCGAAGGAGGTTTTCCATGCGTGAACTGCCCGTCGAACTGTACCGCGCCGCTCAGGTGCGGGAACTGGATCGCATCGCCATCGCGGAGCGCGGCATCCCCGGTTATACCCTGATGGGTCGGGCCGGCGAAGCGGCGGTCCAACTGTTGCGCCAGCGCTGGCCGAAAGCGCGGCGGATCGTGGTGGTCTGCGGCGGTGGCAACAACGGCGGCGATGGCTACGTGGTGGCGCGACTGGCCCGCCAAGCCGGGCTCGGCGCCCGCGTGCTAACGGTCGCCGACCCGGCCACGCTGCGCGGCGACGCGCAAACCGCCTGGGAAGACGCCCGCGCCGCCGAGATCGTGATCGTGCCATTCAATACCGCCGAATTGCATGAGGTCGATCTGATCGTCGATGCCATTCTCGGCACCGGCCTGGAACGGGAGGTCAGCGGTTCGTGGCGGGAAGCCATCGACGCCATGAACGCCAGCCCCGCCGACATCCTGGCGCTCGATATCCCTTCCGGCCTGCACGCCGACACCGGCGCGATCCTGGGCGCGACGGTCCACGCGGCGGCCACCCTGACCTTCATCGGCCTCAAGCAGGGCTTGTTCACCGGACAGGGTCCGGCCTGTTGCGGCGACATCGGCTTCGCGGATCTCGACGTGCCGCCGGATATCTACCCGGCGCTGCATCCTGCCTGTTGGCGTTACGGCGGCGAGGACTTGCCGGTCCTACTGCCACGCCGCTCGCGCAGCGCCCACAAGGGGCACTTCGGCCATGTGCTGGTGGTCGGCGGCGAGTTGGGGATGGCGGGCGCGGCGCGGATGGCGGCCGAAGCCGCTGCCCGCTGCGGCGCGGGGCTGACCAGCATCGCCACCCGGACCGCCCACGCCGGTTTGCAGGCGGCGGTTCGGCCGGAGTTGATGTTCCACGGCGTCGAAACGCCGGCCGAACTGGCCCCGTTGCTGAACCGGGCGACAGTGATCGCCATCGGGCCGGGACTGGGTCGCGGCGCTTGGGGCCGGACCCTGCTACACGCCGTTCTCGCCAGCGACAAACCGCTGGTGGTGGACGCCGACGCGCTGAACCTGCTGGCCGCCGAGCCGCTTTTCCGCGACCACTGGATCTTGACACCGCACCCCGGCGAAGCTGCCCGGCTGCTGAAGATGACCCCGGCCGAGGTCGAAGCCGACCGTTTCACCGCCGTCGAGGAACTGGCGTTGCGCTTCGGCGGCGTAGCGGTGCTCAAGGGCGCCGGCTCGCTGATCGCCAGCAAGGCGGACGGGCTGGTGGCGCTTTGCACGGCCGGCAATCCCGGCATGGCCAGCGGCGGCATGGGCGATGTGCTGACCGGGGTCATCGCCGCGCTGCTGGCGCAGGGACTACCGCCGTTCGCGGCAGCCAAGGCCGGTGTCTATTTGCACGGGCGGGCCGGCGACCTGGCGGCTCGGGAGGGCGGCGAGCGAGGTCTGTTGGCCACCGATCTTCTGCCCTGCTTGCGGCAACGGGTGAATTTCTAAACCATGGTCGAACTCCCTCTCGATTCCGCCGCCGCCACCGAGGCGCTGGGGGCACGGTTGGCCGGCGGGCTGACGCCCGGCTGCGTTCTCACCCTGAGCGGCGACTTGGGCGCCGGCAAAACCACGCTGGCGCGGGGTCTGGTGCGCGCCCTCGGCCATCGCGGCACGGTGAAAAGCCCCACCTTCACGCTGGTGGAGCCTTACCAGTTGGACGGCTGGCGGCTATTTCATTGGGATCTGTACCGGCTGGTCGACCCCGAGGAGCTGGAGTATCTGGGCTTGCGCGATCAGATCGACGGCGAGGCGGTGCTGCTGGTCGAGTGGCCGGAACACGGCCCCGGCGAACTGCCGCCGGTCGATCTGGAAATCACCCTCACTTACGCCGGCGAGGGTCGCACCTGCCGCTTGGAACCCCGCTCCCCGTCCGGCCAGGCCATGCTGGCGGGTCTGGTGTCGAGTATTGCTCTCGCCACTTCGATTCGATGATCGCGGAGCAGGCGCGGCATCTGCTCCCACCGGGTCAGCGGCGCTTAAGCCTTTTCCCCGTCTTAGCGCTTTCCTCGGGCAACAACGACGTCAGTTGTCGATAACGCTCGAACAGAAACCCCACCCGTTCCGCTTCGCTGGCGAATGTCGTTCCGCCGTAAGCCGCATCCACGGCGTGGTCGAGATGGCGGTGCGCCTTGTGCAATTCCGGCGGCATGGTCCGTGGATCGTAGAGATCGGCCAGGGTGGCGTCGGGAAAGCGGGCGCGGGCATCGAGCACGGCTTGAGCGGCGGGCGCGATGGCTTGGCGGCGCGGATCGGTCGGCTCCGGCCACGGAAAGTTGTTGTAGACGATGCCGGCGGAATAGCGGTAATCGCTTTTCAGTCGCCCGCACACCGCCCGCACCCAAGCCATGTGCAGGGTCGAGGACAATACGCCGAAGTGGTAGAGGGTGGCATTGGGAACGATCAGGTTGAGATTGGTTGAGACGACATCAGAGGGCAAAATATCGATAGGAATGAACGGACGCCGTTCCGATGACACGCTGGGAATCAACAAATACTGCCCCGACCCCGGATGCCGGATTTCACCAAACAGCGTTGGGGCTGCCGCCAACTCCCGCGTCGTGGCGCGCGAACTAGCCAGCCGGTAACGACGCACCGCCTCGACCCGTTCCAATACCGCCGGCATGGCCCGCAATTCCTCCGGATGGATACCCGCCAGCCACAAACACCAGCGTTCGCGACCGTTGATGAACTCCTCACTGCCCAGCAGGCGACGCAAGCATCGGGCAGCGTTCGGTTCACGCGCCAATAACGCCTGTTTATCATCCGCCGACAGCAACAAATGGCCCCCATCATTGGGCATACTGCCGAACGCAATCGATGGAACCGGACAAATCGGCGTTCGGCGATTTTGCAGTACAGCATTCGCCGCATCGACCAAATAGGGGTTGATGTTGCCAGCGTGAATCGCATGGGGATCGGACTGGGGCGTTTCGTAATCGAACAGCCACTTATCCGGCTCGTCCCGCAAGCCAAAGCCCACGATCACGCAATGCACCGCCGCCCGACCGCGCGCCTCGGAGGTCCATTGAAAGGTGCGATGGGCGAAATGAATCCGCACCCCCCGTTTGAATAAATCCGGCCACAGCACCCCGGCTTGTTCGCCTTGAGTGATGGAATTGGTCGAGACGAAGGCG
The DNA here is from genome assembly GCA_027492875.1 of Candidatus Competibacteraceae bacterium. Classification (GTDB taxonomy): domain Bacteria; phylum Pseudomonadota; class Gammaproteobacteria; order Competibacterales; family Competibacteraceae; genus Competibacter. The sequence continues at coordinate 14,829 of JAPUDV010000035.1, read as the reverse complement.
GCGCGGATAGCTGTCCCGGCTAGGTAATCGGCCGCCTTCCGATACCAGCAGGCGACGTAATCCAACACGCCGAAGCCCTTGACTCCTTGAAACAGCGCAGCGATTTCCGCCTTCTGCGCCTCGCTTTGGAACGCCTTGCCCACAAACGGCGGATTGCCGACGATGATGCTCAAGTCTGTTGGTTTTACGATCTGTCGCCAGTCCAGGGCCAGCGCGTTGCCGCAAACGATGTTCGGGGCTTTCACCCGCGGCAGGCGGACAAAGTATTGCCCGAACACCTCCGATACCCGCAAATTCATCTGATGGTCGGTCAGCCACAGTGCCACTTGGGCGATCTGGGCCGGAAATTCCTCCAGTTCAATCCCGTAAAACTGGTCCGCGTCCACGAACACCAACCGGCTGACATCCAGCAGAATTTGCTCGGTTTTAACCAGTTCGCGCAGCGCCGCCAGTTCCAACAGGCGCAATTCCCGATAGGCCACGACCAGAAAGTTGCCACAACCGCAGGCCGGATCGAGGACGCGGATGGACGCCAGTTGCTTCTGAAATGCAAACAAGCGCTGGGGACTGTGCCGAACCCGCTCGAATTCCGCTTGTAACCGATCCAGGAACAGCGGACGCAATGCCTTGAGAATATTGGTTTCGGTGGTGTAGTGCGCCCCGAGATGCCGGCGAGCGCGGGCGTCCATGATCGATTGGAACAGCGAGCCGAAAATCGCCGGGGAAATCCGACTCCAGTCCAGCGCGCAGGCATCCAACAGCCCTTCCCGCAGGGTGCGATCAAAAGACGCCAGCGGCAACATTTCCGCAAACAACCGGCCGTTGACATACGGAAACGCGGCCAGTTGCTCGTCGAGATTGTTGAACCGTCGCTCTTGCAGCGTGTTCAGCGCCTGGAAGAGTTGAGCCAGATGCGGCCCCAGATCGGAACCGTCCTCGGCGGTGCGCAATTCCAGATACTCGCGGAACTGATTGCGCGCAAAAATCGCCGTATCCTCGGCGAACAGGCAGAACAACAACCGAACCAGCAACACTTCCAGCGGATGACCGTCATGGCCGGCGGCTTTCAGTCCATCGTGCAGGCGGCCCAACTTCTCCGCCGCCGCGACGTTGACCGGGTCCTCCTGACCGAAGGAACGAGTCTGATAGCCCGCGATGAACCCGAAGCGCCGGACCTGCCGATACAAGTCCGCCAGCGCAAACTCGCAGACCTCGTCCCGGTCCAAGTCGTACAACCGGAAGCGGGTAAAATCCGACACCAGCACGTAACGCGGCAGATCGCGCTCCTTCAGCCCCGGAACGTAATCCAGCGCCTGCCGATAGGCTCGATCCAGATCCTTGCCGCGCGATTTATGTTCGACCAGCAACACCCCTTTCCACGGCAGGTCGATGAAGCCGCTCGCGCCGTCGGCCTTTTTGACCGGCATCTCGAACGTCGCCACCCGCCGACGCGACACACCGAAGATATTGAAAAAGCCGTCCCAGAAGCTCTTGGCCTCCGCGTTCTCGGACGACGCATCGTCCCACTCGCGGGAAAACGCTAGGGCGCGGTCCTTGATTTCGTTCCAGGACAGGGGCATGAACGCCTGGCTTCACGCCGCCTGACTCTTTTCCTTCTCCTCTTCCAAGTGCTTGCAATCGATGCACAATTCTGCCGTGGGCCGCGCTTCCAGCCGGCGCAGGCCGATTTCCACGCCGCAACCCTCGCAGTAGCCGTAATCGTCGCTGGCGAGCCGGCCAAGCGCCTTGTCAATCTTGTGCAACAGCTTGCGCTCCCGATCCCGGGCGCGCAGGCTGATTGTGAACTCTTCTTCCTGGCTGGCCCGGTCGTTCGGGTCCGGCAGGTTCAACGGTTCGTCCTGCATGCTGGTGACGGCGCGCCGCCCCTCCTCCATCAGTTCCTGTTTCCAGGCCAGCAGGATGGCGCGAAAGTGATTTTTTTGCTGGTCGTTCATGTACTCCTCCCCCCCATCCGCGCGATAGGCCGTAAGGCCCGCAAGCGTTTCAGTCATCGTTACCCGCCTTTAGCTTTTTCTAGAGCGCCTCAAAAATCCAACGACCGGCCACACCTGGCCATCCGGTGTAACGATCGGCGGTTTTGCGTCAAGCACGGATTATTCTAGAAGGAAACTTCGGCCTCGGCGCTCAATTTGCGGGATCGGCCGCTCGAACAGGCTTGCAACAAGGCCGTCAGCCCTTGCAAACTGAAAGCAGGCGTCGAGGACCGGGTGGCGGTTGTTCCACGCCTGGCGGATCGAGCACCCGCCGACGAATTAGCTGGAATTCACCTCGATCCTTGCGGAAACCGCCAACACCCGGCGGCCACCGACAAGGAAGTACCGTTCGTAACTACCTGGCACCCGTTTGGGTCGGATTCCGACGCTCCGGCGCGCGCCTGCCGTTTGCGCCGCTCCAGCGATGCGGGCGAACCCGGAGGCATTACCGTCTGAATCACGGATTCACCGGATGACACCGATTTCACGGCTGTCCATTACAAATCTCTTTGAGTTGATGGCTTTAATAACATTAGAAACAAGGGAATACTCTCCTCCGCAAGGGGGAGGGAGGCTCGGAGGCCGCACAAAAACGCCCCTCTCCCCATGGGAGAGGGGCTGGAGGTGAGGTTTCAACACCTTAAGCCCCAAGAGGCTGTAAAAAACGCCTCTGAGTGTTTGTGCCCTCCCTTCCGGAATCCATCGTTCCCCGCAATCCTTGGAATGCCATGCCACGACTCACCTTTCTTCCCGCCAGCCTGCTTCTCTGTTCGCTGGCGCTGGCCCAGCCCGCCGCACCGGTCGAGGTCGGCATCCGACCGGTGCGGGAAGTGGCGCTACCCTATCGAGGCACGGCGCCAGCCGGTGTGATCGCGCCCAACGACAGCCGGATCGCCGCCGAAGTAACCGCCAAGGTGGCGCGGGTCCACGCCGAGGTCGGCGGCATGGTCAAGGCCGGGCAACTGCTGCTGGAGCTCGACGCCACCGATTACCGGCTGGCGCTGGCCCAGGCCGAGGCGCAAGTGACGGCGGCGCGGGCGCGGGTGGCGCTGGCCGAGCAGCGACTCCGGCAGGCGCTGTCGCTGCGCAAAAAACAGTTCGTGTCCGACGATGCCGTGCTGGAATTGCAAACCGGGGTCCAAGCCACCGAGGCCGATCTGGATGTGGCCCAGGCGCAACGGGCGGTGGCGGCGCGTAACGTCGAGAAATGCCGCATCCTGGCGCCGTTCGCCGGCGTGGTGCTGGAACGTCAAGCCCAGATCGGCGCGATGGCGACTCCGGGTATAACGCTGCTGCGATTGGTGGACCTGGCGTCGCCCGAGATCGAAGCCCAGATCCAGGTAGCCCAGGCCGACGAACTCCCGAAAGCGACCGAAATCGTGTTCGAGAGCCAAGCTAAGACCTACCCAGCCCGGTTGTTGCGATTGTCGCCGGTGGTCGATGTCGCGGCGCGCACCCGCGTCGCCCGTCTGGCATTCACCGACTCGGCTGCTCCGGCCGGTAGCAGCGGCGCCTTGCGCTGGCACGCGCCGGGCGTGTCGCTGCCGCCCGAACTGCTGGTCAAGCGCGACCAAACCCTGGGTGCGTTCGTGATCGAAAACGGCCACGCCCGTTTCGTGCCGACACCCACCGCCCAGGAAGGTCGGCCGTTTGCGGTGGCGCTACCGCCCGAAACGCCGGTGGTGGTGCGCGGCCAGCAAGGATTGACCGACGGCCAGCCGGTGACCGCGACCGATGGAACGCGCTGACATGCGCTTCTTCCAGGCGCTGATCACTAACCACCCGCTGGCCAATATCGCCTTCGTGGTGGTGATCCTGATGGGTCTGCTCGCCTACACGCACATGCCGCGCGAGCAGGACCCCGAGATCAACTTCAACTGGGTGAACGTCTCCACCGTCCTGCCCGGCGCCTCCGCCGAGGATGTGGAAAAGAGTGTCACCAACCCGCTGGAAGACTCGATCCGTAACGTCCAGGACATCAAATTCGTGGTCAGTTCCTCGCGCGAGGGCGTCTCCAACATTCTGGTGCGCTTTCGCGACATCCCGGTGCGGGTGTTCGACAAACGGGTCAACGATCTGCGCCGCGAAATTCAGAACAAGGCCAACGCCGAACTGCCGGTGGAGGCGCTGGACCCGGAAATTCTCGAAATCACCACCTCCAACGGTTTTCCCACCGCCATGGTGGTGTTGACCGGCCAAGCCGACGACGAACCCCTGCGCTCCACCGCGCGCACGGTGAAGGACGATCTGAAGCAAATCCCCGGCGTCGATCAGGTGCTGGCGCTGGGCTTTCAGGAGCCCGAATTGCTGGTCGAATTCAGCCCGCCGGCGCTGGCTGCTCGCGGACTGACCGCCGCCGATCTGGCCGAGGCGCTGCGGCTGTGGTTTCGCGACGTGTTCGCCGGCAAGATCAAGACCGATGGCGGCGAGTGGCTGGTGCGGGTGAACGGCGCCACCGCCGATCCGGAGCGGCTGGCCGGTTTTTACCTGCAACCGCCGGGAGCGATCGACGCCCGGGTGCCGCTGGACGCCGTGGCTAGAATACGACGCGGGCGCGATGACCCCCGCCAACTCGCCAGCATGGCGGGTCAACCGGGAGTGATGCTGTCGGTGAGCAAGATCGGCTACACCAACACCCTGGACCTGGTGGGCCACATCCGCGACTACATCGACCGCAAGAACGCGGTGCTGGCCGGCAGCGGCCTGAAGCTGGTCATGGCCGACGACCAGACCGTAGCGACTCGCCAGGCGCTGGGCATCATGCAGAACAACGCGGCCATCGGCCTGCTGCTGGTGCTGGGCGTGTGCTGGCTGTTCCTCGGCTCGCGCATCGCCACCATGGTGACCCTGGGCGTGGTGTTTGCCGTCGCCGGCGCCTTCGTGCTGCTGGACGCGGTCGGTTCGACGCTCAATGTTTCGGTGCTGCTGGGCATCGTCATCGTGCTCGGCATGCTGGTGGACGACGCGGTGGTGCTGGTGGAGGCCATGTATTTCCGTATGGAACGCGGGATGAAAGCCTTCGATGCCGCGCTGGACTCCATCCGCGAGGTGGGCTGGCCGGTGCTGGCGGCGGTGTCCACCACGATTGCGGCGTTCCTGCCGCTGATGCTGCTGCCGGGCATCGTCGGCAAATTCATGTTCGTCATCCCCTTCGTGGTGACGGTGGGGCTGACGGTCAGCCTGATCGAGGCGTTCTGGATGTTGCCGGCGCATGTCGTGGCGCTGGGGGAACGCGCCATCGGCCACTCGCGCACCCAGGCGCTGCGCGAGCGCTGGACGCACTTGCTGCGGGTGAAATACACCCGGCTGCTGATCCACGTCATGCGTTACCCGCTGCTCTATCTGGGATGGGCGTTTGCGTTGTTTCTCGGTGCGACGGCGGCGGTCGGTGGCGGATTGGTAAAGTTTCAATTCTTCGCCTTCGACCCGATCCGGCTGTACTACGTCAACGTGGACATGCCGCCGGATGCGCCCATCGAGGAAACCTTGCGCCAGACCCTGAAGGTGGAGGAGCGGGTGCGCGCCGGACTGCGCGCGGGCGAGGCGCGCTCGGTGAGCTCGCTGGCCGGCATCAAGTTCACCGAGATGGAACCGCTTTACGGCGACCAGTACGGCCAGATCGCGGTCTCGCTCAACCCGGCCGCACCGGGCGTGCGCGGGCTGGACGACATCATCGAAGACATGCGCGAGTCGGTGACCCAAACGCCGGGCCGGGCGGCGATTTCCTTTCTCAAGCTGTCCGGCGGTCCGCCGACCGCCAAGCCGATCAGCGTCAAGGTGCGCGCCGACGACCGCGTGGAGCTGCGCGCCGCCGCCGACGCGATCAAGGCCATCGTGGCGAACATTCCCGGCGCCCGCGACGTGGTGGACAACGATACGCCAGGCCGCGACGAGCTGAGCCTGCGGGTGGACGTGAACGCCGCCCGCAATGCCGGACTGGACCCCGGCACGGTGGCCCGCTTGGTCCGGTTACACCTAGACGGCGAGGTGGTGGCCGACCTGCGCGACCGGGGCGAGAAGGTGGAACTGCGGGTTCGCGCCGCGCCGCGCACGGTGGCGCGAATACGCGAGCTGCTGGACGATCCCATCGCCCTGCCCGGCGGCGGGACCACGACCCTGGGCGCTTTGCTGGTGACGGAGGAGCGCAAGAGTCTTGGCCTGATCCGGCACTGGAACCTGCGCCGCGCCATCACCGTGGAGGCCGACCTGGACAAGGAGACCATCGATACCCTGGCGGCGAATGCTCGGTTGCGCGCGGAGTGGAAGAAGATTCGGGCGCGTTACCCCGCCACCGATCTCGATTTCTCCGGCGAGCTGGACGACATCAACGAATCGCTGGAGGCGATGGGGCCGTTGTTTCTGCTGGGCGTGGGGCTGATCTATCTGATTCTGGCCGCGCAGTTTCGCAGCTACTTTCAGCCGCTGCTGATCCTGGTGACGGTGCCGCTGGCCTTCACCGGCGTGACGTTGGGTCTGCTGGTGTCGGGTAATCCGCTGTCGCTGTATACGCTTTACGGGGTGATCGCGCTGACCGGCATCGCGGTGAACGCCGCCATCGTGCTGATCGACGCCGCCAACGCCCGCCGCGCCGCCGGCATGAACGTGCTGCACGCCACGCTGTACGCCGCGCGCCGGCGGGTGATCGCCATCCTGATGACCACCGGCACCACCATCGCTGGCCTGTTCTCGCTGGCGTTCGGGCTGGCGGGGAAATCGCTATTGTGGGGGCCGGTGGCGGCCAGCATCGTTTGGGGGCTGGCCTTTTCCACCGTGCTGACGCTGTTCGTCATTCCGGTGCTGTACCGGTTCTTCATGCGGCGGCGACCGGCGGGCCGGCGTGCGTAGGCGGCGTCCTCGATGCAGCGGTTTTGCGAGGGCGCACCCGGGCGGCGCACGGGCTAGATCGCCCAGTCGTCCGGCAGTTCGTCCGCCTCGGGTGTTGGACTCGCGTCCCGCGCGGTGCTGTTAGCGCCGGTCTCCAACGCGACCGGTGGCCCATCGATATAGGCCAGGCAGAACGCGCCTGGCCCGACGTTGATCCCGGCGGTGGTGCTCATGACCGACAGCAGCAGTTCGACGCCGCGCTCCCGGGCCAGGCGCTCGAAGCCGATGAAGGCGCGCTTGCGGCGGATGACTTCGGGATCGCCGGCATAACTCATGTTGACCACCGGCGTGGCCAAGCCGGTTTCGATGGCCTGTCGGGCGATGTCGAACAGTTTGACCAGCGCCCGGTCGTACCCTCGTTCCTTGGCGGCGACTTGGCTTGCGCCGCGATGAAAACCGATGATCGGTTTGATGTCGAGCAGGGAGCCGAAGTGATAACCGAGCAAACCGACGGTTTTCTCGCCTTTCTTGCTGGCCCGGTGACGGAGGTAGAACAGATCTTCCGGCACCAGATAGGCGTGGACCTGTTGGCTCAGTTGCTCGATGGTGGCGCGCAGCGCGCCGAAGCTCGGATCGTGTTCCCGCAACAGGCGGATGGCCTCGTGCACCAGCACGCCTTCGCCGGTGAACAGGGTTTTACTGTCCAGCACCTTCAGGGCAAACGAACCGGCCAAGCCGGCTTTCTGGCGTCTTTCCCGGTATTGCTTGAGGATGGCGAACGCGGCTTCGGTGGCGTTCGCGAAGATCTGACTGCGCGCCTGGGAGATGGTGACGACCAGCACCCGGTCGTATTTCAGCACCAGTTCCCCAAGAAACAGATCCAGGATCTGCTCGACTGAAAACGGCGCGGTTTCGATGTCCAGCGTCTTTTCGGACAGGTACTTGCGGTAGAAATTCTGGGTGGCTTCCGGATCGCGCGCGTCCTTGAAGACATCGTAGCCGAAGATCAGGCTAATCGGCATGATATGGATGTTGTGCTGCTCTATATAGGACTGCGGCAGGTCGCAGGCCGAATCGATGACGACGCCTGTTCGCACGGCTCTCTCCTCCGGATTCCCGATCAGTATGGCTGCTATTTATTCTGGGACAATTGGCTTTTTCCGTGACAACTGCTGAAAGATTAGCAAATCCTGCGCGAACGGCAGGATCGAAAAGGGTTCCGGCATCGGGCGGAACGTTTCAGGCGAGCAGGATCAGCAGCCAGACCACCCCGGCATTCAGCAGCGCCACGAATACCGCCGCCGAGCCGATGTCCTTGGCCCGGCCCGACAGTTCGTGGCGCTCCGGTCCGATGCGGTCCACCGCCGCCTCGATGCCGGTGTTCAGCAGTTCGACGATCACGATCAGCAGCAGGCTGCCGATCAACAGCACCCGCTCCACCGCGCCGTCGCCCAGCCACAACGCCAGCGGCGCGAGCACCGCGCACAGCAGACTCTCCTGCCGGAACGCTTCCTCGTTGCGCCAGGCCGCTTTCAATCCGGCCCAGGAATAGCCGGTGGCGTTGATTAGCCGGCGCCAGCCCCTATGATTTTGAAAGGCCATCGGAATCAGGACTCGACCGGCCGCCAGGCCAGATCCATGTCGCGGGCGGCGCGCACCTCGTCCAGCCGCCGCACCGGCCGGTGATGGGGCGCACCCTTAACCTGTTCGGGGCTGCTCTCCGCTTCCTGCTGAATCTGGCGCATCGCGGCGACGAAGCCGTCCAACTCCTCCTTACATTCGGTCTCGGTCGGCTCGATCAGCAGACATTCCGGCACCAACAGCGGAAAGTAGGTGGTCGGCGCGTGATAACCCAGATCAAGCAGGCGCTTGGCGAAATCCATGGCGGTCACGCCCAGCGTCTTGGCCTGACGCTTGAGGGTGATGATGAACTCGTGGCTGGCCCGCCGCCGTGGAAAAGCCGGCTCGAAACCGGCTTTCGCCAGCTCCGCCAGCAGGTAGTTGGCGTTCAGGGTGGAGTATTCGGCCACCCGGCCCATGCCGGTGCGGCCCAGCATCCGGGCGTAGATATAAGCGCGCAGAATCACGCCGGCGTTGCCCATGAACGCGGACAGACGGCCGATGCTCTGGGGCCGGTCCGCTTCGTTCAGCCAGCGATAGCGTTCGCCTTCCCTGCCGACGATGGGGATCGGCAGAAACGGTTCCAGCCGGGCGTTGACCGCCACCGGTCCCGCGCCGGGACCGCCGCCGCCGTGCGGGGTGGCGAAGGTCTTGTGCAGGTTCATGTGGATCACGTCGAAACCCATGTCGCCGGGGCGGGCCTTGCCGAGAATGGCGTTGAGGTTGGCGCCGTCGTAATAGAGCAGGCCGCCGGCCTCGTGGACGATGGCGGCGATCTCGGTGATGTTCCGCTCGAACACGCCCAGGGTCGAGGGGTTGGTCAGCATCAGACCGGCGGTGTGCGGCCCGACCGCCTGGCGCAGAGCGGCGAGATCGACGTCGCCGTTACCATCGGTGGGGATTTCCCGCACGGTAAACCCGCACATGATGGCGGTGGCGGGATTGGTGCCGTGGGCGGCGTCGGGCACCAGAATCTCGCGGCGGTCGCGGTCGTCGCGCGCCAGGTGGTAGGCGCGGATCATCGCCACCCCGGCGAATTCGCCCTGCGCCCCGGCCATCGGCGTCAACGACACCGCCTGCATCCCGGTCACTTCCCGCAGCATCTCCTGCAATTCGTGCAGGCAGGCCAGAAAGCCTTGGCTGATGCTGTCCGGCGCCAGCGGGTGGCGAGCCAGCAAACCGGGCAACGAGGCCAGGCTGTGGCAGATCCGTGGGTTGTACTTCATGGTGCAGGAACCCAGCGGATAGAAGTGGGTGTCGATGGAAAAGTTTTTCTGCGACAGCCGGGTGTAGTGGCGTACCGCCTGGAGCTCCGACACTTCCGGCAACGGCGCGGCGCGGCGGCGCAGCAGGGAAGCGGGCAGGTCGGACAGGGCGTGATCGGGCGCGGCGGCGGGGATAACCCCCCGCCGGCCGGGACGGGACTGGTCGAAGATCAGCATGAAGGGAGCACCGGGGCTTGAGGGATCGTCAGGATTATCCCAGCGCCGCCAGCGCCGCGTTGTAATCCGGTTCCTGGGCGATTTCCGGCACCAGTTCGGTGTGGCGCACGGCGTTGTTCTCGTCCAGCACCACCACGGCGCGGGCGGTCAGGCCAGCCAGCGGCCCGTCTTCCAGCAATACGCCGTAATCCTTGGCGAATTTACGCGAACGCATCATCGACAGGGTGACCACGTTATCCAGGCCCTCGTTGCCGCAGAACCGGCTCTGGGCGAAGGGCAGGTCAGCGGAAATGATCAGAACGACGGTATCGGGGTGGGTCTTGGCGTGTTCGTTGAATTTGCGGGTGGACAGCGCGCACACCGGGGTGTCCAGGCTGGGCACGATGTTCAGCAGTTTTTTCTTGCCGGCGAAATCGGCCAGGGTGACATCGTTCAGACTGACGGTCACCAGCTTGAGGTCGGGCGCGGGCGCGCCGGCGACGGGCAGATCGCCGTTGGTGTGGATGGGATTGCCTTTGAAGGTGATGGTTGCCATGGGAAATTTCCTCCTATTGGATGGGTACCAGGACGGGTTCTACAACACCGCTTCATCAATTCCAGCAATGGTCATGAAATGCTTGAGCAGGCCTATTTTCAGAGCCTGATTACCATGAACCGGCACAGGAATCCGAATATCATGGCCGGATTTTGCGTAAATGTGATGACTACCTTTCACTCGTGCTAACCGCCATCCGTGTTTTTCCAGCAGATTTCAAACAACGATCTCCAGCAATCTGTCGGTTCCGGAGACCTGGAGATCGCTTGAATTCACGGACAGGCAACCTTCCACGGCTTCGTACAGGTTGCTCAACAATTCCTCAAAAGTATCGCCTTGTGTCGCACAACCTGGAATCGCCGGGATTTCCGCCCAATAGCCGCCTTCCTCCGCCTGATGCACAATCACCGCGAGCTTCATCGAACAACCTCGATTTCTAAATTTTCACGGTAACGCCGCCAGCGCCGCCGCGTAATGCTGCAAGTCGGCTTCGTCCCGGGTTTCGGTGGCGCACACCAGCAGGGCGTCGCCCAGTTCGGGATAGTCGCCGCTCAGATCGAAGCCGCCGAGAATGCCGCGCGCCAGCAATCCGTCCAGCACTTCCCGCGCCGGGCGCGGCAGCCGCAACACCGCCTCGTGGAACACCGGTCGGTCGAAAACCCGATCGACTCCCGGAACTTGCGTCAGCCGCTCCACCAGCACGCGGGTATTGGCATGGCAGGTGGCGGCCACCTGTTCCAGGCCGTGCGGGCCGAGCAGGGACAGGTACAGGGTGGCGGCGGTGACCATCAGTCCCTGATTGGTGCAGATGTTGGACGTGGCCTTGGAGCGGCGGATATGCTGCTCGCGGGCTTGCAAGGTCAGGGTAAAACCAGTCTTGCCGTCGAGATCCACGGTGCGGCCCACCAAGCGGCCGGGCATCTGTCGCACCCATTCCCGCCGGCAGCATAGAAAGCCGAAGTAGGGACCGCCGGAAGACAGCGGCGAGCCCAGCGGCTGGCCATCGCCGCAAGCGATATCGGCGCCAGCCTCGCCCCACTCGCCGGGCGGCGTGAGAATCGCCAGCGCGGTGGGATTGACCACCGCCAGCGCCAGCGTGTTGTGCCGGTGCGCCCAGTCGGTCAGCGCGTCCGCATCCTCCAGCACCCCGAAAAAGTTGGGCTGCGGGATGACCAGCGCCGCGAAATCCTGCCCGGCGTAGGGGGCGAGCGCCTCGACCGGGGTATGGCCGCCGGTCGCATCGTAGGGCAACTCCACCAGTTCGATGCCCTGATTGTGCACGATGGCGCGGGCGGTCCGTCGGTACAACGGATGCAGTGTCCGGGGGACCAGAACCCGCTTGGACTTGGATTTGCGGTTGGCGCGCACCGCCATCAGCAGCGCCTCGGCCAGCGCCGAGCCGCCGTCGTACAGCGATGCGTTGGACACGGCCAAGCCGGTCAAGCCCGCCATCATGCTCTGATACTCGTACAACACCTGCAAGGTACCCTGGCTGGCTTCCGGCTGGTAGGGCGTGTAGGCGCTGTAGAATTCGCCGCGGCCGACGATCTCCCACACCGCCGCCGGGATGTGATGCTCGTAGGCGCCAGCGCCCAGGAAGCACAGCGGACGGGGATAATCCGCCGCCCGCGCCTCCATCAGCCTCGTGACCCGCAACTCGTCCAGCGCCTCCGGCAGGGCCGGCAGCGCGCCGACCCGCAGCGCGGACGGGATTTCCTCGAACAGCGCATCCAGATCGGGGGCGCCGATGGCGGCCAGCATCGCCCGGACATCGTCCGCAGTATGGGGGATAAACGGCATGACGATCTGCCCCCGCGTTATTCGACCAGATTGGGATTGGCCAGCGAGCTGGCGTCGTCATCCTCGTCGGCGATGGCGATGGCCTCATAGGCGAGCGCGTCCAGCAGCCCGTCCAGCGCGGCGGCGGTCTTGAGCCGGAAAATCCAGCCCTCGCCGTAGGGGTCTTCATTGATCAGTTCCGGGGTGTCGGCCAGCGCTTCGTTGACCTCGACGATCACGCCTTCCAGCGGACTGTAAACGTCGGAGGCGGCCTTGACCGACTCGACCACCGCGCAGCTTTCGGCGGCCGCCACGGCGCGGCCCACTTCCGGGAGTTCCACGAACACCAGATCGCCCAACAGGTGTTGGGCATGGTCGGAGATGCCCACCATGACGGTGCCGTCGTCGTTGGCGCGCGCCCATTCGTGGGATTCGGTGTAACGCAGGTCGGCGGGAATATTGCTGCTCATGGGTTTGATTCCTCAACAGCGGTGGTTTGGAGGTGGGGTCATTCGATCAGGGCGCGGCCATGGCGGACGAACGGCGGCTGGACCACTCGCGCCGGCAGGCGTTTGCCGCGGATCTCCACCTGGCAGCGCGCGCGCGCGCCGGCTTCAACCCGCGCCAGGGCAATGGCGCGGTTCAGGGTGGGGGAAAAGGTGCCGCTGGTGATCTGGCCGATCAGGCGTTCGCCGTCGAAGACGTGCTGGTGGCCGCGCAGCACGCCGCGATCCTCCAGCACCAAGCCGACGAAGGTTTGCGGCACGCCGGCCGTCCGTTGCCGTTCCAGCGCGGCGCGGCCGATGAAATCGCGCGCGCTCGGTTCCCAGGCCACGGTCCAGCCCAGTCCGGATACCAGCGGCGTTGTGGTTTCATCCATGTCGCTGCCGTACAGATTCATGCCGGCTTCCAGCCGCAGGGTGTCGCGAGCGCCCAGCCCGCAGGGCGCGATGCCGGCGGCGACGATCCGGTCCCATAGTTCCAGCGCGGCGGCGGCGGGCGGCAGGATTTCCACTCCGTCCTCGCCGGTGTAGCCGGTGCGAGCGACAAACCAGGCGTCGGTTTCCAGAGCATGGAACGGCTTGAGCGCGCGTGCGGCCACCAGGGTGTCCGCACCCAAGACGCTTTCCAGCCGAGCCAGTGCTTCGGGACCCTGCACCGCCAGCATCGCCAGATCGTCGCGCTCGCGCCAAGCGGCGTCGAAGCGTTCGGCGAGCGGCGCGATCCAGGCCAGATCCTTGTCGCGGGTGGCGGCATTCAGCACCAGCCGGTAGCCGGCCGAGCCCCGGTCGTAAACGATCAGATCATCGATCACCCCGCCGGCTTCGTTCAGCATGCAGGTGTACAGCGCCTTGCCGGGATACAGACGGGCGACGTCGTTGGCCAGCAGGTGGCGGAACAGGGCGCGGGTCGGAGCGGGGGCGGCGAAATCGACCACCGTCATGTGCGATACGTCGAACACGCCGGCGGCGCGGCGCACCCGATGATGTTCGTCGAGCTGCGAACCGTAATGCAGCGGCATGTCCCAGCCGCCGAAATCCACCAGCTTCGCCCCCAGGGCGGCGTGGCGGGCATACAGGGGAGTACGTTTGGCCATGCGGAGAATCCCGGTGGGATTGGGTGCGTCATGGTAGCCTGAAATCGTTCGGGCGGGGTATAGCGGGAATGGCGAATCGTTCGGTTGCATGAGGTTGGAATCGTGCCAAGCCGGTGCCAGTGCGACCCGAAGCAGGCGGTTACCCAACGCAGTGGCGTACATCCGCAGCAAACGCCGGTACCAGCCCCGTCTTCCGTCACGCCCACCACCTTCTTTTGCAGCAGCTTGGCCGCCGTTCCCGTGCCTTGGTTGACGGCGGCGTCGAATAGCAGCAGGGCAATGCCGGCGGGGAATTCATCGCCCTGGATCGGCGTCCAGTAGTCGCGGTGGTAGATCGCTTCGGCGTCGTCCAGGGTCAGGGCGCGGATGTCGAGATGGGGGTAGGCCCGTTGGGAAATGCCGTATTTCGTCAAGCCGCCGGGGTCGCGGGCATCGACGGATAGGCCGCCTTCTTCGGCGAGGATGATCTTGATGCAGTCGGCGAAGTGGCCCATGGTTCTCTCCTGGAAACGATGGGCGACAGGATGGGCGGGGATAACAGGGGAAATCGCGCGGGTTGTGGCAATTGTGACGGTTGCTGTGAAAAAAGCAGTGGCGCAGGGAGAGAGCAGGCGGCGGGACGGTGGTCAGTCCAAAACGATGCGGCGGGCCATGAAGTATTGAGCGCGAGGCGAAAACTATTGGAAGCCGGTCAATGGGATAGGGGCTGGCGGATGTGGGGGCGAGAGATGGATGTCATTTTTTGCGATTGTATTGTGCAAAGTCCCATTTTTGGACGTATCCTTTGCCGGAAGCGCTGCATTGCTTGGAATATGGGACGCTCGGTAGCCGGTGGGGTGTTGGCTAGCCGGTTTAGGGGGCGTTTCGTGGGGCTGGGTGATGCGGAATCAAGCGGTTAAATGATCATCGGGTGATTAGTACCCCTTGATGGTGTATTTGAAAGCACCTTTTTAGTGGTCGAAAAACAAGTTAGCCCATCTCCAGCATTGATTTTATTGGATATTTTTAATAAAATTCTGGAAAAAACCCCAAAAATCG
>JAPUDV010000034.1 GCA_027492875.1 Candidatus Competibacteraceae bacterium | reverse complement strand
GCCTCGACGAGAGCGTCGAATGGGCGGATTCAGGTCTAGCCTATCCGAATAACCCGGCGGCACGAAAAGCGATGAGGCCACGGGCAAAATCTCCTTTTTCACTATGGATTCCTCTTCGGTTCTTGTGAAGCCGGTTTCCCAAGACGGGTTTTGGTCTGTCGGGCTGGCGCGTGGTTGGGTTTATGCTATTGCCCCGACCTCTCTGACTCCTACCGTTCAATGGCGAGGTGGCGATGATGGCGAATGACGAGCTGCTTTCCCCGATGACGCTAAACGGACTGGATGACAGCCGGCGCGCTCTGCTGGATCTGCTCGGCGGGATGCGGCGTACGCTGCTGTGGTATACCCCTCTGATACGGCCCGAGTTGTACGACGATCCCGATGTGCTCGACGTCATCCGCAATCGAGTAGTGAGCCAGCCCAAATTGCGCCTGCATCTGGTGTTGCCGCCCGCCAGGGAATGGCGCAGCGACTGTCCCCGGCTGGCGCGGCTGAGCGAGCGGCTGACCAGCGCGCTGCTGCTGCGCACCCTGAACCGGCCGGAAATCCCGGACCGGCCGGAACTGAACCAGGCGTTCGCCATCGCCGACGAACGGGCGCTGCTGCGTTTCAGCGATCCGCGCCGCCTGCTCGGCGGCTACGAGCCGGAGCCCCGCGAGCGCATGAGGGAGTTGCTGGAGCTGTTCCGCCTGATCTGGGAGCGGTCGCAGCCCGATCCCGACTTGGGCCGGCTGGGGATCTAGGTCGGCGCCAGTCCCCAACGCTCTAGCAGTTTCGGCCGGTTCAATTCCAGCCATTGCAGGGCGATGATCGGCGCGGCCGAATTGATGCGGCCGGCATGCAGCAACTCCAGCGCCTCGGCGCGGGAGACCCGGTGCAAGCGGATGTCTTCATGCTCGGAGGCGAGCCCGCGGATGCCGGGAGTGAGGTTCGAAGTGTCCACCCGGCCACAGAACAGGGTGATGCTTTCGGACGTGCCGCCGGGGCTGACCAGATAGTGACAAATGGGAATCAGCTCCAGCAGTTCGCAGCCCGCTTCCTCCTCGGTTTCGCGCCGCGCCACCTCCTCGGTGGTTTCGGCGGGATCGTCCATGATGCCGGCGACGATCTCCAGCAGCCAGGGACCACCGGGAAACTCCATCGCGCCGACCCGAAATTGCTCCAGCAAAACCACTTGATCCCGTTCCGGGTCGAATAGCAGGACGGCAACCGCATGGCCGCGCTCCAGACACTCGCGGGTGATGTCCGGGCTCCAGCCGCCGGCGAACAATTCGTGTTTTAGCCGATACTGTTCCATGCGGAAAAAACCGCGATAGCAAAGGGTCTTTTCAAGGATTGCAAACTGGTGGTTCATGGCGGATTCCGCGCGGGTGGAAAGAGTGAGCAAGCGAGTCGCCGGCAGTCAGCCGGCCAAGGGTAGTGGAGATATCCGGATGGGAATGATAACGCGTTACGGTGGCCGGTCATGGGTCTGGACGATCCTCATCATGCTGGCGGCCTGCTCGCGGCCGGCCGATTCCCCCGAAACCGAAATCCGCCAGCTCGTCGCCCGGGTCCAGGTTGCGGCCGAGGAACGCAACGTCCACGATCTGCGCGCGCTGATCGCGGAGGACTACACCGATGCTTGGGGTCGCGACCGCAAGACGGTGGAAAACCTGATCCGGCTGCACGTCCTGCGCCATCAGTCCATTCACCTGTTCGCCCGCGTTCGCGACATCGTTCTTACGGACCCGGATCATGCCACGGTCAGCGTGGCGGCGGCGATGGCCGGGCGGCCGGTGACCAGCGCCGACCAATTGATCGGTCTGAACGCCGATCTTTATCGCTTCGACCTCGAACTGATCCGCCGGGGCAAGAACGACTGGCAGGTTCTGCGCGCCACCTGGGAGCAGGCGAAGCTGGATGATTTCTGGTAGCGGCGCTAGCCGTCGGACCGGGCCAGCGGATCCTGCCGGTAAAACGTCTGAAGCTGCCGGTAAACCTCCGGGTAAATCCCGATCACCATCCCGGGCGCGGTAAAAAAGGCTTCGCTGATCACCGCGAAGAATTCGCCGGGGCTGTCGGCGGCATAGGGATCCAACGCCGTCGGTCGGCCCCAGTCCACCTCTCGGCACAGCCGCTGGTAGGCACCGTTGAAGACACGGCTCCATTCCCGCACGTTCATGTCGCGGTGCAGCGGCGGCAGGCCGTTGACCTCGCCGGTCAGCATGTCCAGCTTGTGGGCCATTTCGTGAATCACCACGTTGTGGCCCGGCTCTGCGGGGCTGGCCGCGGCGTCGGCCCAGGACAGGATCACCGGTCCGCGCTCCCAGGCCTCGCCGATCAGCGGCCGGTAGTCGCCGTGGACCAGACCGTTTGGGTCGGTGTATTCATGCCGGGCCAGAAAACCTTCCGGGTAGAGGATCACCGAACTCCAGCCCCGGTAGTAGTCCAGTCCGAGATTGAGGATCGGCAAACAGGCTTGGGCGGCGATGCACGGCCCCATCTCGGGCGTCAGCTCCAAACCGCCGGCCGGTTCCAGCGCCTTCTCGCGCAGAAACAGCGTTGCCAGATCGCGCAGCCGTTCCCGCTCCGTCGGATTCAAACGGTCCGCCAGCGGCAGCGTCGCCACGGCCGGCCACCATGCGGCTGCCGGAATGCGGGTCCGCTCCAGTCGGCGGCGGTGGAGCCAGCTTCGCAACAGGGCAAGCATGAGGTGGGTCGGCTTCGCCGGGGTCTGACGGGGTTCCCGCCTAATCCTTTCGCTCCCCTTGTATCTTGGCTTCCAGAGTCCGTGCCAGGTAGCGGTCGGACCAGCGCGCCAGCGCGTGGATCGGATAGCCGATCACCATCACCGCCAGCAGAATGCACACGGCCAGGGCGACGGCCTTGGGCAGCCGCGCCCACCATGTATTGATGAAATACACCAGCCCCCAGACCAGCAGGCCAGTGATGCTGAGGGAACCCAGAAAAGCCAGAATGTCGCTGCGTTGCATGGGGAAGTTCCGTTGGATGCGTGCCGTCGGGCGCGTCCGATTGCGACCGGAGGCAGGGGGTGCCGTGATCGTCGCGCCAGCCGATCCGCACTGCACGCGGGAGATGATGCTGTTATGCTTGCCGCTGCCGTATGCGCCAGTTCCGACGGACCATCCTTATCCCTAGTCCCTGCTAATTTCCCTTGAGAGATATGTATTCGGCACATCCTTATCGCTGGCTTGTCATCGCCTGTCTGGTCGGGTTGCTGCCCCTGCTGCTGTGGCAGGCGGCCGACTGGGCCGAAGAAGGCGCCCTGCGGCAGATGAGTTGGAAAAACGGGCAGCGCCTCAGGAGCTACGCCAACGCCACGACCCAGGCGCTGCACGATATCGACGTGGCGCCCGCGCTGCTGAGCCATGACCGCGAATTGCGCGATCTGCTGCGCGAGCCCGGCTCGCCGGAGCGGGCTCGCGCGGCCAGCCAGCGGTTTGAAGCGTTGAGCCGACTGCTGCACGGCGCGGTGATTTTCCTGATGAACCCGCAAGGCTGGACGGTGGCGGCAAGCAACTGGCAAGCGCCAGACAGTTTCGTCGGCCAGAATTATGGGTTCCGGCCTTATTTCCGGCAAGCGCTGAGCGGAAATCCGGGTCGCTACGTCGCCTTGGGAGTCACGTCCAAAATCGTCGGCTATTACGCGAGCGCCCGGGTGATGGCGGACGACCAGGTGTTGGGCGTGCTGGTGGTCAAGGCCGACTTCAGCCAGCAACACTTGCTGTTCGATGAGGAAACGGAGTTTATGGTCGCCGATCAGCAGGGCGTGATTTTTTTATCCAGCCGTCCGGAGTGGCGATTCCGGACACTGCAACCGCTCGAACCGCAGGTGCGGGAGCAGATCGCCCGCACCCGTCAGTTCGAGGATCTGGACTTGCGGCCGCTGGACATGGTGGCCGGGCGAACCTGGGAGGGAACCGTCATGATCGTCGCACTGGATACCGCCGCCCCGGCCGCGCAAATGCCGGCTCCCGCCCCGGCCGTGGGAATTGCCGTCACCTATCTGGTTCAGGCCAGTTTACTGCTTGATCGGGGTTGGCAGATGTGGGTGCTGACCCCTTATGCGGAAGTCCGCCTCGCCATCGCGCGCAACCTGCTGGTGGTCGTGCTGATCTGGCTGCTGGTGTTGATGTTGGCGCTGTATGGGCTGAGGCGGTGCGATTCCGGGTTGAGCCGGCGCGAATCGCACATCATCGATGCGCTGACCGGTCTGTACAATCGGCGTTACCTGCTGGACACCACCAGCGTGTTGTTGCCCCGCTATAACCGGGGGCCGGTCAGCGGCATCGCGGTCCTGATGTTCGACGTCGATGGTTTGACGCAAATCGGCGAAACGCACGGCCGCAAGGCCGGCGATGAAGTATTGGTGCGGGTGGCCGGAGCGCTGCGCGAGGTGTTGCGCTCCGGGGATGTGCCGGTGCGCCTGCACGACGGAACTTTCATGGCGGTGCTGGCCATCCGGCCGGGCGACAACGTGCGGCCGGTGGCCGAGCGCATGCGCCAGCGGATGAAGAACCTGCGGTTCGAAGCGCTGCCGGGGCCGCTCACGATCAGCGCGGGCGTGGCCTACTACCACCCGCCGGAATCGCTGGACCGATTGCTCGAACGCGCCGACGAACAACTGCGGCAAGCCAAACAGCAGGGACCGGATCGAGTGTGCGCGCCGCCGGCCGACGATCCATTCGGTTCGTCACCATGAACCGTCTCGGGCAGCGGCTGGGTCGATACTGGAGTTTGGCGGTCCTGCTCCTGGCGCTGGGCGGCGGGCCACCGGTGCATGCGGTGGAGCTGACCGTCTACGGCGCGCTGGATCAGGCGCCGCTGGCGCCGGTCTTTCAGTTGTTCGCCCAGGAAACGGGGCACACGATCCGCTACGTCCGCGATGAGCCCGCGGCGCTGTTGCGACGTCTGGGCGCGGAGGGCGCGACCACGACGGCCGATGTCCTGTTTGGGATGGACGGCGCGAGCCTGCGGGTGGCCAGGCAGGCGGGCATGCTGCGGGCAGCGCGGTCGCAGTCGCTGGTGGCGCGGGTTCCGCCGCGATACCGCGACGATGACGGCTTCTGGTACGGCTTGACCGTGCGGGCGCGGGTGCTGCTGTACGCGCGGGCGCGGGTGTCGCCGGCCGAACTGACCGGCTACGAGTCGCTGGCGGAGTCGCGTTGGCGCGGGCGTCTGTGCATGGCGTCCCCGGCGGACGCCGGCAATCGCGCGCTACTGACGGTCCTGCTGGCGCGCTGGGGTTTCGAACGGTTGCTGGAATGGACCCGTGGCGTGGTGGCGAACCTGGCGCGCGAACCGCGAAGCGACGATCGGGAGCCGTTGCGGGCGCTGGCGCTCGGGGTGTGCGACATCGCCGTGGCCAACACTCAGGACTACATAAGAATGTTGCGCTCGGAACGGGACGAGGACCGGATTGCAGCGCGGCAAATCGGGATGGTGTGGCCGGATCAGGGGGGCTGGGGCGCCATGATCGAGGTCGCGGGCGCCGGTGTGACCGCCCATGCCCGGCAGGTGGACGCGGCGCGACAGTTTTTGGAGTTCTTGGCCGGCGATGCCGCGCAGCGCCTGCTGGCCGCGCGGACGGATGAGTATCCGGTGGTGCCGGGGATTCCGGTGGCCGGCGCCCTGTTGGACCTCGGGGCGTTCAAGGCCGATCAGGCGAGCTTGACCACGCCGGATCGAGTCGAAGAGGCGGTGGCGCGGATCGTCGCGGCGTCGGACTGGAAATAGGGCAGGCCGGCAACCATTCCTGCGATTGTCTATAGTCACAGGATTCCGCCCGCCTCCGGGCGGCATGACTCGCGGTGGATCGAGCATCGTCTCTGAATGTGGATGGGCATGTCGCAATCGTTGTTTTTGGTACTCACCTACGCGCTGGTCGCGGCGTTCTGGATCTTTGGGTCCGACCAGCTCGTCCTGTGGCTGGGCGTTGATCCGGCCGCGCTGACCCGCCTGCAAACCACCAAGGATTGGGCTTTCGTCGCGGTCACCGCCCTGTTGCTTTACCTGATCCTGCGCCGTCTCGAAGCCGAACGCGATACGGCAGGCGCCCGCCTCCCCATGGCTGTACCCACTTCACGAACTGCTTGGGCGCTGGCGGTGACGCTGGCGGCCCTGCTTGCGGTGACCTATCTGCTGGGTGCCGTGGTCTACCGCGAAGCGATCCAGAACCTGGGTCACGACGAACTCGATCACGTCCGGCGGCTGGCGCCGTGGATCGGTTTCGTGCTGTTGTTCGCGCTAGGCGCCGGCGGCGCCGGCGTTTTGCTCTGGTGGCAAAATGCCCGATCACGTTTCGAACTGGAGCGCCTGCGCGGCGAACTCGAACGCGCCAACCTGCAACACCGCTACGAGCAGCTCACCCAACAATCGCTGGATGTCGTGCTGCTGCTGGCCGAGGACGGCGCCATCATCGAGGCCAACGATCAGGTATGGCACTATTACGGCTATCGCCCGGAAGACTTGAAGGGACAGCATGTCCGCGTGCTGCGAGCGCCCCCCTGCCAGGATGCGGTGGAACACGATTATCGCCGGGTGGCCCAGGCCGGCGGGGCGCTGTTCGAGGTCCTGCACCAGCGGCGGGATGGCGTCATCTTTCCGGTGGAAGTCAGCGCGCGCCCCCTGATCAGTCAGAAGCGCCGCTATTTTCAGTCGGTGGTTCGCGATATTTCCGAGCGCAAGCAGGCGGAAGCCGCCCTGGCCGAGCGGGAGCGCCGCTTTCGCGGCACGTTCGAACAGGCGGCGGTCGGCATCGCCCACATCGCGCCCGACGGTCGCTGGCTGCGGGTCAACGACCGACTGTGCGCGATCGTCGGTTACTCGCGCCTGGAACTGCTGCAAAAGACCTTTCAGGATCTCACCCACCCCGACGATCTGGACAAAGATTTGCATCTGGTCAATCAGATCCTGTCGGGCCAGATCCAGACGTATTCGATAGAGAAGCGCTACCTGCGCAAAGATGGCGCGACCGTGTGGATCGATCTCACGATGTCGCTGGTGCGGGACGCCGGCGGCCAGCCGGAATATTTCATCAGCGTGATCGACGATATCGCCAGCCGCAAGCTGGCCGAGCGGCGCCTGGCGCGGATCACCCGGTTTTATGCGGCGCTGAGCCTGACCAGCCAGACCATCCTGCACAATGGCGGGACCGACCGGTTGTTCGAGGAAGTATGCCGCATTGCGGTCAAGTGCGGCGACCTCAAGGGCGCCTGGATCGGCTTGCGGGATCCTCATACCCAGCAGTTGCGCGTGGTGGCGGCTTACGGCGAGCTGCGTGGGCGACCGGCGTCGCTGGACCCAACGATCGAGCCCGCCGCCGCCCTGCCGTACCGGCCGGCACAAGTGGTGCTGTCCAGCGGCTCGCACTGGGTCGGCAACGATTTATTCTACGACAGCGGCGAGGAAGTGCCCGACTGGCAGATCCTGATGGCGACGGCCGGAGTGCGGTCCTGCGCGGTTTTCCCGTTGAAGCGGGCGGGCGCGGTGGTGGGCGTGTTCAATCTGTTCGCCTCCGAACCGGAATTCTTTGATCTGGAATTAACCGGGCTACTGGACGAGATGGTCGCCGATGTTTCCTTTGCGCTGGACAGCTTCGAGCGCGAACGCCAGCGGCGGCAGGCCGAAGTGGCGCTGCGGGACAGCGAAAGCCGCTACCGCCTGTTGTTCGAGGCGCATCCGGTGCCGATGTGGGTATATGACCTGGAGACCTTGCGGTTCCTGGCCGTCAACGATGCCGCCATCGATCATTACGGCTACAGCCGCGCCGAATTCCTGGCGATGACCATCGCCGACATTCGCCCGTCGGAGGATGTGCCGGGTCTGCTGGAAAGTATCGCCCAGGCCAAGGAAGGGCTGGTGCGAGCCGAGGCGCGCAAGCATTGCAAGAAGAACGGCGTGCTGATCGATGTCGAAATCGTCTCCCACACCCTCGATTGGGGGGGGAACCGCGCCAAAATGATCACGGCCCACGATATCACCGTTCAGTTGCGAACCGAGCGGGAATTGCTTCTGGCCGCCGCAGTTTACGAGCAAAGCGCTGAAGGGATTCTGATCAGTAATGCCGAAAACCAGATTGTCTCGGTCAATCGGGCTTTCACCCGGGTGACGGGTTATTCACTGGAAGAAGTGCGGGGGCGGAATCCCAATCTTCTGTCTTCGGGCCGGCACGACCGGGAGTTCTACGTTTCGATGTGGGCGGAGTTGGAGCGGGCGGGCCACTGGCAGGGAGAAATCTGGAACCGGCGCAAGAACGGCGAGATCTATCCCGAGTGGCTGGGTTTGACCCTGCTACGCGATGCCAAGGGCCGGGCCATCAACTATGTGGCCATCTTCAACGACATCGGCGCCATCCGGGCGAACGGGAATCGGTACGGCGTCCGCTCCGCGACGGCGCCCTCGAGGAAGGGCTGAGGCGTTTCCCGCAACCTCTCGCCCACTGACGGGCGAGGGGTGCGAACGAAGGCCTACCCATCCAGCCCGACAACCCGCCGCGTTCCCTCAACGTCTTCATCCGCGCCCGCCGTCGGCCGCAGCGCCCGGTTGACCGCGCTGATCACCGCCATCAGCGAGGCGGTGACAATGTTGCTGTCGATGCCGACCCCAAACCGCAAGCTGGGCTCCCCATCCATGCGGATTTCGACATAGGACACGGCGGTGGCGTCGGCGCCAGCGCCGATGGCGTGTTCGTGGTAGTCCACCACCCGGACATTCAGGCCAAAATGCCGGTTCAGCGCGTCGGTAAAAGCGTCGATGGGGCCGTTGCCCTTGCCGGAGAGGCGCCGTTCCCGTCCGTGCTCGCGAACGGTCGCGGTCAGCTTGCAGGCGCCGCCGGCGTGACCGTCGGGCGCGGTGCGGTACTCGATGAAATGGAACGGCTGATCCGCTTGCAGATATTCCGCTTGAAACGCCGCCCAGATAGTTGCCGAAGTGAGTTCCTTGCCGGTAGTGTCAGCGATGGCCTGCACCCGCTGGCTGAACTCGACCTGCAAGCGGCGCGGCAGCCGCAGGTCGTGATCCTTCTCCAGCAAGTAAGCGATGCCGCCTTTGCCGGACTGGCTGTTGACCCGGATCACCGCTTCGTAGCTGCGGCCCAGGTCAGCCGGGTCGATCGGCAGATAGGGCACCTCCCAGCGCGGGTCGCCGGTCGCCCAACGCCGTTCTTGGGCGGTGAAACCCTTCTTGATCGCGTCCTGGTGCGAACCGGAAAAGGCGGTAAAGACCAGGTCGCCGGCATAGGGATGCCGTGGATGCACCGCGATCTGGTTGCAATATTCGGTGGTGCGGACAATCTCGTCCATCACCGAAAAATCCAGACCGGGGTCGATTCCCTGGCTGTGAAGATTCAGCCCCAGCGTGATCAGGTCGACGTTACCGGTGCGCTCGCCATTGCCGAACAAACAACCTTCGACCCGGTCGGCGCCCGCCATCATCGCCAGTTCGGCGGCGGCCACGGCGGTGCCTCGGTCATTGTGGGGATGCACGCTAATCAGCACGGCATCCCGACGCGAAAGATGGCGACAAAACCATTCGATCTGGTCGGCGTAGACGTTGGGCGTCGCCACTTCGACGGTCGCCGGCAAATTGAGGATGGCCTTGCGCTCCGGCGTCGGTTGCCAGATATCGAGCACGGCTTCGCAGACTTCCAGCGCGAAGTCCATCTCGGTGAAACAGAAGGTTTCCGGCGAATACTCGAACTGCCATTCGGTGTCCGGCTGTTCGGCGGCGCATTCGGCGAACAGCCGAGCGCCGTGGCGGGCCAGTTCGATCAGTCCGGAGCGGTCAAGGCCGAACACCACCTCGCGGAATATCGGCGCGGTGGCGTTGTAGAGATGCGGGATCGCGCGCTTGGCGCCGCGCAGGCTGTCGAAGGTGCGACGAATCAGTTCCTCGCGGGACTGGGTGAGCGCCTGGATAGCTACGTCGTCCGGTATGCGCCCGCCCTCGATCAGATCGCGCACGAAATCGAAGTCGGTCTGGGAAGCGGAGGGAAACGCCACTTCGATCTGCTTGAAACCCATGCGGACCAGCAGTTCGAAGAAGCGGAGCTTGCGTTCGCGGTCCATCGGCTCGATCAGTGCCTGGTTGCCGTCACGCAGATCCGAACTGCACCAGATTGGCGCCTGGGTGATGATTTGCGAGGGCCACCGCCGATCCGGCAACTGGACGGGCGGAAAGGGACGGTATTTTCGGGTGGCGTCAACGTTCATCAGGATATTCCTCTCTCGAAGATAGCTAACAAAATGGGCGTGATACGGAGGCGATGCGGCGCGATACGGCCGCCGGGCAGCCGCTAGGCCCGACGACCGCAGCGTAGTCGCGGTAGGGCCAGGGAGAGGAAGAGGGCGAAAACGGGCTGATAAATACCGCTGGAAACGGGGGAGCGGACGATACGGGATCGGTAGGGGTCAAGCATGGGTCAATCCTCGTGAACGGTTCGGTATTCATGAACTGCAACAACGAAACCCGGCGCTCCTCTCAGGAGGCCGGGCGACTCAGTCGCAGTTCGAACCGTTCGGTGGATTGCATGCGTTTCATGGTTTGCAAACTAACCCAGGCCGTGATTCCAGGTCAAGAGAACAATTGAATGATGGTTATTTTCGGTCGATGGGAAACAATACACGGGTTTTGTGACCTTAGCGCAACCAGGCAATTTCGAGGGTATTGAGATGACCGAAAAACCGAAAACCCCGCAGATCGTCAAGGTTTGGGATCTGCCGACCCGGCTGTTTCACTGGACGCTGGCCGGGCTGATGATCGCTCAGTGGTGGACCGCCGAAACCAGTGGAACCATGGACTATCACGTTTGGGGCGGCTACACGGTGCTGGCGCTGGTGCTATTTCGCCTGATTTGGGGATTCGTGGGCAGCGAGACCGCACGATTCGGCGATTTCGTGCGCGGGCCGGGCGCGGCGCTGGCTTACGTCAGAGCTCTGCTGCGTGGCGAGACGCCGCTCTATCTGGGCCATAACCCCATGGGGGGATGGTCGATTGTGCTGATGCTGGCGCTGCTGCTGGTGCAGGCCGGCACCGGACTGTTCGCCAACGACGACATTCTGATCGAAGGGCCGCTGTACCCGTGGGTATCGAAGGGCACCAGTGATTGGCTGAGCAGCGTTCACCGTTTCAACTTCAATCTGCTGTTGGCGGTGATCGCCATCCACGTCGCGGCGGTGCTGTTTTATCTGCTGGTCAAACGTGAAAATCTGATCCATCCGATGCTGAGCGGCCGCAAGCATGTACTGCCGGAACTGGCCGGTTCGACTCCGCGCCTGGTCAGTCCGTGGCGAGCGCTGGCGGCGCTGGTGGTCGTGGGGTTGAGCGTTTGGCTGTTGGTGCGTTGAGCGGGGGCTGGAAATGGAAAAGGCCATGCGCGGCATGGCCTTTCCGGGTAACCAACCGCTTTGGCTCGCGGTTCAGTCCGTGCGAAATTCCTTGTGGCACGCCTTGCAGGTTTCAGCGGTTTTGCCGAACTGCGCCTTGATGGCGCCCTGATCGCCATCCTTGGCGACTTCGGTCAGCTTGGCGGCCTCTTGTCGAAAGTCATTCATTTTGGTTTCGAACTGGTCCCAGTGGCTCCAGATTTCCGGCTTGGCCTCGGTATCCTTCACCGCATCCGGGCCGGAACCCTTCGGAAAACCCTCAAGAGCCGCCTTGCTCATCATTTCGACGTACCGCGCGTGGCGCGCCACGGCGGCGGCATCAAAGGGGATCTCTCCCTTTATCATCGCGTC
The DNA here is from genome assembly GCA_027492875.1 of Candidatus Competibacteraceae bacterium. Lineage (GTDB taxonomy): Bacteria > Pseudomonadota > Gammaproteobacteria > Competibacterales > Competibacteraceae > Competibacter. The sequence goes on along the minus strand of JAPUDV010000034.1, from coordinate 10,919 downwards.
GATGGGTTTGAAGTGCCATCCGATCACGGTGTAGACGGACTGTCGATAGCGAACGGCATCCTCCGGCGTCGGATCCGCCGCGCTGGCAACGCTTAGAACGCTCAGACCCAATAGACCGCCCACCAAACCGATACAGCGCGTGTTCATTAGCTTTATTCTCCTAATCCCGAGCAAATAGGTCTGATACGTCCAAATCATGCCACAGGACCGGTATTTTGCAAGGCGAGGCTGAAGCATGGCTGAACCGTCAGCCGGCCATGCGAGGATGGGGCACGAGCCAGATTGCCAGCGGGTTGTGGTGGGTCCGCTCTACAAGGTCGCCGTTTTCGGGAATCATCGAGCCAGGAGGGTGCAGCGGGATCCGGGGCCATCGCGGTGGAGCCTGGCGTGGCGTCGAGATGTGACGATCACCGGCATTTCCCGCCACTGGCCGGGTTGCAGACCGTCCAGCGTCCAGTCGCCAATACGCCAGCGAACGAGTCGCAGGGTCGGATGGGCGATTGCGGCAGTCATGCGCCGGACCTGGCGGTTGCGGCCCTCGCGCAGGGTGATTTCCAGCCAGGCGGTCGGAATCGCCGCCCGGTAACGGATCGGCGGATCGCGCGGCCAGAGCCCGTCCGGCTCGGGGATATGCCGGATCGTGGCCGGTTGGGCGCGGCCATCGTTGAGTTCGACGCCCCAACGCAACCGATCCAGCGCCGCCTCGGTGGGATCGCCCTCCACCTGCGCCCAGTAGGTCTTGACTTCTTTGTAACGCGGGTGGCTGATGCGGGCTTGCAGCGCGCCGTCGTCGGTCAATGCCAGCAGCCCCTCGCTGTCCCGGTCCAGCCGCCCGGCGACGTACACGCCGGGGATCGCGAGGTACGCCGCCAGCGTCGGCCGGTCGGAGGGGTCGGTGAACTGGCTGAGCACGCCGTGGGGCTTGTTGAACAGGATCAATCGCGCCATTCAGAACAGCTTGCCCAACATCAGGTACAGCGAGGCATTGCTTTCGCTGGACAGGCCAGCGCCCAGATAGAGCGGCCCCAACGGGGTATCCGCGCCCACGAACAGGCTACCGGCCGGAATCAGCGAATCGAAGGTCACGTTGTCGAGGTTGTTCCAGGTTCCGCCGACTTCCAGCGAACCGCCCGCGTAGAGGGGGATGGTGAACGCCGCCGAAGTGTTATCAAGTCGATACATATAGATCAGCTCTCCGAAGGCGAGGTACTGTCCCGAAACCTGGCCGATCTGGTAACCCGACAGGTTCAGGAAGCCACCCAGCAGGAATAAGTTTTGTGGGCCAGGATCTCCGGCGAGAGTACCCGCCAGCCGCACTCGGGGAATGAGGGTGGATTTGCCCCAGGTGAAAGGTTTGTAGGCGTCCAGACTGAGGGTTTGGAGATCCTGATCGGCGCCCAGCGCGGTCAGGGCGCTGTTGTAGCGGAGACTGGCGTAATAGCCCGAGGTCGGAAAGTTGAGGCTGTCCAGCGTGTCCGCCGCCCAACGAATCGAGTAGCCACTGTCGTTGAAATCGCCCTCGTCGGGGGAGGATTGACCGATCTGGAGATCGTTGCGACCGGCGTTGTAATACAATCCCAGCGACAGCCGCCCCCAATGTTTCAGGTTGCGACCCAGTTCCACGCCCGCCTGGACCTGGTGGATCCGGAAACGGGTTTCGGCGCTTTGCGCCTGGGGATCGCTTTGAATGTCGAGGTCGTACTGTTGATAGCTTAGGAAGGGATTGATGAAGTATTCCTGATTCGCGTCGAGCGGTTGGTAGAAATCGGTCTCCAGTTTGATGTTACCGCCGATCTGAACGAAGTTGCGCCACTCGCCACCCAGGGAATTGAGTTGCGTCATGGTATAGGCGGTGCTGATGTTGAACAGGGAATCCCCTTTCATATTGGCGCCAAGGAAGAGTCCAAAATTGAGCGTGTTGGCGCCGATGTAGCTCTCCTGGGCTTCGACCACCAGACCGGTTTTGCCGTCTTCCTCGACCAGCGAGTAGCTAACCTGCTGGAAATCGCCCATGCCATAAATGATGTTGAGGTTCCGGTTGAGTTGTTGCGGATCGAGCCGGTCGCCCGGCTTGATCCCTAATTGCGACTCGATGACCTGATCGGCCAGGCGGGTTTTGTTCTTGATCCGGATGAAATCAACGACCGGATCATCGGCGGCGCCGGGTAATTGGGGCCGCGCCGCCAGCTCGGCTCGATACGCGTCCGGCGCTATCGACAGCCGGCTCAGCGCGCTCCGCTGGGTTTCGGCGGCGGCGTAACCGATTTGGACGGCTTCCGACGCGCGGTCGAAATCGATGCTGGAGATATCCTTCAGGTCCGGCGTGATCAGGATGTCCTTGCGCCCCAGGGTTTTGATCTGTTCCTGGGCATTGCGCACGGTCAGGATGGAGGTGAGCTGGTTGGTGACCGACAGGATCGAGGTCAGCTCGCTGGCCGGCGCCAACGGCGCGCCCACGTCCACGGCGATGATCACGTCCGGACGGCACAATTTCCGGGCTACGTCCACCGGCACGTTGTTCGACACCCCACCGTCCACCAGTAGTTTGCCCTCCAGTTCGACCGGCGCCAGGGCGCTGGGGATGGACATGCTGGCGCGCATCGCCTTGGCCAGTTCGCCGGATTTGAGCACCACCGGCGTGCCGGTGACCAGGTCGGTCGCCACCGCCCGGTAGGGAACCTTCAGCTGGTCGAAATCGTGGACCCGGGCGGCTGGCAGCGACAACTCTTCCAGCAGCAACAGCAGGTTCTGGCCTTGCAGCAGCCCTTGAGGCAACTGCACCGAGCCGTTTTTGATGCCGACCCCCCTGTCGGTCAGCAAAACGCGCTGTTCCTGTTTGGTGCGAAAGGGTAAATCGGCGCGCGGCGGGCCATCGACGAACGCCGCCGGCCAGTCGATGCGCTGCACGGTCTCGGCCATCTGTTCGGGCGTCATCCCGGACGCGTACAAGCCGCCGATGATCGAACCCATGCTGGTGCCGGCGATGCAGTCGATGGGGATGTGCAGTTCTTCCAGCATCTTGAGCACGCCGACGTGCGCGATGCCGCGGGCGCCGCCGCCGCCCAGCACCAGACCGATGCGAAGGCGTTCCGCCGCTGCGGTCTCAAGACTGGCTGGACCGAGCACAACCAGTACTGCCAGGGCGAGCAACAGGCAGGGTAGAGAGCGGTTTGCTCGGCGGCTACGCATGGGGAAAGACCGTGATGGTGGGGTTCAAGGGGAAGTGTTCAGCGGTAATTCAGAAAGATTATGCCAACATTACCATTACGATTCAGCAGCGAATGAAGTTTCGTGTTGGATACGTTCCGGCGGCATGAACGGTGAATCGCCAAGAGGGCTGTTCCATGCGCCGCCGTCGTTATACCGACGCTGACGCGCGGAGGTGGTCATGACTGATCGAGAACATGAGATTTTGCCGGGCGAGCCCCCGGAGTCAATCCGTGACGAGCGGCGAGATTTTCTCATCGGCCTGGGGCGATGGTCGAAGGCGGTGATCGGCGGGGTGCTGCTGGGTGGCCTGCTGGTTCCCGAACATGACGCCGAGGCGGGCGGTGGATACGGCTACGGCTATCCGGGGGGCGGTTCGAGAGGCGGCAGCTGGATCAACTTCGGCGGCGGCTGGGGCGGGGGGCCGCAGCCCTGGGGTTGGGGCTGGTACAACCGGCCCTGGCACAACCGGCCCTGGTACAACCGATCCTGGTACAACCGGCCCTGGTACAACCGACCCTGGTACAACGGCCCCGACTGGGGCGAGGGCTGGTACAATCGCTGACCGTTCCCGGTTCGAGGCATGGCTTTGATGAACGAACTCACCTACAACATCCCCTTACACCTGCTATCCGCTTACCGGCGGGAGCGGTTGGTCGTCAGGACCGACGAGCCGGCCGCGCTGGTCGCCGCGCTGGAACCGGAAGATCCAGAACGGGTTGCCGGCGTACAGATCGTGTCGCTCGCCGCCGATTCCGAGCCCTTGAACGCCTGGGCGCCGGGATTGCCGCTGGAGCTCATCCTGCGCGATCCCGTCGCTGAATTCCCCCTGCTGTACCGCCACACCAATCTGCTCGACAACCATCCGATGCGGGTGATCATCCCGGTTGCGCCAGGGTTCGGCAAGGCGGTCAAGGCGGCGGTCTCGCTGGATTTCGCGGTGCGGCTGGACGTCGGACAACCCGAGCCGGCACTGATCGAAGAGATGGCGGTGGTGCTGGAGTTTTATCTACACCAGTCCACGGTCGCTCAACCGGTCGAGTACTTTCATGGTGCCTTGCAGGGGTTTTTTCATGGCGAACCGACCCCGCTGTGGGTATTGCAGGACGACGATCCGCAGTACCTGCGCTACGTCACTGACGAAGGCGTCGAACAACCGTCCAGGCGGCTGGTGGATCTGAACGCCAATATTGCGCTCGATGCCGATCTGGGGGAATGGATCGCGCGAGCGCTGGCGGCGGAAGAAGAATGCCAGGGCTGCGAGTTTCTGAACAGTTGCGGCGGTTATTTCAAATGGCCTCGGCGCGACTACGATTGCGCGGGGGTGAAGCGCCTGTTTGGCGACCTGCGGGATGCCGCCGCCGAACTGCGTCGCGATCTGGACGCGGGATCGACTTAGCGAAATCTCTCCCGCTGGCATTTTGCCGGCGGGAGAGGGTTGCCGGCGACGCGGCGGTCGCCCGGTTTAGTCGTTGCGATACCGTTTTATTGTTTCCGGCCATAAATGTTGCCGACGACAGCACCCGCCGCGCCGCCGATGAGCGCACCGGTCCCGGCGCTGCCGCCGGTTAAAGCGCCGATGGCCGCGCCGCCCGCCGCGCCGATGGCCGCGCCGCTCAACGTACCCTGCTGGGTCGGCGTCATGTTGGTGCAGCCGACGCTGAAGGCGAGGGCTGGAACCGCAATTAGAAAGCCGATCTTTTTCATGGCTTGACTCCTCATTTTGTTTTGGGTTGGCCGGCCTTGGGCTTGACCATCTGGAACCAGATCACTTCGATAATCGGCTCCTGCTGCTTGTCGGGATTGGCCTTGTAGTAGGCGTCCACGGTTTCCACGATCTGCGGCACGGTCATGCCATCCAAGGCCTTGATCAAGTGGGGGACGGTGGTGCGGTGTTTGGGGTTCGGGCCGGTCAACTGGTATTCGACCATCGCCAGGTTCAGGATGCCAAGCACATAAGCCCGCCTTTCGGTTTCGGTGGCGCTCGACCAACGCTCGCCGGTGGGAATCAGCCATTCCTCTTTCTGTGATGCGGCGGACTTGGCGGCGGCTGATGCGGGTTTGGCGGCCTGGGCGGCGGGTTCGCCAACGAGGGCCAATGCCAGGCCCGCAGAGAAGAGAACGGCTTTGGCGGGATGATATCTAGGCATAAAAATCTCCTTCAATGAGCGTGTGGAGGGGAGGGGTCGCCGGTACTCCCGCGAAACGCGGCTGGAATCGAGCGCCAGTATAACCCCTGGGGACAAAGGGGAGCTTCAGACGGACGGTTGAGACCGACGCGCCTGCCAGTGGCTGTACATCCAGGTCCAGGCCAGATAGGCGATGATGACCCCAACCCCCGCGTAAACCAGGATCGGTATGAGGTTCTGCACCATGATCATGAATATCGCACCAGCACCCAGAAAGATAGCGACGACGCAGAGCCGCCAGTCGAAATAGATGCCGGCCAGAAACGTGGACAACGTGACGTTGATCATCAGTAGAAAGCTGGCCTGACGATCGTCGAGGGCGTTCATGAAGCCTTGGGTCGTCGCCATGAAAACCACTTGCATGAGCAGTAACAACGTCCCCCAGTGCAGGATTTGCCGACCGACCAGCAGCGCGCGGGCTTTCGCGGTCGGTTCGACGTTGTGCCATTGAGTGGCGATGCAGATCAACCCGAAGATCGGGATCAAGCCCTGCCAGTACCAGCGGCTGCTTTGCGCGTCGGTTTCCGTGTAGGCCGCGCCAACCCACGCCAGCAGGATCATCAGGTAAAAACCGATGTCCCTGGGGCGAAAGATCCGCCACAGCAGGCTGTGTCGGGTGGGGACTGGTTCGGTTGGGCTCAGTTCAAGTTCGGACATAACGGTTTCCTTGCCTGGGTTCGATTTTCTATGAGGGTTACGGACCAATATTAGCGCATGCCCCGGCGATGAAGCATCCGGCGGCCTCCAGCACGGTTTCCCGCGCCTGATGGTGGGGAACATGGCCGCAGCCGGACAGCCACAGGAGTTCAGCCGGTCCGGCGACGCCGGCGACGATGGCGTCCACTTGGGCGCGAGTGCCGTATTCGTCGTCCTCGCCCTGGACCACCAGCACCGGGCAGACGATCCGCCGCAGTTCGGCTTCCATGTTCCAGTCGCGATAGTCCGGGCGCAGCCAGGTGTCGCACCAGCCCCGGAACATGGCGTCGGTATGGTCGCCGTGGTAGCGCCGCAACCCGTCCCGCAAGCCACCTTGTCGATAGGCATCGCGGGCGTGTCGGATGCCGACCAGGCATTTTTCATCGACGAAAACGTGCGCCGCCTCGCTGATCGCGGCGCATGTCCGTTCGGGATAGGCGGCGGCGAACAGCAGGGCGATGGAACCGCCGTCGCTGTGGCCGAACAGGATTGGCGGTTCGGCGATGCCGCAGGCTTGCAGCACTTCGGGCAGGGTGTCCCGCGCCTCCCGCTGCAAATAATCGCTGGGGCGCGGCCCGGCCAGGGGTTCGGAGTGGCCGTAACCCCAGCGCTCGTACACCAGTCCCGGCAAGCCGGTTTGGGCGCACAGTTGCTCGGGGAAACCGCGCCATTGAGCGATGCTGCCCAAGCCTTCGTGCAGGAAAACCAGGGTGGGACTGGCGGCGGCGTGCGGTGGAGCCAGGCGTTCGACGTGCAAGCGGTGACCGGTGGCCTGTAGCGTTTGGTGATGGCGGCGGACAAGTTCGGTCATGGCGGGATCAGGCGAGGCGCTGTTCCTGAAAAATCGCCAGCAGGATGTCCAGTCGCTGCTGGGGTTCGGTCATCTCCAACAGCGTCTGGCGGATATGCAGCGGCAGGGGCAGGATTTCCGCCAGCCGGTTGCCGATCCAGGCGGCGTCCTCCCAGTGCGGCGTCAGAAACCGGCGGTGGAGGGCCAACTCCTCGTGATCCAGCAGGTCGCGGAGAACGCGGACCAGCGGTTCGTGGCTGGGCAGCGTCGGCAATGCCGGATCGTCCGCTAGCCACCGCACCTGACCGAGCAGCACTTGATCCGGTTGAACGTGGTGGTCGATCACCCGCAGTCGCTGCGCGCCCAGACAGGTGATGCCGAGCATGCCGCCGTCCAATTGATCGAAATCCACGATGCGCGCCAGGGTGCCGACAGGGTGAACGCGGATCGGAGGAGCGCCGGTTTCGCGCCCCTGATGAATCGCGACCACCCCGAAACCGCTCTCGGTGCGCAGGCAGGCGCTGATCAGGTCCAGGTAACGGGTTTCGAAGATCCGCAGGGGCAGAACACCGCCGGGAAACAGCACGGTGTTCAACGGAAACAGGGGTAGTTTTTGGGTGGTGGTCATGATGGCTTAGCTCGATTCTGGCGGTTCGCCCCAGCGCGGCAGCAGGGTGTGGGGAATGTCCAGTTGGTCGAGGATTCTGGCCACGATGAAATCCACCAGTTCCGCCGCCGTGGTCGGCCGATAGTAAAAACCGGGATTGGTCGGCAGGATGACCGCGCCGGCGCGGGCCAGCCGCAGCATGTTTTCCAGATGGATGGTCGAGAGCGGCGTTTCCCGCAGCGCCAGGATCAGCGTGCGCCCTTCCTTGAGCGTGACGTCGGCGGCCCGTTCCAGCAGGTTGTCGCTGTTGCCGTTGGCGATGGCGGCCAGCGCGCCGGTGGTGCAGGGGCAAACCACCATCGCCCGCGCCCGCGCCGAGCCGCTGGCCGGCGGCGCGGTCCATTCGTCCTGGCCGAACACCCGCAGTTGATCGGGACCGCAGCGGTACCGTTCGATCAGTACCCGCTGGATGTCGCGCGGCCGACCGGGTAGGCGCAGGTCAGTTTCCATGTGGATCACGATCTGCGCCGCTTTCGAGATCAGCAGTTGCACCGGGTGGCCGGCATCCAGCAGGCATTGCAGCAGACGCAGCCCGTAATCGGCCCCGGAGGCGCCGGTCATGCCGAGGATGATGGGGCGGGATGTGGTCATGACGGTGGATCGGCGAGGTGAATGGGGATGGTTTTTTGCACGGGTTCGGGGAATATCAAGGTATTCGAGGCAACGAAGGGTCGAGCGTCGCCGGATGCGCCACCGGCTGATGAGCGCTCATCTGACCGGAAATACGAGAGACGGCTGGACTCTTGGCCGGGAAAGTGGGCGCGAACGTCGAACAGCATATCATTTCCGACCTGAATGAAAAAGGCGGGACGGAGCGCGATCCGTTTCCATCCGATAAAGAGCGTGGCACTGAAAGACAACTGTTTTGTAATCTTGTCCGGGGATCGGCCGGTTTTAGACGATGGCCTTTCAATCGGAGTCGGCCCTAATTTATAGTGAAACAAGAGGAGTAGCCTTATGATTTCATGGGCTCGATCTGATGATAGCGTTCCCAAATCCGTTGTGAAATCTCCCCGCCTTGGCCAAGGCGGGGTGGCGCGCAGCGCCGGGGGGGTTCGAAACGGCGAGTCCACAACTCGGAGAGGAACGCTATAGAAGCGCCTTTTTCAAAATCGACCGAGGCGTCTTTTCATTGAGGGACTGTTTTGGAGATCGAACCGCTCATTCTCGATGAATCAAGAAACCAGGGGCGATATCCGACAAATTTCACTTGGCGGATTCGGTGAAAGCATGGAAAAAAATCCAGGATCCGGGCAGTTCGTGGCGGCTTTGAACGCACTAAGGCACTGGCCACCTATTCGAGTCGAGCGGTGGAGAATTGGTGCGCTTCGCAAGTGATCGGAGCCGTTTTTTGTCGTGCCTTCGCCCAGAATTAGGGATAGAACCATGAATGAAGATCCGATCATTACAGAAATCCGGCGGCATCGTGTCGAGCACGCCGAAAGATATGGCCACGATCTCGGCCGCATTTGCGAGGCATTGCGGAAAGCCGAGGCGAAATCAGGCCATGAGGCCGTGCATCGCCCGGTCCAGTGCGAGGGTTCGACGCTCGCCAGCATCGAGATCCCCGGCGCGGCGCCGAACTACGTCATCGAGCCGACCGAGGCGACGCAAGCATGAGCGACCCGTCTCAAGTCGCCGCATTCATCGATCTTTGGCGCGATAGCACGCTCAAGGAACGCAGCGGTTCGCAGTCGCATTTCAATCAGCTCTGCCGGCTGCTGGACCTGCCCGAACCCGCCATCGCCGATCCGCGCGGCGAGTGGTTCACCTTCGAGAAGGGCGCGAAGAAAACCGGCGGCGGCGACGGTTGGGCCGATGTGTGGAAGAAGGGCTGCTTTGCCTGGGAGTACAAGGGCAAGGGCAAGGATTTGGCGGCGGCGCTGCGGCAGTTGCGGCAATACGCGCTGGCGCTGGAAAACCCGCTGCTGCTGATCGTTTCGGACATCGAGACGATTGAGATTCACACCAATTTCCCCAACACGGTCAACGTCACCCACCGGCTGAGCCTGGACGATCTGGCCGATCCCGGTCAGCTTCAAACGCTGAAGTGGGCGTTCACCGAGCCCGAGCGCTTGCAGCCGGCCCGGACCCGGCAGGCCGTCACCGAGGATGCGGCGACGCTGATGGGGAGCCTGGCGCAACGATTGCGGCAACGGGGCCACGCTCCGCAGCCGGTGGCGCACTTCATGACGCGGTTGCTGTTCTGCCTGTTCGCCGAGGACATCGGGCTGCTGCCGGGCCAGTTGTTCGGGGAGTTGCTGGCGGAGGCGCGGCGGACGCCGGCGGATTTTCCCGCCCTGGCCGGCGACCTGTTTCGCGCCATGCAACGCGGTGGCCGCTTCGGTCTTCGGCGCATTGCCTGGTTCAACGGCGGGCTGTTCGATGATGCCAGCTGCCTGCCGCTGGAGCGCGCGGACCTGGATCTCCTGCATTCGGCGGCGGCCCTGGACTGGTCGGCGATTGAACCGGCGATCTTCGGCACCCTGTTCGAGCGCGGTCTCGATCCCGATAAACGCAGCCAGTTGGGGGCACATTACACCGACGCCGCGTCGATCCGTCGCTTGATCGAGCCGGTGATCCGCGATCCGTTGCGGGCGGAATGGGCGGCGGTGAAGGCGGAGATGGAGCGGCTGCTGGCGGCAAAGAAACCCAAGCGGGCACAGGCACTACAGGCGCTACAGGGTTTTCTCGAACGATTGCGCACCTTTCGGGTGCTGGACCCGGCCTGTGGTTCGGGTAATTTCCTGTATCTGGCGCTGCGGACGCTGAAGGACATCGAGCATCAGGTGATGCTGGAGGCGGAGACGTTGGGTCTGCAACGGGAGTTTCCGGCGGTCGGGCCGGAGGCGGTGCTCGGCATCGAGCTCAATCCCTACGCGGCGGAACTGGCGCGCTTGACGGTGTGGATCGGGGAGATTCAATGGATGCTGGGGCACGGCTATAGCCTCAACGATCAGCCGATTTTGAAGCCGCTGGATACCATCGAATGCCGGGATGCGCTGCTGGACGGGGACGGCACGGAAGCGGCTTGGCCCGCCGCTGAGGCCATTGTGGGCAATCCGCCGTTTCTGGGCGGCTCCAAGCTGCTGCGAGCGTTGGGGGAGAATGCCACCGCACGGTTGCGTCAGACCTATCAGGGACGAGTACCGGGCGGGGCGGATCTGGTGTGCTACTGGTTTGAAAAAGCGCGGGCGCGGATTGAGACGGGACAGACAGAACGGGCTGGCCTGGTCGCAACCAACAGCATTCGCGGCGGCGCCAACCGGAAGGTGCTGGAGCGCATCCGGGAGACTACAACGATCTTTCACGCCTGGAGCGACGAGCCGTGGATCAACGAAGGCGCGGCGGTGCGGGTGTCGCTGGTGGG
>JAPUDV010000033.1:16889-23380 GCA_027492875.1 Candidatus Competibacteraceae bacterium | reverse complement strand
ACGCGCCATCGAACCACCCCGGCGCTGCGCGCCACCCCTCCTTATCCAAGGAGGGCAACGCGCCATCGAACCACCCCGGCGCTGCGCGCCACCCCTCCTTATCCAAGGAGGGGAAAGGTGAATAGAAACAGTCATTAGTGAGGATTTTGGCCGTGACTCAACTCCCGCCCGCTCAACCATCGCCCGCGCTCACCGTGCATGATGATGTGGCCGTCACCCGCTTGGACGGTCCCGCGCTCACGGTGCGCGATGATCCCCCGGTGCCGCGCACCCTGATGCAACTGCCCGCGACCCTGGCGGCGCGTTATCGGATCGTGCAGCCGCTGCCGGCGGCGGGCGGCGAGGCGGATTTGTTGTTGGTCGAGGCGTTGGCCGATGGGCAGCGGTATGTGATCAAGATTTACCGCTACGGGATCGTGGTCAAGCCGGAGGTGTTGGCGCGGATCAGCGCGGTGGCCCCGGAGCAGGTGATTCGACTGGTGGAGCATGGCCAGGCGGAGGGGCACGGCTATGAGGTGCTGGAGTATGTGGCGGACGGGTCGTTGCGGCAGCGGCTGACGGCGGGACCGCTGGCGGAGGAATCGTTGCGGGCGCTGGTGCGGGAATTGAGCGCGGCGCTGGCGGTGCTGCATCAGCACGATATTCTGCACCGGGACATCAAGCCGGAGAATGTGTTGATTCGGCAGTGGGAGCCGTTGCGGATCGCCTTGACGGATTTTGGCATTGCCTCGGTGACGGAAGCGACGCAGCACTTTACGACCACGGCGCGGACTTTGCGCTATGCCGCGCCGGAAGCGGCGACCGGGGTGATTGGGATGGCGGCGGATTATTGGTCGCTGGGGATGGTGGTGCTGGAGGCGGTGAGCGGGCGGCATCCGTTCGCCGGGCTGTCGGAGGCGGTGTTGAGTTATCAGTTGGTGACGCAGCCGGTGGATTGCGGCGGGGTGGCGGAACCGTGGCGGAGGCTGTGCCGGGGGTTGTTGCTGCGCGATCCGAAACAGCGCTGGGGCCATGCGGAGATTGAGCGGTGGCTGGCGGGGGATGAGAGTTTGCGAGTCGTGACTGAATCGCTACCGACCGGTGGGAGCGAGCGTCATTATCGCCCTTACAAGTTTCAAGGCGTGGAATGCTGGACGGCCCATGAATTGGCCGTGGAACTGGCGCGGCATTGGGAGGAGGGGGTTAAGGATTTGCGCCATGGTTTTATCTTGCCGTGGTTGCGCGATGAATTGCGCGACCAAGATTTGGCGCGTGTCCTGTTAGATTTAAGCAATGCCAAGGAGATGAAGGATGACGAGCGGTTGCTGCGCTTGTTGGTGAGCATGGCGCCCGACTTACCGCCCGTATGGAAGCAATCAAGTCTCGCGAAGGAGGATCTGATGGTGCTGGCTAACTCGGCGATAAATGGCAATACTGTTCATCAAAAAACCTTGGAGGAGATTTATCGACAGGATGTATTGGCCATTTACGCGACAGCGGGGCATGTTGAATGTCAAGTAATCAGAGAACAATGGCAGGGGACGGTCAAGGAGCATCAGCAAGCCTGGAATAAAATGGTCGAGCAAGGTGCTTCCGCACAATGGCGTCCTGATCAAGCGACCGTATTGCCGGCCTTGTTTTTATTGACGAGTTCGCCACCGTTTTGCGCTCAATTGACAGCGAAAATAAAAAAATTGTTCAAGGCACTGAAAAATCCTCCCGATTATCTTAAAAAAGGGTTGAATAAACCCGTCAGTGGGATGAGTCTAGCTTTCTGTAGTGTTCTCGAATCTCAATTACGCATGGAATCCTTGATGGCTGTATTGGAACCGTTTCGTCAGGAATTTTCTCACTTGATGGAGCATCAAGAAGTTAAGAATGATATGACCCAAATAGAAAGCAATATCTATGCAGGTTTTTATGCCAGTCCTACTAAATTAAAAGAAGCCGTTGAGGCGCTAAAAATTAAAATAGCGCCTCTGGATGAATCAGTAAGTATATATCGAAATCTATTGGAAAATTTTGAAAATATTCTTTCAGAAACACTACGTGTTTGTGGAACTGTTGATAGGGCAAAAAGTATTTTAGATGAAACGATAAAGTGTCTTGAAAATGCAGAAAAAGAGGCTGATTCAGTCCGAATAAAACTACAACAACAGTCTGCCAGCATCTATAAAGTTTTGGGGCTCTCTAAGATAAACGCACGACTACTAGCGCTCAAGGCTCAGGCCGCTGGAAAAAGAGGCTGATTCAGTCCGAATAAAACTACAACCGCTCAACCTACTACTAGAAAGGATCGCCCAACTAAAGGCGATACAAAAAAAGAGCGGCTAGAGACAGCTTTGTTCGATTCACAAAGCCACAACCATGACCGTCCACAACATCCAGCCCCTAAAACCGCGTCGTAAAGAACTCCGCTCAACCATGACGCCAGCGGAAATCCGCCTGTGGCAAGCCTTGAAACACCGCCAACTCGACGGTCTAAAATTCAGACGCCAACCCAATATTGGCCCGTTTATCGCCGATTTTTACTGCCCCGCCGCCAAGCTGGTGATTGAACTCGATGGCTCCGTTCACGATAGCGAAGCGTCTCAACAACAGGATGCCGAACGAACGGCATATCTGGTCAGCTTGGGATTGCGAGTAGTGCGGTTTGAAAACCGCGAGGTCATGGGAAATTTAGCGGGGGTGTTGTCGGAGATTCGGCGGCGGGCGCGGGAGTAAAAGATCGAACCACCCCGGCGCTGCGCGCCACCCCTCCTTATCCAAGGAGGGGAAGTTCCATCACTGGGGTAGGATTGCTCTATGAAAGCGCTACCAGTCCATTCATTCAAGCAAGCGTTGGGCGTTGTACAGGAGATTCAGTCATGACCTCCCCTGTTTTGCATATTGAAATTCAACCGGCCGGTGCGGCGCTCAACCGGTTCGGCGTGGCGCTTGAAGAAGCCATCGCGGGCCAATCCATTGAATCCTATTTTGGGATTGGTTTCGAGACGATGGCGCAACTTAATGCGGTGTTCACGCCCCAGCGCTGGGAATTCCTCGAAGCCCTCAAGACCGTAGGACCGCTGACCATCGCTGCATTGGCTCAACATCTTGGGCGACATCATCCAGTCGTTCATCAAGATGTGACCACGCTGATGGAATGGACAGTCATTGACCAGGATGAAGAGGGGCGAGTCTTCGTGCCGTGGGACGAAATTGATGTGCGTTGGCCGCTGATAGGACGCGCTGCATGAATCTGACGTTTTGGCGTCCCGTCGAACCACCCCGGCGCTACGCGCCACCCCTCCTTATCCAAGGAGGGGAATTCGTCAATACCCACCGACGGCGACATTTTCAATCGAGACAAAATTCAAGGAGCATTGCCATGTTGCAAACTATCGAAGTTGAAGTTGATGCTCAAGGCGGTATTCGTCCTTTACAACCGTTGCCAAAAGTACGGGAACAACGGGCCTTACTCACGTTGGTTGTACCCGAACCTCCTGTCGTTCAAACAGATAGCAGCAGCATCAAGTCTCTTTTTGGCGTGTTAAAGGCGCGGAAAGGAGTCAGCTTGGAAGCAATGGATGCCGCTATTCGTGAACAGGCCAAGGCAAAATTCAATGATTGCCCTTGATACGAATGTGCTGGTCCGGGTCGTGGTGGATGACCCGGATGCGCCGGAGCAATGTCAGCAAGCCCGTGAATTATTGTTAACACAGGGTTCTGCCTGGATCACGCCGATCGTTTTGATAGAAACAGTCTGGGTTCTCGAAAGCGCCTATGGATTCAGCAAAGCCGAAACACTGACCGTCATCGAACGCATCCGCGAGAACCCCGCTCTTGAACTTGAGGCGGTAGATCGACTGGATACCGCCATAACGCTCTACCGCAACAGCAATATTGATTTTGCCGATGCCCTGATTCTGGCAGCGGCGATACAACAACCATTGATTCTGCATACCTTTGATCGCAAACTGGCGCGACTCGATGGCGCTCGACGGGTCGCATCACCATGACCGCCCCACCGGCTCCTCCCGCCTGGCCCCGCTGGATGGCCGACCTGCACCGCCTGCTCGGCATTCGCCCGCAATTCCTGCTCTCTGGCCCGATCCGCGACCTGTTCCTGACGCCCCTCGACGGGCAAACCGTCCTGCTGCCGATCCTGGACGGTCTCTGGGAAGGGCTGGCCCTCCACGGCTATCACTACCTGCTGGTCTATGACCGGGTGGACGGGCTGCGCCTCCATCCCGACACCCCCACGACTCGGCCACTCGCCAGCCGCACACTGGATCAGGATTTCAAGGGCAACCCGATCCCGATCAGTCTCAACCGCCTGCCCACCGTCCTGCGCGCGCTGATCACCGCCCCGGTGCGCGCCGCCGCGATCATCGACTACGCCTCGCGGGTGCCGGTCAGCGTCCAGCAACTCACCGAAGCCGAACACGAATTCTTCACCGCCTGCGAAAAACTCGCCTACGTCGCCCATCCCGTGATCGCCGCCCCCGACCGTCCGCCGCTGTTCAACCCGCTGCTCTGGCTGTGCCACCGCGAGACCGATCTGCCCTCCTGGCTCACCCTGGACAACGAAGCCATCCATCGCCTGACGCTCTCGCCGCCCGCCTTCGACGAGCGCCGCCATGCGGCGGAACTGCTGGCCTCGTCCTTCGCCGATCACGCCCAGGCCACCGCCGAACAGCACCGGGAATTCGCCGACAGCTTCGCCCAACTCACCGAAGGGCTGAGCCTGCGCAGCCTGTTCGCCATCGCCCAACTGGCCGAAGCGCAACACCTGCCGCTGGCCGACATTGGCGACGCGGTGCGCTGTTTCCAGGTCGGCGAACTGGACAACCCCTGGAAAAAAGCCTACCTGCGCGAACGCATCCGGGACGCTGCTGACATCATCGGCCAGCGCGTCAAGGGCCAGAAACCGGCGATCATCAAAACCGTGGACATCCTCATGCGCTCGGTGATGGGGCTGACCGGTGCGCACACCGCCGTCACGTCCAGCCGTCCGCGCGGGGTGCTGTTCTTCGCCGGTCCCACCGGCGTCGGCAAAACCGAACTGGCCCGCGCCCTGACCGCACTGCTGTTTGGCGACGAACGCGCCTACATCCGCTTCGACATGAGCGAATTCGCCGCCGAACACGCCGACGCCCGCCTGCTCGGCGCGCCGCCCGGCTATGTCGGCTACGACGCCGGCGGCGAATTGACCAACGCCGTCCGCGCCCGGCCGTTCAGCGTGATTCTGTTCGACGAGATCGAAAAGGCCCACCCGCGCATTCTCGACAAATTCCTGCAAATCCTCGAAGACGGGCGCTTGACCGACGGGCGCGGCGATACCGTCTATTTCTCGGAAGCGATCCTGATTTTCACTTCCAATCTCGGCATCACCGTCCAGGACGATACCGGCCAGCGCCGCCTGCGGGTCCAGCCCGGCGAACCCTATCCACAGGTCGAGCGCCAGGTGCGCGCCGCCATCGCCGACTACTTCAAATTCACCCTGGGCCGCCCGGAAATCCTCAATCGCATCGGCGACAACATCGTGGTGTTCGACTTCATCCAACCGGCCATCGCCGAACAGATTTTCGCCGGGATGCTCGACCATATCGCCCGACGGATCGCCGACGAGCATGAGTTGACCCTGCTCATCCCGGAACCGGTGCGCCGACAACTGCTGGCCTGGTGTACCCAGGACTTGAGCGATGGCGGGCGCGGCATCGGCAACCGGCTGGAAACCACCTTCGTCAACCCGCTGGCCCGCGCTCTGTTCCATTTGGAAGAAGATCCCAAATGCCGGCGGATCACGGTAACAGCGGTGCGGCTCGACGACCCCATTTACCGCGTGGAGTTGGGCTGATGAGCGGCCCCAAGTGCTATCGCTACACCGTCGATTCCGCCCGATTGCAACAACAGTTGCAAGCCGAACGCCAGCGGCGGGAACGGGAAGACTGTCAGCAGGCCATCGCCCAAATTCGCGCAGAATGGTCCACCCTGCCGCAGACCCTGGCCGATCTCCAGCAGCGCTACCCCGCCGAAGCCTGCATCCTCGACCTGACCCCGCCCGCGCCGCCGGTAGAAGACACGCTGGACGCGCTCCGGCCGTATCGGGACCGGCTGAATCGACAACTCCTCCAGGCCCGCGCCGACCTGCAACGGTTGAGCGAACGCGCCGCCGCCAACCACGCCGCTAAAACCCTGCTGGCGGCACTCGGTCAGGAGGCACCCGCCACGATTCGCAGCGCCGCCGAGGTGCTCCAGGCCCAAGCCGATCCGCCCCCGACCGAAAACCGTCAAGCCGAATGGCAACGCCTGTTCAGCCGCCTGAACGACGCCGATCGACTGCATCCTCCGGCGGCCTTGATCGCGCTGCGCGATGCCTTCCTCGCCGCCGCCCGTACCCTTCAAGTTGACGCACTGGCCGCTGAACTGCGCCAGCACATCCAACACCTGAATCAAGCCCACCGGATGGCGCTCGAACAGCAGCGCCAACAGGAAGAACGGGACGCGGCCCGCCGCTACGCGCAACG
>JAPUDV010000033.1:0-16789 GCA_027492875.1 Candidatus Competibacteraceae bacterium | reverse complement strand
TCGAACAGCAGCGCCAACAGGAAGAACGGGACGCGGCCCGCCGCTACGCGCAACGGGTGATCGGCGAAACCCTGGCGGAACTGGGCTACGACGTGGAACCCGGTTTTGCCACCCTGTTTGTCGAAGGCGGGGTCGCGCATATTCAAAAGCCGGACTGGGGCGACTACTACGTGCGATTGCGGGTCCAGCCGGACGCCGGCGACCTGAACCTGAACGTCGTCCGGGTCAGCGAAGACCGCGCCGCCGCCTCGAACGAGCGGGTTCGGCGCGACCGGGAGATGGAAGAACAGTGGTGCGCCGCGCACCGGGAGTTGCTGCAATGCCTGCAAGAACGCGGCATCGCCAGCCGGCAAACCCGTGCGCTCGTTGCTGGCGAATTACCGGTGCAGACCGTCCAGCCGGACGCGATCCAGCGACCGAGCCGGACGCGACATCGCCGGCAGGACGCGCACCGGCGACAGCGAGGGCAGGGTGATGGCTGATCTATAGCGCTCCTGTCCGACGGATGGAATCGCCGTGTCGAACCCCCTTCAAACATACAGGGGGAGATTCCATGATCGGTGTGGGAGCGCTATGTCGATTGGTTTCGCCGGACTCCACAGGAACCCTGCACGGAACGCTACGGTAGCGTGAAATACAGCACCGCCGGCACCGCGATCAAACTGCCCAGATTGCCGAGCAGCACCAGGGTCGCCACTTTTTCCGGTTCCTGGCCGTAGCGTTCGGCCACCAAATAGTTCATCACCGCCGGCGGCAGGGCGGCGTACAGCAGCAATTGACTGTCCTGCGCCGGCGACAGCGTCAGCCAGGGCCGGACCAGCAGCGCGGCGGCGACGCCGGCCAGCGGGCACAGCGCTGCGCCCCACAGCCCGATCCGCCAGTCGGCGATGCCGACCTCGGAAAAGCGCACCCCCAGGGCGAACAGCATCAGCGGGATCGACGCCTCGCCCAGCAGCCGGCAGGTGTCGAGCAGGGGCGCCGGCGGAATCCAGCCGCTCCGATTGCAGGCCAACCCCGCCAGCAGCGCCAGAATGATCGGTATCCGCAGCAGCGCCCACGGCCGGGTGCGGTGGTCGAGGATGTACAGCCCGACGGTGAAATGCAGCACCACTTCGACGACGAACAGCAGGATCGCCGCCGGCAGCGCCGGCTCGCCGAAGGCGAACAGCGCCAGCGGGATGCCCATGTTGCCCGTATTGGTGAACATCATGGGCGGGAGAAAGGTCTTGGGCTGGACCCGCAGCAGCGGGACCAGCGGCAGCAGCAGCGCACCCGAGCCGAGCACCACCGCCGCGCCGCCGAGGGTCAGGTCCAGAAACCCGGCAGCGGCGAAGGGCTTGGCGGCCAGCGCCCAGAATACCAGCAGCGGCGCCAGCACCTCCATGTTGAGCTGGTTCATGCTGGCGAGGTCCGGCTGTTTCCAGCGGGCGTACAGCCAGCCGATACCGGCGGCGGCGAACACCGGGAAAATAATCCCGGCGATGCGCCACAGCATGTCCCGGTCCGCCTTAATCCGCCAACAGCCAGTCGCGCACCACCGCGATCTGGTCGTCGGCCATCAGCGCCGGAGCGTGGCCCATGCCGGGAAATTCGATCAGTTTCGCCTTGGGGCCGCGCTCGGTCATGGCGACGGCGTCCGGGTGATCCAGCACGTCGGAATGCGCCCCGCGCAGCACCAGGGTCGGGCAACGAATGGTGTCCCACACCGGCCACAGGTCGATATCCTTCAAATCCAGCGTCTTGAAGTTTTCGGCGATGCCGGGATCGTAGGCCAGCGTGTAGCGGCCATCTTCCAGTTGCCGGGCGCTATGGATGGTCATATGTCGCCACTGTTCGTCGCTCAGGTTGCCGAAGGTGGCGGCGATGGTGCGCAGGAACTTTTCCATCTTCTCGATGCTATTAAAGGCCGCTATCTGGCCGACGTAGGTCGCGACCCGTTGCAGGCCGGCGGCGGGAATGCGCGGGCCGATGTCGTTGATCACCAGTTTGTGGATCGGCGAGCCGGCGTAGCTGGCCAGAAAAAGGCCGATCAGCCCGCCCATCGAGGTGCCGATCCAGTCGATCCGGTCGGCGTCGATCCCCGCCAGCAGCATCGCCATGTCGTTGACGTAGAGCGGATAGGTGTAATCGCTCTTGTCGCTCAGCCAGTCGCTCTGGCCGCGCCCGACCACGTCCGGGCAGATCACCCGATACTCGTGTTCCAGCGCGGCGGCCAGAAAGTCGAAATCGCGGCCGGTGCGGGTCAGCCCGTGGACGCAGATCAAGGCCTTGGGATTATCGGGGTCGCCCCATTCGGTGTAGTGAACCCGATGGAAGCCGTGAGGGCCGAGCGCGCGGTAGTTGCGGGATGTCATCGCCATGGAGTGTTCTCCTGATTGGAACCGCGCCATTATCCGGCAAGCGGCTAAGGGTGGCTATAATCGCCGTGTTGACCACCGAATGGAGGATGCCGGCATGGCTACCCCGCACTATACCGAAAGCGGCCGGGGCGCACCGCTGCTGTTGCTGCACAGCGGCGGGATGAGCGGCGCGGAATGGACGCCGCAAATCCCGCTGTTCGCCCGCCACTTCCGGGTCATCGTCCCGGACCATCCCGGCCATGGCCGCAGCCCGATGGTGGCCGAGAAGCTGGCCGTCGGCGACATGGGCCGGGCGATGCTGGAGTTGATGGACGAACTGGCATTGCCGCAAGTGCATCTGGTTGGGTCTTCGCTGGGTGGGGCGGTGGCGCTGTGGCTTGCCATCCACTATCCCGAACGGGTGAGCAAGCTGGTGCTGTACCGGGTCGGCTACCGCAAGGACGAGGACACCCATGCCGGCACCCGTAACATGGCCGATCCGGCCTACTGGCGTGGGGTCGGTATGCAAAAATGGCTCAGCGACATCCACCAGCCGCAGGGTGGGCCGGATGCTTGGGAGGAGGTGATCGGTCGAGTGTCGGAAGCGCTGGAGCCGGCCACCACCGATCATTCGCACGCTCTGGAGATTCTGGAGCGCATCACCCAGCCGACCCTGATCGTGGTTGGCGACCGCGACCCGGTGGCGCCGCTGGATCAGATCCTGGAAATGTTCGGGGCGATTCCCAACTGCGGGTTGTGGGTGATGCCCCACGCCACCCACGTCACCGCCAGCAATACCTGGCGGGCGGAGTCGTTCGCGCTGGAGGTGACGCGGTTCCTGCAACGACGGCAATAGACCGGTTCCGGGCGGACCGGTTGGGCCGACGCAAACCCGCCGGCATGCGGGCGGATCACGAAGAGGGTAAGGCAATGCGCGACGGGTTGAAAATGCTGCCGCTGGCGGTGGCGCTGAACGTGATGACGCCGGTTTGGGCCGGCCAGTACGACGCCGTGTTCGGGGATGTCCAGCGGATGCTGAGCCAGTCGGTCCAAAACGACGAGACGGACTTGAACGCGACTCGGCGACAACTGGAAAGCGTGCCCAGGCCGGACCATCAGAACGTGAAGGAAGCCCGCGCCTCGAACCAGCAGGGGCTGGATGCGCTGAAACGGAACGACTATTCAGCCGCCGCGACGGCCTTCCAGCAAGCCCAGCAGGCCGATCCCGCCGACGTCGAGGTGGCCGGCAATCTGGGTTACGTCGATCTGAAACTCGGCCAGTTCAAGCGGGCGGAACATCAACTGGTGTACGCCATTTCGCTGTCGCCGGGACGGTCGTCGTCCTGGTTCAATCTGGGCCAAGTCTACGGAGCGCTGGGCGAGGAGGACAAGGCGACCGGAGCGTTCACCAACGCCTACCGCTTTTCCCAGAACCGCGCCAAGACCGGGGAATTCCTGCGGCAGGCGCTGACGGCGCCGGAGAACAACGAGGCGACCCGCGCGGCGTTGCGGCGGACGCTGCAACTGCTGGGGTTGTTGCAATGAAGGCGTTCTCGCCGCGCTTGGACGCGAATGGATGACCTAGCCCCCACCGATGTCCACCAACGCCGCGTGATCGTCGAAGTCGATCGGGTCGGTCAGGCCGTATCCGCCCGGCCGATCAACTTCGGAAGCGATGGCGCTGGGTTGGAGCCGCATGGCGCCATGGGGTGGCGGAAGGGGGTTGCGGCGAACGTGGGCCATGGTGGCGGCGCTATTGTCGGTCCGGATTGCGTGCGCCGCTCAGGAAGGCGTGCCGAATTCGACCGGCCGCACGTCGCGGGCCAGCTTGTCGAGCACCCCGTTGATGAAGCGATGCCCCTGTTCGGCGCCGAACACCTTGGCCAGTTCGACCGCTTCGTTGAGGACGATCCGGTAAGGGATGTCCGGGCGCAGTATCAGTTCGTAGCCGCCGATCCGCAGGATGGCGCGCTCCACCGGGTCCACCTGCTCCAGCGGCCGGTCCAGCAAGGGTTCCAGTGCGGTGTCGATTTCCGCCGCCCGCGCCGGAATCTGATGGATCAGTTCCCGAAAATAGGCGGAATCGGCTCTTTGCAAGTCGTCTTCCGCCAGAAAGTGGGCTTCGATCTGGCCGGGAGCCTGCGCGGTCAACTGCCACTGATACAGCGCCTGCACGGCGCAGCGTCGCGCCCAACTGCGCTTGCCGGGCTGATTTTTCCGAACCGGTTCGCTCATGATTCAGCCTTCCAGCCGCCGCAGCAGGCTGGTCATCTCCAGCACCGCCATCGCCGCCTCGGCGCCCTTGTTGCCGGCCTTGGTGCCCGCCCGCTCCACCGCCTGATCGATGGTGTCGACGGTGAGCACGCCGAAGCCGACTGGAATGTCGTATTCCAGCGAAACGCCCGCCAGCCCCTTGACGCACTCGCCGGCCACGTACTCGAAATGCGGGGTGCCGCCGCGAATCACCGCGCCCAGCGCGACGATGCCGTCGTAGCGCTCGCTGGCGGCCAGCCGTTGCACGGCCAGCGGTAGTTCGAAGGAACCGGGGGTCCAGATCAGATCGATGCCGGTTTCCGGGACGCCATGCCGGCATAGGGTGTCCACCGCGCCGTTGATCAGGCTCTGCACGATGAAACTGTTGAATCGCGACGCCACCAGCGCGAAGCGGGCGTCCTGGAGCGGAGTGAAATCACCTTCGATGACGTTGATGTGGTGCATGGCGGGGGTTCCGTAACGATGCGCGGTGTAGAAACTCCCCTCTCCCTGTGGGAGAGGGCCGGGGGTAAGGGTGTCTTTCAAGCGTTTGATCCGCCGGAGGCCGCGCGAAAACACCACTCGGGAAAAAGGCGTTCAGGTGACGTATTCCACCACTTCCAGATTGAAGCCCGACAGCCCGCTGATGCGTTTGGGCGCGCTGAGCACCCGCATTCGCCGCACGCCGATGTCGAGCAAAATCTGGGCGCCGATGCCGTAGGTGCGCAGTTCGGTGGACGGATCGGAGGCGCGCGCGGCTTCGCCGGCGCCGAACTGGTAACCGCGCATCCGCCGGATCAGGACTGCTGGCTCTTCAAGGTGACTCAAAAACACCAGCACGCCAGCCGGTTCCCCCGCCACCCGTTGCAGGGCGTCGCGCAAGGGCCAGCTGCTTTCCGAGAGTCGGATCGCCAGCAGGTCGCTCAGAAAATTCTGTACGTGGACCCGGACCAGCACCGCTTGTTCGGGGTAGATATCGCCCTTGACCAAGGCGAAATGCAGTTGTCGGCTGACCACGTCCTGATAGGTCAGCACCCGGAACGGGCCGAATTCGGTGGTCATGACCGCATCCGCGACCCGCTCCACGGTCTTTTCGTTCTGCATCCGGTAGCGGATCAGCGCGGCGATGGTGCCGATCTTGACCTCGTGCCGGGCGGCAAAGACTTCCAGATCGGGCCGCCGCGCCATGCCGCCGTCCTCGTTGAGGATTTCGACGATGACCGCCGCCGGTTCCAGCCCGGCCAGCCGGGTCAGGTCGCAGCCGGCTTCGGTGTGGCCAGCGCGGGTCAACACCCCGCCGGGCTGAGCCATCAGCGGAAAGATGTGGCCGGGTTGCACCAGATCTTCGGGGCGGGCGTCGGGCCGCACGGCGGTACGGATGGTGTGGGCGCGGTCGTAGGCGGAGATGCCGGTGGTGACGCCCTGAGCGGCTTCGATGGAAACGGTGAAGTTGGTGGAGTAGGGGGTGGCGTTGTCCTGCACCATCAGCGGCAGGTGCAGTTGCTGGCAGCGCTCGCGGGTGAGCGTCAGGCAGATCAGGCCGCGACCGTAGCGAGCCATGAAGTTGATATCTTCGGGCCGGACCCGCGAGGCGGCCATCAGCAGGTCGCCTTCGTTTTCCCGGTCTTCGTCGTCCATGACGATGACCATCCTGCCCTGCCGCAGGTCGGCGAGGAGTTCGTCAACGGTGTTGAGTGCCATGCTTATATCCAAAAACCGTGTTCGCGCAGCAGCGCCTCGGTGAGTTTGCCGCCCGGTTGCGCGGCGCGCTCGCCCAGCAGCAGCCGTTCCAGATAGCGGGCGATCAGGTCTACTTCCAGGTTGACCCGGCGGCCGGCCTGAAAGTCGGCGAGGGTGGTTTCCGCCAGCGTGTGCGGGACGATGTTGAGTTCGAAGGCCGCGCCGTCCACCCGGTTGACGGTGAGGCTGACGCCGTCGATGCAGATCGAGCCTTTTTCGGCGATGTAGCGGGCCAGCACGTCCGGGGCCTGGACGCGCAACCGCCAGGAGCGGCCGTCGGGACGCCATTCGCCAACCGTGCCGATGCCGTCCACATGGCCGCTGACCAGGTGGCCACCGAGCCGGGTGGTGGAGGTCAGGGCTTTTTCCAGGTTGACCCGCGCGCCGGGTTGGGCGTCGCCGAGGGTGGTGCGCTCCAGGGTCTCGCGCGAGGCGTCGGCCCAGAAGCCGTCGCCGGGCAGTTCGACAGCGGTTAAGCAAACACCGCTGACGGCGATGCTG
Organism: Candidatus Competibacteraceae bacterium; assembly: GCA_027492875.1. GTDB lineage: Bacteria > Pseudomonadota > Gammaproteobacteria > Competibacterales > Competibacteraceae > Competibacter. The sequence continues at coordinate 9,956 of JAPUDV010000033.1, read as the reverse complement.
TCGCCGAGTTGCACGTCGCTCAGATCGAGCTTGCCGGTGGCGATGCGTAAACGGACATCACCGCCGTGCGGCTGGAGTGTGGTGAGGGTCCCGACTGCGGCGATGATGCCAGTGAACATGGTGGGGTTCTCGAAAAAATTATAAGAATTTCCGAAATTCTTCTACCGTGAGCCCCGCATCCTGCGCTATGCCACCCATGGTGGAAGCATTGATGGGATTATTACGGGGAACCGTCACAAATCTGCCACCATTCGAAAGGACGATATGTTTTCTACCTTGGCGAACCCTGCGGAACCCTGCCTTTTCCAAAGCACGGATAGCCTCCAGATGATTGACTCCTGGAAGTTTTGGCATCTTTAGCTCGCTATTTCTATTTCTCGCACATTCTTGCCCTGAATGGATTCGGAAATAGCCGCCAGGTATTCTTGGATTGCATCCTTTATATTTTCAATCGCTTCCTGTTCGGTATTTCCCTGCGACCAGCAACCTGGCAGGTTGGGACATGAAACGTTATAGCCTTCCTCCGATTGATCGAGAATGATTTTGTATTTCATAAATCGCCTCTCAACGGCTTTAATCTCACTCGCCAATCCCTTCCCACCGCCCGTATTTCCACAAGCTCCAATTCTGTCCGCTCGCTCATCCGCGTCAGTTCAGGCAACCGGAATAATCCGCGCGCCTTGTCGCCCAGCAGCACCGGTGCCATGTAGATCACCAATTCGTTCATCAGTCCGGCTTGCGACAATGCGCCGGCCAGAGTCGGACCGCATTCGACATGGAGTTCGTTGCACTCGCGGCGGGCCAGTTCCGCCATGACGGCATGCAGGTTCAGACCCTGTTCGGCGCGTGGCGTGACCACGATTTCCGCGCCGGCTGCTTGCAGGGGCGCATGCAACGCCGCATCGGCGACGGCGGTGAAAATCAGCACCGAACCGGGCAGCCCCAAGGTTTTGGCAGTCGGCGGCGTTCGCAACCCGGTATCGAGAATTACCCGCAGCGGCTGGCGCGCGGTTTCCGGCAGGCGGACGTTCAGGCTGGGGTCGTCGGCCAGCAGGGTCCCGATGCCGGTCAGGATCGCCGAGGCGCGCGCCCGCAGTCGTTGCACATCCTGGCGCGCGGCCTCGCCGGTCAGCCATCGACTTTCGCCGGAGGCCAGCGCGGTGCGCCCATCCAGGCTCATCGCCAGCTTGACGCGGACAAAGGGACGGCCTTGGGTCATGCGCTGGATAAAACCGGGGTTCAGCGCCCGCGCCTCGGCTTCCAACAACCCGCAATCCACGACCACGCCGGCATCCCGCAATTGCTTCAGGCCCTTGCCGGCCACTTGCGGGTTCGGATCGGGCATCGCCGCCACCATCCGGCCGATGCCGGCGTGGAGCAGCGCGTCGGTGCAGGGCGGCGTGCGGCCGTGATGGCAGCACGGTTCCAGGGTCACATAGGCGGTGGCGCCGCGCGCCCGATCGCCGGCCGCCTCCAGGGCGATCACCTCGGCGTGGGCTTCGCCGGCGCGTTCGTGCCAGCCCTCGCCGACGATTTCTCCATCCTGGACCAGCACGCAGCCGACTCGGGGGTTGGGATCGGTGTCGTACAGACCGCGCCGGGCCAATGTCAGGGCACGCGCCATGTGGCGATAATCGTCGGGGGACATCACTCGGAATCCGCCGCGCCGGGCGAGGTCTGCAGTCGTTCGATTTCCTCGCGAAAGGCATTGACATCCTCGAAGCTGCGGTAGACCGAGGCGAAGCGGACATAGGCCACCGGGTCCAGGCCGCGCAGTTCCTCCATCACCCATTCGCCGATCTGCCGGCTGCTCAACTCCCGCTCGCCTCCGGCGCGGGCGCGGTTCTTGACGCGCAGCAGGGTCTCTTCGATACGCTCGGCCCCAACCGGCCGCTTTTCCAGCGCTCGCAGCAAGCCGGAACGCAATTTTTCCTCCAGAAACGGTTCGCGGCGACCATCGCGCTTGACCACCGGCGGCATCAACAGCTCCGCGACCTCGTGGGTGGTGAAGCGGGAGTTGCAGCGGGGACATTCGCGGCGACGGCGCACCTTGTCGCCTTCCGCCGACAGCCGCGAGTCAACTACCCGGGTATCCGGCGTACCACAAAACGGGCAATGCACCGCCGCCGTCTCGCGCGGGGAGAGCGATCAGCCGTAAACCGGGAACTTGGCGCACAGCTCGGCGACGTGGCCGCGCACCCGCTCGATCGTCGCCTCGTTGTCAAGATCGTCGAGAATGTCGCACATCCAGCCGGTCAGCTCGCGGCATTCCCGCTCCTTGAATCCTCGGGTGGTGATGGCCGGCGAGCCGACGCGGATACCGCTGGTCACGAACGGCGATTGCGGATCGTTGGGCACGGCGTTCTTGTTGACGGTGATCCAGGCCCGGCCCAGCACGGCGTCGGCAGCCTTGCCGGTCAGACCCCTGGCGATCAGACTGACCAGGAGCAGATGGTTGTCGGTGCCGCCGGAGACGATGTCGTAGCCACGCTCGATAAAGACTTCGGCCATGGCGCGGGCGTTGGCGAGCACCTGTTTCTGATAGTCGACAAATTCCGGCTCCAGCGCTTCCAACAGGGCGACCGCCTTGGCGGCGATGACGTGCATCAGCGGGCCGCCCTGGGTGCCGGGGAACACCAGCGAGTTGAGTTTCTTCTCGATCTCGGGGTTGGCGCGGGCCAGGATCAGGCCACCGCGCGGGCCGCGCAGGGTCTTGTGGGTGGTGGTGGTCACCACATCGGCGACCGGGATCGGATTGGGATAGATGCCCGCCGCCACCAGCCCGGCGACATGCGCCATGTCCACGAACAGATAGGCGCCAATCCGGTCGGCGATGGCGCGAAATCGCTGCCAGTCCACCACCCGCGAATAGGCCGAGAAACCGGCGACGATCATTTTGGGCGTGCACTCCAGCGCCAGTCGTTCGACCTGATCGTAGTCGATCTCGCCGGTGGCCTCGTTCAGGCCGTATTGCACCGCCTGGTACAGCCGGCCGGAGAAGTTGACCTTGGCGCCGTGGGTGAGATGGCCGCCATGGGCCAGGCTCATGCCCAGCACGACTTCACCCGGCTCCAGCAGCGCCATGTAAACGGCGGCGTTGGCCTGCGAGCCGGAATGCGGCTGCACGTTGGCATAATCGGCGTGAAACAGGCGCTTGGCGCGGTCGATGGCCAGTTGTTCGGCGATGTCCACGAACTCGCAGCCGCCGTAGTAGCGCTTGCCCGGATAGCCTTCGGCGTACTTGTTGGTCAGCACCGAGCCCTGGGCTTCAAGCACTCGCGGGCTGGCGTAGTTTTCCGAGGCGATCAGCTCGATGTGGTCTTCCTGACGCTGTTTCTCGCCCTGCAGGGCAGCCCACAACTCATTGTCAAACCCGGCGATCCGCATCTCTCGACTGAACATTCGCAACCTCTGCAAAAACGGGCGCCCGCTGCTTTGGAGGAAAGCGCGGGCGGGTTGTGGAAAGTTGCCGATGATACTCGATGTGGCCAGCGGATGGCAGGAGATTCACCGGCGGAGGCAACGGGCGCGGGCCGAATCGATCAGGGCATCGGGGTTTCCAGAAAGGAATTCACCACGGCGGTCCAAGCCCTGGCGACGTTGCGCAAGTCGTAGCCGCCGCCGCCGACGCCGAGAATGCGGCCTTCGGCGAATTCCTCGGCGATCTGGCATAAGGCGCGGGCGGCGCGGCTGTGGGCGCGAGCGGTGTAGTGCAGGTGGGCCAGCGGGTCGCCGTCCAGGCCATCGGCGCCGCAGTTCATAAAGATAAATTGTGGCTCCCACTGGCGCAGGAACGCCTCGACCTTGTCCCACATCATCATGAAGTCGTCGTCGGCCGACAGCGGCAACAGCGGGATATTGAGCTTGCGGCCCTTGGCCGGACCCTTGCCGATTTCGTGCGGGAAGCCGCTCTGCGGGAAGTTGTAGCGGCCATCCTCGTGGATATCGGCGAAGATGACGGTCGGATCGGATTCGAACGGATAAAACACACCGTCGCCGTGGTGCGCGTCGATATCGACGTAGGCGATGCGCTCCAGGCCGTATTCCTGTTGCAGGATTTTGATGGCCACGCCGACGTCGTTGAACACGCAAAAACCGGCGGCGGTGTCGGGCATGCTGTGATGCAATCCGGCGATGGGCACGAAGGCGCGTCGGATCTCGTCGGCCATGATCCTGCGGGTCGCGTCGACCACCGTGCCGACCACCACGGCGGCGTCCTCGAACACGCCCTTGTAGGCCGGGGTGTCGCCGTAATCCAGCAAACCTTCCCCCACCTCGGAATAAACCTTGACCTTCTCGACGTAGTTGGGGGTGTGGAATAGCCTGATCTGTTCCTCGGTGGCGGTGGCGGGCGGCAGCACGCGCACCTGGTAGTCGAAGTGGCGGATGAGCATCTCATCCCAGAAGGCGTGGATGCGGTTCTCCCCGAACGGGTGGTCTTCAAACCCGTAGCGGCCCAGTTCCTCACCGGTGTACACGGCCACCGTTCTGCTTCGCGCCATTACTCTCAATCCTCATGGGGGCGGTCGGTTTCGCAGTACGGTATCATAGCCGAACCCACCTTAAAAATGACGTCTCGGCCGACTGAAATCCAGCCGGGCGCGGGGCGTCATTTCATTCCCGTTTCGATCAGGAGAGCCGATGTCCGCAGGCGCACAGCAAGAGCAAGATATCTTCCCGCGCGACCGTCAGCCGACGGTTCGCATTCTGGCCATGCCGGCCCATGCCAATCCCAACGGCAATATCTTCGGCGGCTGGATCATGGCGCAGATGGATATTGCCGGCAGCGTGGTGGCGGTGGAGTACGTCGGCGACCGGGTGGCGACCGTGGCGGTGACCTCGATGAAATTTCACCGGCCGGTGTTTGTCGGCGATCTGGTGAGCTGTTTCGCCCGGATCCAAAAGGTGGGTTCGACCTCCATCACGGTTAAGGTTGAAGTATTCGTCCAGCGCGCCCGCGACGGCAAGCTGCTGGCGGACAAGGTGACCGAGGCGGTCATCGTCTATGTGGCCGTCGACGACGACGGTTCGCCGCGCAAGCTGCCGGAACGGGAGCCGGATTTCAAACACTATTGGTGAAGGGGTGATCTGGCTGTTGGTTCGGGTCGGTCGCGCCGTAGCCGCCGCCGCCCGGCGTTTCGAGCGCGAAGAGATCTCCGGCCCGCACCGCCACCCGCGTCGTGCCGGGTAATTCCTCGACCGTGCCGTCGAGCCGTTCCACCGTGTTACGGCCAACCTGGCCCGGTTTGCCACCGACCAATCCATAAGGCGGTATCCGGCGGTGGCCGGACAGGATCGCGGCGGTCATCGGTTCCAGAAAACGGATACGCCGGACGACCCCGTCGCCGCCGCGCCAGCGGCCCGCGCCGCCGCTGCCGGCGCGGATGGCGAATTCCTCCACCCGCACCGGAAACCGCCATTCCAGCACTTCCGGGTCGGTCAGTCGAGAGTTGGTCATGTGGGTGTGCACCGCCGAGGCTCCGTCGAAACCCGGCCCCGCGCCGGCGCCGCCGCAGATCGTTTCGTAGTACTGATACCGGTCGTTGCCGAAGGTGAAATTGTTCATCGTGCCTTGGGCGGCGGCCATCGCGCCCAGCGCGCCGTACAGCGTATCCACCACGCATTGCGAGGTTTCCACGTTGCCCGCCACCACCGCCGCCGGCGGACGGGGATCGAGCAGGCAACCGGGCGGAATCACGATGTCCAATGGGCGCAAGCAGCCGGCATTGAGCGGAATGTCATCGTCCACCAAGGTGCGAAAGACGTATAGCACCGCCGCCAGACACACCGCGCGCGGCGCGTTGAAATTATTGGGCTGTTGCGGCGAGGTGCCGGTGAAGTCGATGCAAGCGGTGCGTCGGGCACGGTCCAGGCGGATGGCGACCCGAATCATCGCGCCATTGTCCATTTCGTAGGCGAACGCGCCATCGCTCAGCCGATCCAGGGCCCGCCGTACCTGTTCGGCGGCATTGTCTTGGACGTGGCGCATGTAGGCGTGGACCGTGTCCGTGCCGAAGTGCGCCACCATTCGCCGCAGCTCCCGAACCCCCTTTTCGTTGGCGGCGATCTGCGCCTGCAGGTCGGCCAGATTCTGCTTGGCGTTGCGCGTCGGCCATGGTCCGGCGTTGAGTCGCGCCAGCAAATCTTGTTCGCGAAATTGCCCCGCGCTCACCAGTAGCACATTGTCCAGCAACACCCCCTCTTGGTCGATGCGGACGCTGTCCGGCGGCATCGAACCCGGCGTGATACCGCCGATGTCGGCGTGGTGGCCGCGCGAGGCGACGTAGAACAGGAGTTCCCGGCCGGCGTCGTTGAAGACGGGAGTGATGACGGTCACATCCGGCAGGTGGGTGCCGCCGCGATAAGGCGCGTTGGTCGCGTACACGTCGCCGGGCTGGAAGCGGCCGTGGTGGGCCTCGATGATGGCCTGGACCGCCTCGCCCATCGAACCCAGATGCACCGGGATGTGCGGGGCGTTGGCGATCAACTGGCCATCCCGGTCGAACAGCGCGCAGGAAAAATCCAGCCGCTCCTTGATGTTGACCGAATGCGCGGTGTTGGCCAGGGTCACGCCCATCTGCTCGGCGATGGCCATGAACAGGTTGTTGAACACCTCCAGCATGATCGGATCGACGGCCGTGCCGACCGCGACCCGTTGAGGACGGGGCTGGTGGCGAGTCAGCACCAGATCGCCACGCTGTCCGACTTCGGCCTGCCAGCCCGGCTCGATCACGGTCGTCGCGCCGGTTTCGCCGAGGAGCGCCGGGCCGACGATGCGGTCGCCGGGCCGCAGATCCTCGCGCCGGTAAAACGGCGCGGCGCGCTCGGCTCCGGCGAGGTGGAGCCAGACCGGCGCGGCCGGCGTCAGAGCTTCGCCGCGTGGCGCCGGCCGCGCGGCCGCTTCATCCATATCGAAGCCGCCGCCGATGATCTCGACCTGCGCCGCTTCCACGATCGGCGCCTTGTCGGGCAGGGTGAAACCGAAGCGTCGCCGGTGGGCGTCGGCGAAGCGCGCCGCCAGTTCGCCCGGCTCGGCGGCGGCGACCAGCAGGGCGGTATCGCTGCCGGCGTAGCGCAAACGGGCGGAACGAATCGCTTGAATGGATTCGGCGGGAACGCCCTGGGTCTGCATCGCCGTCCGGCCCGCCCGTTCCAACTCGCTGAACGTGCGTTCCAGCACCGGCGCCAGCGGGGCCGCCAGCGGGGCTTCGACCGCGCGTTCCTTCAGCAGGCGGGCGTCGGCCAGCCCCATGCCGTAGGCCGACAACACCCCGGCCAGCGGGTGAATGAAAATAGCCGGCATCCCCAGCGCGTCGGCTACCGCGCAGGCGTGTTGGCCACCGGCGCCGCCGAAGCAGCACAAGGTGTATTCGGTCACGTCGTAGCCGCGTTGGGTCGAGATCTGCTTGATCGCGTTGGCCATGTTCTCGACCGCGATCTTGAGAAAGCCCTCGGCCAGTTCCGCCGGGGTGTAGCGCGCGCCGCTTTCCGTTTCGATCTCGGCGGCCAGTACGGCGAACCGGTGCGCGACCGTATCCCGGTCCAGCGGCTGATCCTGGTCGGGGCCGAACATCTGCGGGAAGAACGCCGGCTGAATCCGCCCCAGCAGCAGGTTGCAGTCGGTCACGGTCAGCGGTCCGCCCCGCCGGTAGCAGGCCGGTCCCGGATTGGCGCCGGCCGATTCCGGTCCCACCCGCAACCGGCCGCCGTCGAAACGGCAAATCGAGCCGCCACCCGCCGCCACGGTGTGGATATGCAGCATCGGTGCCCGCAGCCGCACCCCGGCCACCAGGGTTTCGAAGGCGCGTTCGTACTCGCCGGCATAGTGGGCGACGTCGGTGGAGGTGCCGCCCATATCGAAGGTGATGATCCGCTCGAAACCGGCGCGGGTGGTGGTGCGCGCCGCGCCGACGATGCCGCCGGCCGGTCCGGACAGAATGCTGTCCTTGCCACGAAAATGACGGGCGTCGGCCAAGCCGCCGTGGGATTGCATGAACAGGAGCCGCACGCCGCTCAGTTCGCTGGCGACCCGGTCGATGTAGCGGCGCAGGATCGGCGATAGATAGGCATCCACCACCGTGGTGTCGCCGCGTCCGACCAGCTTCATCAGCGGGCTGACTTCGTGCGACACCGAAATCTGGGTGAAACCGATGCGTTTGGCCAGCGCCGCCGCCAGCCGCTCGTGTTCCGGGAAGCGATAGCCGTGCAGGAACACGATGGCAATGGCGCGGATGCCGGCGCGCCAGGCTTCTTCCAGCGGGCGGCGGGCGCTGTCGGGATCGAACGGGGCGAGAACTTCCCCTCGAGCCGATACCCGCTCGCGCACTTCGGCGACCCGCTCGTACAGCAGTTCCGGTAGCACGATTTGGCGGGCGAACAGTTTTGGCCGGTTCTGATAGGCGATGCGCAGGGCATCGCGGAAACCCCGGGTGATCAGCAGCAGGGTGCGGTCGCCCGTGCGTTCCAACAGCGCGTTGGTGGCGACGGTGGTGCCCATTTTCACCGCCGCGATGCGTTCGGCGGGTATCGGTTGATCCGGCGGAACCCCCAGTAAATCGCGGATGCCCTGCAAGGCGGCGTCGGGATAATGCTCGGGATTGTCGGAGAGCAGTTTGTGCGCCACCAGTCGGCCATCGGGGCGCCGCGCGACCACGTCGGTGAAGGTGCCGCCCCGGTCGATCCAGAATTGCCAGCGGGTGGGGGTGGGAAGAATGGAAGCAGTCATGACAGCACCGTCTTTCGAATAGGGCGCTCTATCTAACGGGAGTTTTGGCTAAGGGGCAACTGTGTTGAAAATCTTGGGATCGAGAGTTTGCCGATGATCCTATGCAACGTAATGTCACTTTATAAGGACGATTGACCGGGAAACCATATCCGCTCCGGTTTCATATTGGGGCGCTGATGTTCGGTATGGGCCGATTGTGGTGCGACGGTGGGGTTTGGGATGACGGGCACGGGGCGTTGGTGCATAAATAAAATGGTTTTTCGTCGATTCTTGTGGAGATAGAGGCCAGGTGTGGCATAAATGAGGCTTATGATGAGAACAATTCTCTCGGTGGCAGCAGAGCATCGTTAAAATAGGCCATTGGTAGCTGTGAGAGCATGATCCACAACTACATTTACTGGCCATCGCACCGGAGACCGTGCCATGGCTTGTTATGGGTGATGCACAGGACAGCCAATGCACGGCTTCGGTGATTAAATGCGTTCGGTTTACCGATGTGAGGACGCTCGCCATCACCAGACACGGTCCGCCCCGAAAAAACCGGGTACGCCGTTCGATCGGCGCTGTTTTGTGCCTGTCGCTCGCGTTCTTGCTGCTGGCATCCCTCATGGCCGCTTTCGGCGATGATCCAAGGCCGCCTTTCGCATCGGTCGGCCTCGCCATCGGTTCCCTGGGCATCGCGCTCTTAAATTTCCATCTGCCTTTTATCGGGCCCCGGATCTGGGGCCGCCAGCACGGTCGTCTTGAAGGGATGCTTTACGTCTCCGGTCTACCGCTTCTCGGAACTTTCCTGGTCCTGTCCGGGTGTCTCTTCTGTTTCGGTGCATTCTGGACCGCGATCATCCTGGACCGCGATCATCGGCCTGGTCGCGGTGGCGCTCGACACCGGTGGGACGCTCTGGATCTTGGCCTACACTTGGAAAGACTCTTCTCTTTGGGATGCTTGAGGACAGCAAACCTTGGGCTATGCGAACCGCCACGCTCCCTGGTGGTGTGGCACGGCATCGGTCATCATCGCTCATCCGCGCTTGGATTTTTCGAATATTGAGGCTATGCCTTTAGGGAACCCAAGGTAAACGGGGGCAAATCCGTGTCGGAACGGCGTAGCCTGGAGTCGTTATCGCACTCCAAAAAATAATAAAACAATGTTCATGCAAGCGATTTGGAGGAGAACACCCATGTTATACGCATCACCCGGCCAACCGGGTTCCAAGATCACGTTCAAATCCCG
>JAPUDV010000032.1 GCA_027492875.1 Candidatus Competibacteraceae bacterium | reverse complement strand
CGGCTTGAGCCGTCCTCCGAAACCACCGCCTTCAAGGCGGTGGTCGTTCATTTTGTATAAATTTACTTCTCCGATGGTTGCAATCCTTCGTCGGCTCGGCTCCTGAAAACCAACAGGCTGATTTCTGTACCGTCTCCTCGTCGGACTTATGGTAGGGTTCATGTTATTTGTTTATAACATTGAAGCGAGGTATGACGAGGATGCCAGGCTTGGAACCTTCTTTCCCGCGCCCCTTGACGATGGTGGATACGGCCCTGTTCACCATCCTCGACGAGCGCCTGTGCCTGATTCTAACGCGGCGCAGGGAGCCGCCGTTCGAACAGCAACTCGCGCTGCCGGGCGGGTTCGTCCATGTTGATGAGGATGCGGACGCGGAAACGGCGGCCCGGCGGGTGATCCGCGGCAAGATCGGATTCGACGCGCCCTACCTCGAACAGTTGTTCACCTTTTCCGGGGTCGCTCGCGATCCCCGGGGTTGGTCGGTCAGCATCGCCTACTACGCCTTGGTTCCTTCTTCCCTGCTAGATCGGAGCCAGACCGCCGAGGCCTTTCCAGCCGACGCGCTGCCGGCGCTGCCGTTCGATCACGACCGGATCGTCGCCAAGGCCATCGAACGGCTACGGAGCAAGGCGACTTATTCATCCCTGCCCGCTTTTCTGCTGCCAGCGGAATTCACCATGAACGAACTGCATCGCATCTACGAACAGACCATCGGCATCCGCCTCGACAAGGCGTCATTCCGCCACAAGATCCTGGAACAGGACATCATCGAAGCGGTTCCGAGCCGGTTCCGGGTCGGCGCACACCGGCCGGCGCAACTTTACCGGTTGGCGAACCGGGTGTTGACCGCCTTCGAGCGCAAGATTTAGAGGTTGCAACCAACTGTCGCATCTATACTTAGTAGGCTCTTCCCGGTTTACGGGCTTACTCGCGACTCGACTATCTTGGAAGAGCCGTGGCAACCCTACGGTAGCAACCATGAATCCAACGCTCATTCCCAAGGATACCCGACACCAGGTGGCGCGCCTGTTGAACAGCGTGGCACGCCAGCTTCGCGCGGCGTGCGAGGCGACCGAACAGGCGCACCAAGTCGTCGGCAGTTCCCAGTTTTACGGCGTGGACGGCATCAATACCGCCGCCGAACTGGAAGACGCAATCAACGGCCTGCTGGATCAGATCCAGGTCTGCGCCAGCATCGCGACCCTCACCGCCGAACGGCTGGAATATGTGGTGCCGCGCGATTCATCCAAGCAACCGCCTCGGTAACAACGGGGCGTGCTGGACAAGGCTATTCCAACGGGGCGGGCCTTCGCGGGCGGTGTAGACCGGTTTGCAAAGTATCCAGGACAGACGCGAGCCTCGCGGTCGCAGCTTTGGGCCAAGCCGCGCGCCTCGCGGATCGGGTGCGCCCAGCAACGCAGCCGGCGCGGGTCGTCGCGGTAGGTCATCCAGCCATCGCTCGTCAGCCAACCAGTAAAGCCGTCCAGCACGTTCTGGACCAATTCCTTGCCCCGCCCGGCCACGTCATACAGCGTCGCGGTGGCCGCGACAAACACCCATAACCACAGCGGTTGTCCGTGTTCGGGCCAGGACGGTCAGACCCAGCCACTCGCCCAGGAATTCACGAATCCGCGCCCGCGAGAGCCAAAACCGCAAGGCCACCGCTAGATCCGCCAGCAACCGTACCGACAACCCGCGCAACGCCACCACCTCCAGGGACTGGACGTAGGCGTCATCGATCTGCCGCAGGCGGTGATCGCTCAGGTGCATGGCGGGCTATACTCGGCGCTGTGTCGCATGCTTCCCTTTCGGAGGAAAGTCAATGGGGGGTGAACGGCTACAAACGGTCGATTGGCAATAACCTGGAGTCGGTATCGAAAATGGATTAGAACGGGCTCCGGGTCGTAAAACTATCGTTCAGTTCAATCCGCCCCAAGCTATTTTATTGCCAATACAGTCAGGGCGCTGCCGTGCCCATTGGTCGCAGGAGAGCCTGAATATCGGGATTATCCGGCTCCAGCGTCGCCAGGCGACCGGCGGAATTGCGCGCCGCGTCGAGATTACCGGCATCGCGCTGGAAGGCCACCAACGCCAACAGGCTGTCGCGGTCGTTGGGATGGTGTTGCAACACGGTTTCCAGTTCCTGAATCGCCTTCGGCCCCTGGCCTGTGCTGTTCAAGGCCACGGCATATACATAGCCATAACGGGCGTTGTCGCCGCCCAGCCGAGCGGCTTTCGCCAAGGCCGCAAGAGCCTCGGGCAGTCGTTTCTGGCGGATCAGCAACAACCCCAGCGCATGGTGCGCGGCGGCGTTTGACGGATCGAGGTCCAGCGCCTGGCGCAAGGTCTTTTCACCGTCCGCATCGCGTCCTTGCAGTCGGTAGAGATCGGCGAGATTGACCGCCGCTTGGGTGAAACTGGGTTGCAGTTCCAGCGCGGCGCGGTACGCGGCTTCCGCTTTTTCAAACTGGCGCTGATCGACGTAGATCAACCCGGTGTTGAGAAACGACTCCGGGCGGTCGGCATTGGTTTGTTCAGCCGTAAGGTATTCGTTGACGCCGCGCTGAACGGCCAAGCGTTGCGTCTCGTCGAGCGATTCCGACGGTACAGTCGCCAGCACTCGCGCTGCTTCGATTCGCACCAGCCGCACCGGATCGTTGAGCAGCGGCAGCAGGTCACGCGCTTTCAACTCGGGTGGCAAGGCTTCCAGCGCCCGCGCCGCTGTGCTCCGCAACAGCGGGTCAGGATCGGTCAACAGCGGGCGGATGGCCTCGAACACCGCCGGATTAAGCCGGTTTCCCAACAAAGTCACTCCACTGGCGCGGGCGATGTTGGGCTGATCGGTATTCTTTAATAACGCCCGCAGGAGTTCCTGCGCCCCGGCGGCTTCGATACTCCCGGCGTGCAGCACCTCGGCGAACTGTTGATGGCCGACGGGAACCTCGCCATACCATTTTTTTACCTGATCCGCCGCCCATTGGGCCGGTTGATCGCCATGGCACTTGGTGCAGGCGTTGGGGACGCCCAGCGTTACGGATAGATCCGGTCGGGGAATGCGGAAGCTGTGGTCGTGGCGCGGGTCCACCACCATATAGGTGGTGGTCGGCGCATGGCAGGCGACGCAGTCCGCGCCCCTGGAATCGGTCGGGTGGAAATGGTGCTGTGGCGTGTCGTATTTCGCGGGCATGTGGCATTGCAGGCAGACCTTGCCACCGGAGGCGCGCAACTGGCCACTGTGCGGTTCGTGGCAGTCGCCGCAACTCACGCCTTTCGCCTGCATCTTGCTCTGCAAAAAAGAACCGTGATTGAACACCTCGTCCTTCATCTGCCCATCGGGGTAGTAGAGGTCGGGCGTCAGCAGCGCCAGGCGGTGGGTATCCAGCAACGGTTGGCCAAACACGTAATCTTCCCAGAATTGCCCACGCCGGGAATGGCAGCGGGCGCACAGTTCCAGTTCGCGGTGGGAGGAACGCGGCGCGCTGCGTTGGGCAGTATGGGCGTCCGAGGCGAGATTCCAGGTGATACCACGCCGCTCATCGAGAGCGATGGCTAATCCTTTCGTGTTATCCAGCTTTTGCCAATCGCCTTCCTTCTTCACCCAGGCGAGATGGTTCGCACCAGGGCCGTGGCAGGCTTCACAGGACACGTTGATTTCCGACCAGGTAGTGTTGAAATGTTTGATCTTTGGATCGTAACTCTTACGTAAATTCGTGGAATGACACTCGGCGCACATGTAGTTCCAGTTCTGCTGCAAGCCGGTCCAGTGCAGCGGATCCCGATAAGTGATGTTCTGGTCGGGATAGAGATGGAACCAGCGTTGCCCGCCCTGCTCTTTTGACCGGCTGTCCCAGGCAATGCCCAGCGCCTGATAACGCCCGTCAGGAAAGCCGATCAGATATTGCTGCAAGGGGTACACACCGAAGGTGTAGGCGATTTCATAATCCTGCAACTTTCCATCTGGCCCGTCGGTGCGCGCCATAAATTTTCCATCGCGACGAAAGAAGGTGGAGGTCACGCCGCCGTAGGCGAATGAAGCATCCTTGAAATCGCCGAGTACGGTCTGTTCGGTAGCAACTTGCATCGCTTGGGCATGCTGCGAGCCTTGCCAGAGTTGGTGTTCCGCTGTATGGCACTGGGCGCAGGTTTGCGCGCCGACGTAGCCGCCACTATTTGGCGCGACGGGTGGATGACTGGCGGGCAACACGACCGGCAGGGGTTCCACTGGTTCGCTTTCGGCATGTACCCAAGGGGCGAACAGCGCTGCCCCACCGAACAGGACGATGAAGGGAAACAGCCGCATGACAAAAAAGGAAAATCGCCGGGAGGAGGGGAGCATGATTCATGGTTACCGGAAGCTATTTGGGAAACATCAACTGCACTTGCGCGCGGATCTGCCAATTGGCGGCATCATCCGGGGCGGCCACGTTGTAGTAGGCCGATAACTGCGTGTTCACCGGCAGCTTGCCGAAATGGAAAATCTTGCCGACACCGCCACCCAGGGGCACGGTCCACTGCTGACCGCTGTCGGCCTTCCAGTTGACGGTCAGGATGGGCGCGCTGGTGAGATAGAAGCCGCTCTTGAAGTTGTAGTTGAGAAAGGGCTGGATCAGGCCGTTGTTGTACGAGCCGCCCTGCTGGTCGCTGGTGAGCGACCAGATGTTGTTGATCAGTGCGCCATACACCCACGGACTGCCCTTATCGAGGTGCAGCATCACGAACGAGGGTCCCAGACCCCAGTTGTCGTTGCCCAACTCCGCGTTGCTGTTGGTGGGCAACTGGGCGATGGCTCCAACGCCCCAGATCCACTCACCGGGGTTGGCCGGCGACAGGAACGCCGTGAACTGCATATCGCCGATGCCATTGGTGCGGTCGTCGCCCGGATAGAGCGATGGCATCGAGATCACGGGGATGATCGTGCGGGTGATGATGTTCCAGTCGTCGTTCACCGAGACCGGGATCACCGGCTGGATGTTCAGGACGTTCTGCGTCCCTTTCTCAGGCCCGAAATTGAGATTGGTGTTGTTCTGGAACGGTACGCTGATCAGGTTGCCGACCGGGTTCTGCGCGAGTTTCGCCAGTTCCTCGGCGCTCAATTCGGCGTGTGCGGGGGCTGCTGTGAACAGTGTGGCAGTAACCCAGGCCACGCTGGCCCAAGGCAGTACTTTCGTTTGCATCACTCTCTCTCCAAAAAAGGGCCTCGCTATCGCGAAGCCCCTGTTTTTATTACTGCTGTCTTGCGGAACGTCTTTCTCGCCTCACTTGACCAGTTCGATCTCGCTGGGCCGCCAGGCCTGGGTGAAGAACGGCTCCAGCGGGCTGTACAGGCGCAGCATCGCGAAGAATTCCTTGCCGGGCAGGGTCTGGATCCAGTTGCCACGCTTCACGCCATTCGGCTGCTGCGGACTGAAATACACCGTGGTGGAACCGTCGGCATTCGGTTCGGCGGCGGGAGAGGGATAGCTCTGACTCCCTGCACGCGGGTAACGCTGTGGTGTGTCCAGCATCGAGCGGGTCATGTTGTCATAAAGCGTGAACGACCAGAACTTTTCAGCAGGAATGTCCTTCGGCAACGTCACCTTGTAAGTCTTCGCGCCGTCGAGGTAATTCTTGTCCGCATCCATCATGCTCCAAACGTATTGCGAGCCGATGCCGGTCAGTCGCATGCTCATGGCCGGCGTGATGCCGGTGATACCGTAGAAGAAATCCGTGCGTGCATCCAGCGTCCGGTAGCCGGTGGCCGGGAAGGGCTTCACGCCTTCCCGCGTAATCTCCGGAATCGGCGTCTCAAACTCATACCTACTCACGAACAGCATGTTCTGCCAGGACGAATTGGGATAGTGATACCAGCTTGGATCACGCGGATTCATGAACAGGCTGCGCGAGGTCGCGTTGGCCAGCGCCTCGGTCATCCTGTCGCCAACGGGGCCATGCCCCTTGGCGCACTCTCGAACGCGCTATCGCCGACCGCCGCGCCGGATCGCCTCTCGCCCCCTTACCCCAGTAGGGGACTGAACGGTTACGTTCTCGATTTCGCAATACGTCGCCACGCTTCAAATCTGTTCGTACTGCCCGTCGGTGCGCGCAACGCCCGATACCACTGACTGTAACACAACGCTGCTTGCAGTAATCGCATTGGGCTTTTATTCTTGCTCGCTCGCAAAACGTAGTGAACTCCGGCGATGAGGGTGAGGATCTCGCCTCCAATTGTTACGGTTTATGCGGGTTGCACGCTCGCCGCATCCCGCGGACTATCCAGTACCTGAAGGAACAACCGATGCATCCGAGTCACTATTCCCCGGTTGATTGGGGAAAAATCACCACGTTCTCCGCGACCAGGGAGACCCCATTCCTGGTCGTGTTGCTGGACCGGGTTCGACAGAAATTCCAGGAATTCCGCGCCAATTTTCCCAGTGCGAAAATCTATTACGCGGTAAAGGCGAATCCCGGAAAGGAAGTGCTGGTTTTGCTGCGGGATCTGGGTTCGTATTTCGACATCGCTTCGATTTACGAACTCGATCAAGTGCTCGACCTCGGCGTGACACCTGATCGCATCAGCTTCGGCAATACCATCAAAAAAGCGCGGCATGTTCGTGAAGCCTACGAAAAAGGCGTCCGGCTATTCGCCAGCGACTGCGAGGCGGATGTCCGCCATCTGGCCAGGGAAGCTCCCGGTTCGCGGGTATTCTTTCGGCTCCTGATGGATGCGGTCACTTCCGACTCCGACTGGCCCTTATCGCGCAAGTTCGGTTGCCAGCCGCGGATGTTGACGGAACTGGTGTCACTCGCCGCCGATTTGGGTCTGGAGCCTTATGGTATTTCGTTTCACGTCGGCTCGCAGCAACGTGAAATCCCGGCTTGGGACGCGGCGATCACCCAAGTCAGCGATTTGTTCGACGAGATCGAAAGAGATAACATCCGCCTCAAGGCGATGAACATGGGGGGCGGTTTCCCGGCAGATTATCTGGTGAAAAGCAACCCGCTTTCCGTGTATGCGGAAGAAATAAACCGCTATCTTGGCCTGCATTTCGGCGACTCCATTCCGGCTATCTATTTGGAGCCAGGACGCGGGCTGGTGGGTGAAGCGGGGGTGCTGGTCAGCGAAGTGGTTTCGATCGCCAAAAAATCGAAAACCGATTTGAAGCGCTGGGTCTATACCGATGTCGGCATCTTCAACGGTCTAATGGAGACCGTCGACGAATCGATCAAATATCCGACTTATACCGAGAAAACCGGCGAAACCGGGGATGTGATCCTGGCCGGGCCAACCTGCGACAGCCTGGATATCATGTACGAGCATTATAAGTATCGACTGCCGCTGTCGCTGGACATCGGCGACCGGATTTTCTGGCTTTCCACCGGTGCTTACACGGCCTCCTACAGCGCTATCGAATTCAATGGCTTTCCACCGCTGAAGACCTATTATCTGTAATGCCGGTTCGAGCCCCCGCTCATTGCGCCAAGCAACCATCGAGCCCGAACGACAAACCCATCGCTTCCGCAAGGAACTTCCTCATGAAAGCAACGCTACGTTTCCTGTTCCTCGCCCTCGTGCTCGCCGGATCTGGCGCTCATGCAGCGGATACCGAGGCGGTGAGCCAGGCCCAGAAGTCGGCCAATTCCTGGTTGGTGCTGGTGGACGCGGCCCAGTACGGACAGTGTTGGAATGAAGCCGCGACGCTGTTCAAGAGCGCCGTGACCCAGCAGGAATGGGAGAAGGCGGTTCGGTCGGCGCGCGCGCCGCTGGGCGCCCTGAAGTCGCGGACCTTCAAATCCGCCACCTTTACACGCAGCTTGCCCGGCGCGCCGGATGGCGAGTACGTCGTTATCCAGTTCGATACCCGGTTCGAAAACAAGGCGGCGGCGGTTGAAACGGTTACGCCGATGCGTCAAAAGGACGGTGCCTGGAAAGTGTCGGGTTACTACATCCGATAGATCCAAGCCCATGACTAACCCGGTTCTTTTTCTTGCACGGGCCACTACCACCGGAGTTGGTTCTGCGAGAAATACTTCAACCATCAGGCCCGGCGTCGAAGTCGTCACCCCCGCTCTCCATGCCCGTCATACTCTGACCTTCGACGATTCCTTGGCCGTCGCTCACATTAGCGGCAAGGTCGCTCTCCTTTTGCAACAGGCGCCCGACCTCGCGTCCAGCCAGATCAAAATCCAGCCGCGAGTCACTGCCCAACCGGTTGCCCATCCATCCGCATCGACCGGTCCCGTCATCGGTCTGATCGATGCCCGCGCCGCCGCTCTGGCCCGACAGCCGTAGTTGGCTCGCCGCCGAGCCCGGCGGTGGATTTCCCGATGCTTTCGAAGCGGTGCACTCCGAGCCGTAGCAGCGGACGGCCCTTGCGAACGGCTGTCTTTACAATTACACTGTTATATGTCAGTGTTGCAATTACTTGTGAATCCCATGAACGAATCTTTATGGCGTCTTGATGAACTGGTACAGCGCAGCCGGTGGTTACTGGCGCTGCTGCCCGAGGAAGCGGGCGCGTCGAAGCGGGTGCGCTGGCAACCCAACGAGCGGCTGGTGCGCTATTACACTACGCTGGGGTTGCTGGATCGGCCGGCGGAACTGCGCGGGCGCACGGCGTATTACCGCGATCGTCACCTGCTGCAACTGCTGGCGATCAAGACGCTGCAAGCACGGGGCATGAACCTGCAAACCGTGCAGGAAGAACTGGCGGGACAAATGGATGCCAAGTTGGCGACGCTGATCGGCCTGCCGCCGGACTGGCGAACGCGACTGACCGTCGAGGCGCGGCTGCCGTCGCCCGCCGGTATCGTGGCGGAACCGGCACCGGATAACGGACGGTTCTGGGAGCGGATTCCCAGCGTCGCCCCGGTGGCCGTTACCCCGACAAGGCCGGCCTTGCCGGCGGCAGAGCTGATGGAATTCACCCTGGCGCCCGGTGCGCGGCTGCTGCTCGACCACCGGCGCTATCCCAAACCCGACCACCGGTTGAACGACGCGCTCCAAACCCTCAGCGCGGCTCTGCGGACGGTCGCCCATGCTCCCGAGGAGAATTCCGATGACCCTGATTAAGACCATGACGGTTCTGGACGAAGCGCCGGTCCGACGCGAAGACGATGAGGAAGAGGCCGGTTTCGGTGCTTTGAACACCACGCGCGGCGGTTTGCCGCTGCAACGGCTGACGGTAAACGGACGCATCACCGGGCTGCTGTACCGGCTGGTGGTGGCGCAGACCTTCGTCAACGCTCATGCCGAACCACTGGAAGCGACCTACATCTTCCCCCTACCGGCGCGGGCCGGTGTGACCCGGTTCCGCCTGCGCGTAGGCGAGCGGACCGTCGAAGGCGTGCTGAAGGAGCGCGGCGCGGCGCGGGACGACTACGACCAGGCCATCCGTCAGGGCCACCGCGCCGCCATCGCCGAGGAAGAGCGACCCGAAGTGTTCACGATCCGCGCCGGCAACATCCCGCCGGGCGAGGCGGTCGGCGTGGAACTGGAACTGGCCGGGCCGCTGGCCTTCGCCGATGGCGAGGCTACCTTCCGCTTCCCGCTGGTGGTCGCGCCGCGCTACATCCCGGGCATCGCGCTGGACGGCGCCGGCGTTGGATCGGGCGTCGCGCCGGACACCGACGCGGTCCCCGATGCCAGCCGCATCAGCCCGCCGGTGTTGCTGCCCGGACAACCCAATCCGGTTTATCTCACCTTCCGTTTGGAACTGGACCCGGCCGGTCTGCCGCTGCGCGACCTGCGCGCCAGCCTGCACGCCCTGCGGCTCGGCCAGACGGCGGCGGGTTTGCGGGTCGTCGAACTGACGCCGGGCGCGGAGCGGTTGGATCGAGATGTGATCCTGCGCTTCCGCCTCGGGGCAACCGACGACGCGGCCAACAGCATCGCAGGTCTGGCCAGCGGCCTGAGCGTCCATCGGGATTCAACCTCCGGCGAAACCATCGCGCTGCTCACGTTGGCACCGTCGGCCACGGTTCCGGCTACCCTCCGCCCCCGCGACGTGGTGGTGCTGCTCGACCGCTCCGGCTCGATGCAGGGCTGGAAAATGGTGGCGGCGCGGCGGGCGGCGGGGCGCTTGATCGACACCCTGACCGACCGGGACCGTTTCGGCCTGATCCTGTTCGACGATCAGATCGAGGAACCCGCGCCCAGCGCCGGTCGGCTGGTTGCCGCCAGCGACCGTCACCGGTTTCGGGCGGTGGAATTTCTGGCCCGGGTCGAAGCGCGCGGCGGCACCGAGATCGCGCCCGCCTTGACCCGTGCGCTCCAGTACTTCCCCGCTCCGGCCGAGCCGGACCGGGAGCGGATTTTGCTGTTCGTGACCGACGGTCAAGTCGGCAACGAAGACCCACTATTACGTCAAGTCCAGCAGCACGCCAAGGGTTGCCGGATCGTCTCCGTCGGCATCGACCAGGCGGTTAACGTTTCGCTGTTGGAGCGGCTGGCCGGCTACGGCGGCGGCTGGTTCGAGCTGGTCGAGTCGGAAGATCGACTGGACGCCGTGCTGCGTGCGGTGCATCGTCGGCTGGGCGCGCCGCTGCTGACCGACCTGCGGCTGACCCCGGCGCTGGCGGAAGCCACGCCCGAAGTCGCCGATCTGTTCCCCGGTGTGCCGCTGCGCCTGGCCGGACGCTGGCCGGGCGATCCGCCGGCCCAGGTGACCGTCAGCGGCCGCACCGCCGACGGGCAAGCGTTCCAGCAGACCCTCGCGCCGGTGGCAACTTCGGACAGTGCGGTGCGCACGAGCTGGGCGCGGGCGCGGGTGCTCGATCTGGAACATCGCTTCGCCGCCGGCCAGTCGCACGATGCCCGGCTGGCGGACACCATCACCGCCTTTTCCCTCCAGTACGGGGTGCTATGTCGCTTCACCGCCTTCGTGGCCGTGGATCGTTCCGAGGTAGCTAACCCCGGCGGCGAGGTGCATCAGGTCGTGCAGGCGGTCGAGCCTCCGGCGGGATGGGACATGCCGATGATCGCGGGCGCGGTGTTGCCATCGATGGCTGTGATGGGATTTGCCTGCATAAAAGCGACCCCGGCCCAATATCTGTCGGAGGAGGCTGATCTCGGTGGTTCGAGTACCGGCAGCCGTAATCTCGGTTTCCGATCCATGGAACCCAGCGACTTTCCAGCGCCCGCTTCGAGCGCCCCGCACCCGGTTCAGCGCTCCTTGAAGCCCCTCCAAAAACCGGCCACGACGCAGCGGGCCAAACCGGCATCCGCCCTGCCGCCCTGGTTCGTCCGACTGGAAACCGGCTTGAACGCGCCGACGCCCGATCCGGCAGAGTGGCTGGCCGCGCTACGCGCTGCGCTAAGGGAACTGGGAGCGCTCGGCAAAACCGCCGCCGAACTGGTCGAAGGGGGCCGGCAGATCGAACGGATGCTGGCCGATGGCCAGATGGAACCGTCCGCGGTGAAGCATCGGCTGATCGCCTGGCTGGGACGGGTGCGGGCGTTTCTGGAAAACCCGCCCAAATCCGGCCGGCGCTGGTTCTGGTGGAAGTGAGAGGGCAGTCGCTTCCCTTTTCCAACTGGCTGGGAGAGGGGTAGCCGTTTACCCCCCCCGCCATTGACTTTCCTCCGAAAGAGAAGCGTGGGACACTGAGCGCCGAGTCACCGCGCCGAGTATAGCCCCGCCATGCACCTGAGCGATCACAGCCTGCGGCAGATCGATGACGCCGGCGGCCTGCGCCGGCCGTGGCCGGCCAGGGCCGACCGCCGCGCCGGATCGCTTCTCGCCTCTTTACCCCAGTAGAGGATTGAACGGTTACATGCGGGATAGGTCGTTGTCGGCGACCATCCCTGTCGAAATCACACCTTAAAGTGAATGGCGGCAGGGCACGGCGACACCCATCGGCACGACTATGGCTCCGAGAGGGTTATTACCCGATGAATCTCTGGCTTCGCCCGAAGCGGATCGAAATTCCGGTAAAGGCTGGCGCCAACCTCCGATCGCTGTTGACCCAGCCGTTTCTCCTGCTCGCTGGCGCGATCGTCGTCCTGGCGCTGGGCGGTATCCGCTACACCTTCCACGAGCAGAAGGACAAGGAGGTTGCCCGGCTCCAGGCCATCATCGACCTCAAAGTCAGGCAAGTTACCGCCTGGCTCGGAGAACGCCATGGGGATGCGCAACTTCTGCACGGCAGTCGCTTTCTGGCCGACCGGTATCAGCGCTGGCGCGACATCGGCGACCCCGCAAGCCGCGCGCAGTTGCTCCAGCGTCTGGACGAATACCGGCAAGCCTATGGCTACCAGAGCGTTCTCCTGCTCGACGACCACGGCGAACTGGCATTGGCGGCAACGGATACACCTCTCCGCATCACTCCGGAATTGCGCGCCACGATCCAGCGGGCCATCATCGAGGGACGGGTATTGAACACGGGTCTCCATCGCGGTGCGGACGGGTCGGCAGCGATCTATCTGGATTTCGTTGCGCCTTTGCGCGCGACCGCAGGTCAAGCCGGCCCCGCCGTTGTTCTGCGGGTCGATCCAGCCCAGGTTCTCTACCCCATGATTCAGTTCTGGCCCTTTCCCAGCGCCAGCGCCGAAACCGAACTGTTCCGCCGCGACGGCGATCAGGTGGTGTTCCTCAACGGATTGCGCCATCGACCCGACGCCGCGCTCGAACTACGCCTGCCGGTGGCGGAAAAGCATCGGCTGGCGATACAACTACTTGAGGGTGACGCCGCGTCGGGCAGCGTGGTCGAAGGCGTGGATTACCGGCGGACGCCCGCCTTGGGGGTGGGGAAAGCAGTTCCGGGAACAGACTGGTTTTTGCTCGCCAAACTGGATCGGAGCGAGATCTACGCCCCCGCCATCCGGGACGCGACCTGGATCGCCTTGGTAAGCGTCATAACGCTGTTGATCGCCGCCGTCGCCACGCTCCTCATCCACCAACGCCAGCGGCAGGTGGAGCAGTTGCACGCCTTGCAACTGCTCGCCAACGAACGCCACCGGTTGCGCACCCTGATCCTGACCATTCCCGATCTGGTCTGGCTAAAGGACCCGGACGGCGTCTACCTGGCCTGCAATCGGACCTTCGAGCGTTTCTTCGGCGCCAGGGAAGCCGACATCATCGGCAAAACCGACTACGACTTTGTCGCCGCCGAACTGGCAGATTTCTTCCGCCAGAAAGATCGGGAGGCTCTTGCCGCCGACGAATCGCGCGCCAATGAGGAGTGGATCACCTTCGCCGACGACGGTCACCGCGCGCTACTGCAAACCCTCAAGACGCCGATGCGGGATGCCGAGGGTCATCTGGTGGGCGTGTTGGGCATCGGTCGCGATATTACGGCCATCCATCAGGCCGAGGCCGCACGGAAGCAGGTCGAACGGCAATATCGAATGCTGTTTCGCGAAATGCTGGATGGTTTTGCCCTGCACGATCTCATTCTCGACGCACGAGGCCAACCCGTCGACTACCGCTTCCTCGCCGTCAACCCCGCCTTCGAACGCTTGACCGGCCTGAAGGCGGAAGCCTTGATGGGCAGGACGGTGTTGGAGGTGTTGCCCGGTACCGAGCGATACTGGATCGACACCTATGGACGGGTCGCGCTGACCGGCGAGCCGGCCTTGTTCGAGAACTATTCCCAGGATCTCGGTCGGTACTTCAAGGTGACCGCCTTCCGGCCCGCGCCGGGCCAGTTCGCTTGCATCTTCAGCGACATCACCGAGCACCGCCGGACCGAAATAGCGTTGCGCGCCGCACTGGACGAGAAAATCGCGCTTTTGAAAGAAATACACCATCGAGTCAAGAACAACCTGCAAATCATCACCAGCCTGCTCAACCTCCAGGCGCGCCAAGTCCAGAGCCCCACCGCCCTGGCCGCTCTGCAAGACACGCAAGGCCGGATTCGGTCGATGGCCCTGCTGCACGAGAGCCTCTATCTCAAAGGCCACTTGGGATGGGTCGACGGCGCCGCCTACCTGACCCAGCTCTGCGCCTACCTGAGTGGCTCGTTCGGTTTAATGACCAGCGGGCGGGTCCGGCTGCATCACGACCTCATGCCGGTCGCGCTGACCTTCGACCAAGCGGTTCCCTGCGGGTTGATCGTCAACGAACTGGTGTCCAATGCTTTTAAGCATGCCTTTCCGGGCGAGCGTGGCGGCGAGATCCGCGTTGAATTGCACGCCGAGACCGACGGGTGCCTGGCGCTGGCGGTGATCGACGATGGGGTGGGCTTGCCGCCCGGCCTGG
Organism: Candidatus Competibacteraceae bacterium; assembly: GCA_027492875.1. Classification (GTDB taxonomy): domain Bacteria; phylum Pseudomonadota; class Gammaproteobacteria; order Competibacterales; family Competibacteraceae; genus Competibacter. Next base: position 9,230 of record JAPUDV010000032.1, on the reverse strand, counting down.
ATCTCGGACACAGCGATACTCTCGGTTTGCAACTGGTTGTCGGACTGGCCCAGCAACTCGGGGCCACCATCGGAACCCAAACCGACGCTGGTACGCGGTTCCAACTCACCTTTCCGGCCCACCTGCCCAGCAGCGAGCCGCCCCCATGAAACCGACCGCCATTCTCATCGTCGAGGACGAATTCATCCTGGCCCGCGACCTCGAACTCCGCTTGCGGGATCTGGGCTACATCGTGACCGGCATCGCCGCCACCGGCGCGGACGCGCTGGCGCTGGCGGACCGCCAGCATCCCGATCTGGTGCTGATGGACATCTACCTGCAAGGGCCGATGGACGGCATCGACGCCGCCCAGGAAATCCACCGCCGCTGGCGCCTGCCGGTGGTGTTCCTCACCGCCTACGCCGACGACGATACCCTGCAACGCGCCAAGCTCGTGGAGCCGTTCGGCTATATCCTCAAGCCGTTTGAAGACCGCGAGCTGCGCACCCTCATCGAAATCGCCCTGTACAAGCACCAGGCCGAGGAGGAAATTCGCCGGCTCAGTGACCTATACGCCGCCCTCAGTCAGATCAACCAGGCCATCGTCCGGATCGGTGCGCGTCAGGAATTGTTCGACGAAGTCTGCCGGGTCACCGCCGGCTACGGGGGATTTTTGTTGGCCTGGATCGGCTGGATTGATCCCCAGACTCAGCATGTCCGGCCCGTCGCCCGAGCCGGCGTGGCGGCGGGCTATCTCGACGGGATCGTCGTTTACGCCGACGACCTGCCCGAAGGGCGCGATCCGATGAGCGTCTGCCTGAGCGAGGGTCGGCCCTGCATCTTCAACGACTTGCTCGACGACCCGCGCGTTGCGTTGCGGCACGAGGCGGCGCACCAACACGGGTTGCGGGCGGCGGCGGCGCTACCCATCCGCTTGCGGGGCGCGGTGTGCGCGGTATTCGTGGTGTACGCCGCGACGCCGGAGATTTTCCAGACCCAGGAGATCAACCTGCTCGAAGAAGCGGCGGCCGACATCTCGTTCGCCCTCGATCACCTGGAAACCGAGCGCCAACGCCAGGACGCCGAGGAGAAACTACGCGAAAGCGAAGCGCGCGTTCGGGCGAAATTGGACAGTCTTCTATCGCCCGAGGGCGACATCGGCACGCTGGATCTGGCCGATATTCTCGATGTATCCGCCATCCAGGCGACGATGGACGAGTTCTTCAAGCTCACCGGGATCGGCGTGGGGATCGTTGATCTTCGGGGTCGAGTGCTGGTGGGCACTGGCAAGCAGGAAGTCTGCGCGAAATTTCATCAGGTGCATCCGGTCACTCGCCAGAGTTGCATCGAAAGCGACACCGTGCTGTCGCGTGGCGTGGAACCGGGAACGTTCAAGATCTATCGCTGCAAGAACCAGATGTACGATATCGCCACGCCCATCATGGTCGGGGAGCGGCATCTGGGCAACCTGTTCATGGGGCAATTCTTTTTCGACGACGAGCCGCCGGATCGTGAATTCTTCCGCGATCAGGCCCGCCGCCATGGGTTCGACGAACAGGAGTATCTTGCCGCGGTGGCCCGGACGCCGTGCTGGAGCCGGGACCGGGTCAACACGGCCATGGCGTTTTATACCCGCCTCGCCCACCTGTTCTCGACCCTGAGCTATAGCAACATCAAACTGGTGCGGAGCATGACGGAGCGGGATGCGCTGCTCGACTCGCTGAAAGCGAGCGAAGCGCGGTTGCGGGAGAGCAGCGCATTTTTGAGCGCACTGCTCAACGCCATCCCCATGCCGGTCTTCTATAAGGATCTGGCGGGCCGCTACCTCGGCTTCAACCAGGCCTTCGAGAAATTTTACGGCCAGCCCCGGCAGGAGTTGATCGGTAAAAGCGTGTTCGACCTCGCGCCCGCAGAACTGGCCGAAATGTATCGCGCGAAGGATCTCGAGCTCCTTCGGCAGTCGGGGTCGCAGGTGTACGACTCCCAAGTGCGGGATAATCGTGGTGAAGTCCGCGACGTCATTTTCCACAAAGCCACGTTTACCGACGACGCCAGTCAGGTTCGCGGGATTATCGGCGCGATCGTCGACGTTACCGACCGCAAGCGGATGGAGGATAAAACCGACGCTTTACACCATTTTCTGCGAGCCGTCCTGGATGCTCTGCCAGCCCATATCGCGATCCTGGACGATCGGGGGACCATTCTGGATGTGAACGCCGCCTGGAAGCGGTTTGCCGACAACAATGCCTTGGCGGATGCCAATTACTGCGTGGGCCAAAACTATCTAGCGATTTGCGATGCCGCCACAGACACCTTGCGCATGGAAGACAAGGAGGTGGCCGCAGGTATTCGCGCCGTGATCAACCGGACGATCGACAGCTTTTCCCTGGAGTATTCTTGCCATCCCCCTGGCGAGACCGGCTGGTTTATGTTGCGAGCGACCCCGTTTGCAGGATCGGGGCCGGCGTGCGTCGTCGTGGCCCATACGGACATCAGCGACCGCAAACTGGCCGAAGAACGAATCACGCACTTGGCCTACTACGATACCTTGACTCAGTTGCCCAACCGCGTCCTATTGACCGACCGCCTGCAACAGGCCATCGCCCAGACCCAGCGCGACCAGAAGCGGCTGGCGGTGTGTTACCTGGACCTGGACGGCTTCAAACCCATCAACGATACCTGGGGTCACGATCAGGGCGACCAGATCCTGGTGGAAGTCGCCCAGCGCTTGAAATACTGCGTGCGCGCCGGCGATACGGTGGCGCGCTTGGGCGGAGACGAATTCATCCTGCTGCTGACGGATTTGGCCGAGGTGGAGGAATGCGAGCGCGCCCTGGATCGGGTGCTCACCGCTTTGTACGTTCCCTTTCATGTCGCTGGCCAGCCTGTATCGCTCACGGCCAGCCTTGGGGTGACCCTGTATCCCGATGACGAGTCTGATCCCGACACGCTGTTGCGTCATTCCGATCAGGCGATGTACGCCGCCAAGCAGGCGGGGGGGCACCGTTATCGCTGGTTCGACGCCGACTACGACCGCCGCGCTCGCGCCCATCGCGAACTGCTGCAACGGGTCGAGGCCGGGGTGGTGGCCGGAGAATTCCGCCTCCATTATCAGCCCAAGGTGGACATGCGCACCGGCGCGGTCATCGGCGTCGAAGCCCTGATCCGCTGGCAGTACCCCGACGAGGGCCTGCTGCTGCCGGCACGGTTCATACCCGCCGTTGAAACCAGCGAACTGGCCATCGTGGTCGATTGCTGGGTGATTCAGGAAGCGTTGCGGCAGATGACGGTCTGGGCGGCGCAGGGGCTGAATCTGCCGGTAAGCATCAACATTTCCGGACGATACTTGCAGCAATCGGATTTCGTCGCCCGATTGCAAGCCGTGCTGGCGCTGTATCCGACGGTGCCTCCGGACAGGCTCGAACTGGAAATTTTGGAAACGGCGGCCCTGGACGACGTGGCGGCGATCTCCCGTCTGATCAAAGCATGCCAGCAACTGGGGATCCGCTTCGCCCTCGACGACTTCGGTACCGGCTACTCCTCGCTGACCTACCTCAAGTACCTGCCGGTGCAGGTGCTCAAGATCGACCAGTCCTTCGTGCGCAACCTGCTGGTGGATGCCGACGCGCAGGCCATCGTCGAAGGGGTGATTGGCCTCTCGGCGGCGTTCCGACGCGAGGTGATCGCCGAAGGAGTGGAAACCGATGCCCATGGCTGCCGATTGATCCAACTGGGTTGCCTTCTCGCCCAAGGCTACGGTATTGCCCGGCCGATGCCGCCGGAGCAGATCCCCGCCTGGATCGCCGGCTGGACCCTTCCCAGCGCCTGGACCGACGAGGCTGATTTCCCATAGGAAATGGGGAACCCTATATTTTTCATCAGGGATTTGCGAGCAATCGTCGCCGCCATTGCTCGCAAACGTCCCGCCACTCGGTCTCCAGCGACGGGACACTGGCCAACTTCGCCGTGTTCGGCGTGCGCACCTCGATCATCGCTCCAACCGCAAGGCCAATTTGCGCGCCACCGACCACGCGTTCGGCAGCGCCCCGGCTGAGCTCCTTGGCCATTTTCTGGATCGTTCCCATCGTCCGCTTGCTCCGTTCCGTTTACCGAGCACGTTGACGTGGAACTGATGGCGGTACGACGGTTTTTTCATAAGCACTCAGACCACCTTCAAAAACCGTTAGAGCACTTTTATAATACATATGACAATAATTTGTAATTTTTTATGATTTTAGTCAGATTAGGACGTTTCTCGCCAGTTTCTCCTTTTTATCAATATATAAATATTTATAAAATATCTTAATAATATCAATTAGTTGATCGCGTTATATAGCCGGTATCGAACGGCTTCACCGTGGGTGGTTCCCGTCGCTTGGCGCGCTGAATCCGCTTTAGCGGCCGTACAAAAAGCGCTCCTTCCCCGCGGGAAAGGGGCGGGGTGAGGGTTGTTTTTCAACGCCTTAATTTCCAATAGGCGGTAAACGCCTCTTGGATTCGCCCATGCCGACCTGCCGGTCCCAACAAACCGCCGAAAATTCTAAAAATTCCCATCGATCACCAAAACACCTTGATCTTATTTATATTTTATAGCTATAAGCATCAAAACAACGCTGGCCTGCTTATTGCTGTAAGGCTAAATCAGAGCAATGCCTCACCCAAAGCGTCATAAAACAGGTATTGGCCATGGCTCTTGGTGGCATTGCGGAGTCATTGTCCATAATGCGCCACAACTCATTATTTACAGGAGGAATCGCCGTGATGAAAAGGCTAAGAACAGCTGTAATGTTCCTTATAATCAATGTCCTGATGGTTTCCACCTCGATGGCGCAACAGATCACAGTCTACAGCAGTGGCAACGTGGCCATTGGCCAGACCCGACAATTAACCGCGTATGTACCGTTGGTGGTCAGCACCGTTAACTGGTCGGTGAATGGCGTCATCGGCGGCAACACCACCTCCGGCACCGTTTCCACCACGGGCCTATACCAGGCACCCGCCGTGGTGCCGGTCAACAACGCGGTGAGCGTACAAGCCACCAGCACCGCCGATCCGACCAAGTTCGGTGCGGTCACCCTGACAATTACCCAACCGCCGGTGCAACTCTGGAGTATCTCGCCCACTTCGACGCCAGTCGGCTCCTTCACCATTCGGCTTAACGGATCAAACTTTGGCCCTAACTCGGTGGTCAATTTTGGCGATGTAGCACTCGCGACCACCCTGCTTTCGCCCACTGGTTTGCGCGCGACCGGCACTGCAACCGCCGCTCAAGTCGGAACCAAGGTTCCCATCACCGTCACCAACACCGGGCTCGGCGGGACCACCAGCTCTGTTGTCAAGCTGAGCGTCACCGCCGCTGCCCCAGTCACAGTGAATGTGACGCCGGCGACCGCTGCAATTCCCGCCGCCACGACCCAGCAATTCAGCGCCACGGTCACCGGCTCCACCAATACAGAGGTCATGTGGAGCGTAAACGGCACGACCGGTGGAAACGCTACAGTGGGCACAATTTCCAGCACCGGCCTGTACACCGCACCCGCCACGGTCCCGAATCCCAACGGCGTGACCGTTCAGGCCACCAGCGTGGCCACCACGTCGGCGGTCGGCGCGGCCACCGTAACCATTCAGCCCCCGGCAACGCCTGTTGTTGTCACGCTCACCCCGACCACGGCAATGCTAACGCCCGGCGCAACCCAGCAATTCAGCGCCACGGTCACCGGCTCCGCCAATACTGCGGTAACTTGGAGCGTCAACAACATCGCGGGCGGTAACGCGACTGTCGGCGCCATCTCCACCGCTGGCCTTTACGCCGCACCGTCCGTTGCGCCCAATCCGGCAAGCGTCACTATTCGAGCGGCCAGCGTTGCCAACCCCTCCTCCAGTGCCATCGCAACCGCCAGCATCGCCGGCGCGCCCGATCCGGGGACGGGTCAGGGTACGAGCAATCTGAGCGCCGCCCGTTTTCTCGAACAGGCCGCCTTCGGTCCCACTCCGGCTGAATTGACGCATGTAAAGCAAGTTGGATTCGATGCGTGGCTAAACGAGCAGTTTAATGCGCCCGAAACCCCGATTCTGAATCCAGGAAACATGAGCAGCGGCGCGGTTCAATCACAATATCTGAACCGGTTATCACAGGCTTCCGATCAACTTCGGCAGCGCGTTGCGTATGCCCTGAGTCGAATCATCGTGATCTCGATGAACAAGAACATCTACCCGGATGAGATTGTTCCGTATCTCCAGATCCTGAGTAAGAATGCCTTCGGCAATTACTTCACCTTGCTCGGCGAGATTTCCACCAGTTCGCAGATGGGCAAATATCTGGATTTGGCGAACAGCAACAAGCCTAATCCCGGTGGTGGCGCCAATGAAAATTACGCGCGCGAGCTGCTGCAACTCTTCACGATCGGGCTGTATATGCTGAACCCCGATGGCTCGCTGCAATTGAACGGGCAAGGGCAACCGATCCCGACCTACGACCAAGCCACCATCCAGCAAGTCGCCTTGGCCTTTACCGGCTGGACCTATCCTGGCGCTGGCAATAACAACTGGGAAAACTTCAGCGGGCCGTTACAACCGCGTGATGTCAATCACGATACCCGGCAGAAGAACTTCCTGGGCTGTACCCTGCCGGAGGGTCAGACCACGACACAGGATATGGATGACACGCTGTATTGCCTGTTCAATCACCCGAACGTCGGGCCATTCATCGCCACCCGCCTGATCCGCAGCATGGTCACCAGCAATCCATCGCCGGCCTATATCCAGCGGATTACGGCGGTATTCAATAATAATGGCGTAGGCGTTCGCGGCGATCTGCGGGCCGTGATCAAAGCCATCCTGACCGATGTCGAAGCGCGCAACGACGCCGCGCCCGCTACGGCGGGCCGTCTGAAAGACCCCATCTTCCACATCGTTTCGTTTGTACGGGCGTTGAATGGATCGCTGACTCCGAACAACGGGTTGTCGTGGATGTTCTCCCGCATGGGGGAGGCGCCACTCACTCCGCCCTCGGTATTCAGCTTCTATTCGCCGCTGTACCGAATCCCGAAATCGCCGTTGTTTGGGCCGGAGTTTCAGATTTACACTCCGACCGAATCGGTATTGCGCGGCAATTTATTCTGGGCACTGATCTCGAATCCTTCTTCGGATTTCACCTTGGACCTTTCGCCATTTAATGCCGTAGCGGGAAATACCACTCAGTTGATTGATGCAGTGGATCAAGCCCTGCTTTATGGCCGCATGCCACCTCAAATGCGTCAAAGCCTAGCGACAGCCATTGTGGCGCAATCCAGCAACACCAGTAGAGTTCAGACCGCGTTGTACTTGGCCGTGCTGTCGGGCCTGTTTGCCGTCCAATACTGAGACCGGGAGCATCACATACCATGAATGACAACCACAATCCTTCACGACGCCGATTTTTACGTACTGCCAGCACCTTTGCAGCCGTTGCCGGATTGAGCCAACTCGGTTTGATCAATGCACTTGCACAAAGCGCGTCTGGTTACAAGGCGCTGGTCTGCATTTTTCTGATGGGCGGCAATGACGGTCACAATGTAATCGTGCCGCAGACGCCGAGCGTATATAACGCTTACAAGGCGATCCGTGGGTCGCTGGCGTTGCCGGATGTGAGCGCAAAGTTGCTGCCGGTTTTCACCCAGGACGGCACCCCCTACGCGCTGAACGATGGCCTGACCGCCATCGACTCGTTGTGGGCGCAGCAAAAACTCGCGGTCGTGGCGAATGTCGGAATGCTGGTGCAACCCACCACTCGGCAGCAATACCTGGCGGGAACCGTAACGGTGCCGACCAATCTCTTCTCGCACTCCGACCAGATCATTCAGATGCAGGCCGCCAACCCGAACGGGTCCGGCGGCACCGGTTGGGCGGGGCGGGTCGCCGACGCAATGCAACCCTTGAACGGCGCATCGAGCTTCCCACCCTCCATTTCGATGGCCGGATCGGCGCTGTTTTGCACCGGTAATATCGTACAGTCCGCCAGCCTGATTCCCGGCTTCGATTTAAGTCTGGACGGGATGACTGCATGGCCGGCCTCGGCCGCGGCGGCGAAGGCCCAGGCTTTGCAGGAGATTATTACCCTCGATAGCGGCATGGCCGTGGTGCAAGCGGCGAACAAAGTGCGCCAGGATGCGCTGACCTTGAACGGGTTATTGAAGAATTTGAATGCAGGAACTCCGCTTGCCACCCAGTTTCCGCAAACTGGCATCGGCCAGCAGCTGCGACAAGTCGCGCAAATCATCCGGTTGCGCGCCTCGACCGGCATGAGTCGGCAGGTGTTCTTCTGCGCGCTGGGCGGATTTGATACCCATTCCAGCCAGAGCTGGGCACAGTGGGATTTGCTGAAGCAGCTTAGCGCCGCGATGGCGGCGCTTTATAACGCCACCGCTGAAATGGGCGTCGCGGACCAGGTGACAACCTTTACCCAAAGTGAATTTGGGCGGACTTTGCAGCCAAGCGGCAGTGGTTCCGATCACGGCTGGGGTAGCCATCATCTGGTCATGGGCGACGCAGTACGGGGTGGCGATCTGTACGGGACTTTCCCGACGCTGGCGCTGGGTGGTCCCGATGATGCCAACAACCGGGGCGTTCTGATCCCGACCACTTCCATCGATCAGTACGGCGCAACGATGGCGAAATGGTTTGGAGTCAGCCCGGCGACGTTGCCGCAAATCTTCCCAAATCTGGTCAACTTCCCCATCACCGACCTCGGATTTCTGGGATAGCCGCGCATTCGGCCTGAAACGGGGCGGCGCATTCAGAGCACCGCCTTGTTTCAGCTAATCGAGCCCAAGGTCAATTTTAGGAAACGGTCCAAGACCGCTTAACGACCCAGAGCATTAAGGCCACCGCGCCGACTCGCGTCAGAAACGCAAGGGTGGTGTCGTGGTTCAGAAGCCCCCATCGAGTCAGGATTTCGGTCCAGTCGTGGAACTTCTCCGGATCAAGCCCACCGACCAGCGGCAATTGGTGGGCGCGAACATCCGCCATGTATCTGGCGATGTTCATTAGATTTGCTCCTATAGCGTTCCCAAATCCGTTGTGAAATTTCCCCGCCTTGGATAAGGAGGGGTGGCGCGTAGCGCCGGGGTGGTTCGAAACGGCGATTCCACAACTCAGAGAGGAACGCTATATAAGCGAAAAATTCATGGGGAATATCTCCTGAATAGATAGGCTTGATCTAATATTTTTACGTGAACCGAATGAGACAGATAACAAAATTAATACATTTTACA
>JAPUDV010000031.1 GCA_027492875.1 Candidatus Competibacteraceae bacterium | reverse complement strand
CCTCTCAGCACCAGGAAACGGCGGAATCAAGGGTACCCTTGGAACCCTAATCGCACGAAAATTGGACAAACGCACAACAACACAATAATGGTGTCTCCGGGTCGTGATACGCCTTCAGACGGAGGTCATTCGGGAGCAGCGGAGAATAGCGAAGGCGGAAGCGACGGTTGGGATGGTGGAGATTTAGGGCTCAATCCGCGAACTTCGGCGGCCGTTTTTGCAGCGCCGCCGCCACCGCCTCGCGGGTGTCGTCCGAGAGCAGCAGGGCCGCGTTCCAAGTGGCGACGTAGTCCAGCCCATCGGCCACACCGTGGTCGCGGCCGTGATTCAGCACCTGCTTGATGCCGCGCACCGTCAGCGGCGACTTGGCGGCGATGCCGGCAGCGATGGCATGCACGCCGTCCCGCAGTTGCGCGGCATCGGCGTACACCCGGTTCACCAGACCTATCTCCCGCGCCTCGGCGGCGTCGAACTGGCGGGCGGTAAAGGCCAGCTCGCGTACTTGCCCCTCGCCGATCAGATACGGCAGGCGTTGCAGGCTGCCCACGTCGGCGACGATGGCCAGATCCACTTCCTTCAGCGAAAACGCGGCATCGGCGCTGGCGTAGCGCATGTCGCAGGCAGCGATCAGGTCCAGCCCCCCGCCGATGCACAGCCCGTGAACGGCGGCCAATACCGGCTTGCAGCAGTTTTCCAACGCGGTGAACGCGGCTTGCAATTCGACGATGGTCCGCCGCAAGCGTTCTTCCTTGCGACCCGGCGGCAGGGCTTCCACCCCATCCAGCACTTCGCCCATCAGCTCGAAATCGATGCCAGAGCAAAAATGCCGGCCGGCGCCGCTCAGCACCGCCACCCGCGCCTCGGGGGTCTCGTCCACCCAGCGAGACGCCGCGCCGATTTCCCGCCACAGCGTTCCGTTCAGGGCATTGGCCTTGTCGGGCCGGTTCAGTTCGATCTGGGCGATATGGTCGGCGAGAGTCAGGTTCAGACTAGCGAATTCGGGCATCGAGGCTCTCCACGGCTAAAGGTCAGGGTCGGGACGAGGCGTCGCCGCGCGGTTTCCACCGGGACTTGAACAGCACGCCGAGCTTGGCTTTCAGGCCCCGCCGCTCGTCCGACAGGGCTTCCAGAAAATCGGAGAGCCGCTTGGATTTCTCGATGGTGTACAACACCAGCATCGCGGTCGGCAGGAATACGATCAGAAACAGCAGCAGTCGGTGCCACCACGGCTGACCCGCCTCGTCGAAGACATTCATGCCCAGAATACCGGTGGTGATCGCGCCGATCATGCCAAAAGTGGTCACCACGGTCAGCCGCACCACGGTGTTGGCCTGCCGTCGCAAGCCGTCGCTGTCCAGATATTGATTCATTTCCTTGACCGCCTCGCTGACATCCCGGTAAATGCGGTCGGTGTCGAGATGCCCGGTCAACATCCGGAACAGATCCTTGGCTTGCGCCTGGTTGGAAACCTCGTAAAACCAGTAGCGGTGGGTGAAGCGCAGGAAGGTTTCGAATATTCGGCGGATTTCCCGTTTGAACGTTTTAACCGAATCCACGTTGCGGATATCGAGTTGGCTGATCGCCGCGACCAGCCATTCCGAGAACAGCATCAGGGTAGCCTTGTGGAAGTGGGCGATCAGATTGACCAGAAAATACTGGTGGCGAAACTGGCCCAGCAAGCCGGTTTCCGCGTCGGCGAAGAAACGGTCGCCGGCCGTGCCGACCATCACGAAGGCGTGACCGCAGCATAGGTAGCGGCTGCCCAGCGCCGGATCGGCGGGATTCCAGAATTTGTCGTAGCAGTATTGCCGCTCGAAATGCGCCAACTCCTGCCCGGAATAGGGCAGGCTATTGGAGGGTCCCGGTTTGGCGACCAGGGCCAGGCGGGCAAAGTCGCCGCGAGTCAAAACCTGCGGATCGTCGAAGCTGAGGTAGGCCAGCAGCGGCATGCGGTGGTATTCGATCTGCCGGTAGCGAACCACGCCCTCGCGATCCGAATGGTACAGGGCCAACGGCCGCAGTAGATACTCCCAATGGGCGGCGACGCTGGGAGAACGATGTTGACAGACGAAATTGAGATATTTGCGCCGGTTTTCGTAGTCGGACACCGCCAGCGTTTCGCCGGTCGCCGCCAGCCACTCCACCCGGCGCGGGCACTGGCCGCCCTGGCCGTTGGCCTCCCAGAACGCCGGGTAGGCCCGGCCCAGTTTGAACAGCGCCTCCTGGGCCAGTGGCAGTGGCAAGTCATTGGCGTGGAACTCCACCGCCAGAATAACGATATCGATGTCGTAGAAGAAATAGAGATCCACATGGGCCACCTCGAACGTCACCGGCGGCGATTGCTCGTCGAGAATGGCCCGCATCCGGGTGATGTCGCGGCGGCGGTAAACCCGGATCGGCGATTTACCGTAGCCGCTCGGACCTTCGCTGCCCCTGCCTTCGCCATACAGAAATCGCTGCACGTAGGGTAGAAAGGTGACGAATTCCTTGTAATGCCGCTCCTGAAAATCGTCGGGATCGCCGAATTCATCCGCTACTTCCCGCCAAGGGCTCTGTTTGCCCAGAGCATCCAGCAATTCCCAATATTTCGAGATGTGCGGCTCCCGCACCCGTGCGTGCATCACCTGCAAGGGCCACAGCAGGATTTGGCGGAAATGGCGGACTAAGGGTGGGGCATCTTTTTTATGGGCGTCGCTCACGGATGTTAATCCTCGCTTAACCCGTTGCAGGGTTATTTCAGGTTTTCCAGATCGGCCAAATCCTGTAATCTATCTAAGAAACTATACAAAAATACCGAACCGTAACTCAATGACTACCGGCTAAAGCCGGTAGGTTATTTTTCGCTTGAAAACGATTAGGTTAGGCTAAAGCCACAAAGGTGTCCTGCGGACGCTTTTTTTAATTTTGAATGCTGAAGCGGTTCCGCCTAAAGGCGAAGGTTTATACCCGGCCGAGTGGAAATCAACATGTTATGCGTGAAATCCGTTTGTGCACGATATTTGTCGAATATTACCGGAAGTTAATCTTATATAATCAATAAGTTAATTTTTATACATTCTCTGAGC
>JAPUDV010000030.1 GCA_027492875.1 Candidatus Competibacteraceae bacterium | reverse complement strand
TCGCCAGCCTCAAGAAAACCTGCCGTAAACACGGCCTCTCCTTTTGGGAGTACCTAAAGGATCGGGTATCCGGCCTAAATGTGATCCCTCCACTCGGGGAGTTAATTCGTCAGGATGCAACATCCTGAATCTGACCTGCCTGCAGTTAATGAGTATTTACGCAAAACGGAACCTTTCTGATCTAAGATACTCTCACTTAAGAGAGAAAAATGTTCTCTCGCAAACGTGAAATAAAACGAAAAGTCTGCTGTGCGTCCTGATTCTTTATCAAAAGAACGGATGGTGGGATGCGTGGAATTTCATCCGGTTGTTCCCTATTTTTTGAGTAGCTGAATATTGTTATGCGTACTGGTACGGTAAAATGGTTTAACGATGCAAAAGGTTTTGGTTTCATTGCCCCACAAGATGGTGGTGAAGATGTATTTGTGCATCATTCTTCGATACAAGGCGGCGGTTTCAAAAGTCTGAGCGAGGGACAGAACGTCCAATTTGAATCGGAAAAAGGCCCGAGGGGGCAGGCTGCCAGCAAGGTAGAACTGGTTCACTGATCGTTTTCGTGCGGTCGTAATAACCCCAAGACCCCGTCAGATGGCGGGGTTCTTGTTTCAAAATCGCCGAGGTCACGGGTCAGAAAGTGGGATGACCGATTGAATGACTGTTGCAGAAAATCTACCGAAAGAAATAGTCTGAGACTCAGAGGTATCCCTAGATCTTCTTTTAAAAAACAGCGGAATAAAAGATATTTTTGAGGCGAAATAGCGCATGCGTGGGGAATTGTGGTACCTGGAAAGTGATCAAACCCACCAGAAACCGCCCCATGCACGCGATCGCGATCTTGCAACGATGCTTGGTCCCACTGCTGCCGAACATGTATGCCCGACGTCTGGCGACCCTACTGGAAGCGGTTGCCTCTTGCGTCACGGGCCCGGCGCTGTCGCTGACGAACATCGGGCGGCGCTTCGCGGGCGGTGCGTTACCGCGCAACAAGATCAAGCGCGCCGACCGCTTGCTGAGCAACCGGCACCTGCAAAGCGATGCGCGCTGTGCCGGATCACGCTGGCACGGATCGCCGGTGATCTTGATCGACTTGGTCGGCCTTGAGGTCCGATCAGTCGCTGCATCTGTTGCGCGCCTCGCTGCCGGTCGGTGGGCGGGCGCTGACGCTCTACGAGAAAGTCCATCCGCAGAAGAAGCTCGCCAACCGCAGCGTGCGGCACCGCTTTCTGCAACGCCTGGCGCAAGGCTACCCCCGGAGGCGGCGCCGATCATCGTGGCCGATTCCGGCTTCAAGGTGCCGTTCCATCGCGAAGTCGAGCGACTGGGCTGGCGCCGGGTCGGGCGGGTTCGCGGTCGCGACTTCGTGCGCCTGAAGCGGCGCTGGACGAGCTGCCAGACCCTCTTCCGCCGTGCAACACCCACCCCGAGTCTTTGGGGAGGGCGGGTGGGTGCGTGGCAATCCATTACGAGCGATTTTCGTGCTGATGCGCCAAGCCCACAAAGGCCGCCGCAGCAAGAACGCCGATAGGCAAACGGTCGCGCTCGAAGAAAAGCCAGCAGGCCGCACGCAGTGCGCGCGAGCCTTGGCTGCTGGTGGCTTCGACACGCTTCACCGATGACAAACCCAAGCACTTGGTCAGACTCTATCGTCAACGAATGCAAATTGAGGAGGCATTCCGCGACACGAAGAGCCAGCACTTCGGCGAGGGACTGGAGCGCAGTCGCTCCAGCGGTACAGGGCGATTCAACGTATTGGTGCTCATTGCATCCCTGGCGGCCTTCCTCTTATGGCTGCTCGGCACGGCAGCCGAGTCCTTGGGTTTCGAGAAGCGCGTGCGCCCCGGGTCACCCAAGCATCGGGCCTACTCACGGTTGTTTCTGGCCCGTTTGATCTTGACCATCAAGAGCGGGCACCCCTTGGCGACAGGGCGAAACCCAACGAGCTTTAACAATCCCCAGTTGCAATTCCGCGAATAGGGAATTCAACGACGGGTTGTATCGTGATCAGTAGGACATTCCGGGTCAAACAATGCCAGCGTGGCTTCGATCCGCTCCGCCTTGCGGGCGGCGTCCGGCAGCGCGCGGCGCCGGTCGGCGACCCGTTCCTCGCGGGTTTCACGGGCGATGACTTCGTACAGCACCGCCCGTTTGCCGTCGCCGCGCCGCAGGATGCGCCCCAGCCGTTGCACGAACTCCCGCGCCGAGGCGCTGCCGGACAGGATCACGCCGATGGAGGCGTCCGGTACATCCACGCCCTCGTTGAGCACGTTGCTGGTGACGATGGCGGTAAAGACGCTGCTCTTGAAGTGATCGAGGATCGTCTGCCGTTCCTTGACGACGGTTTGGTGGGTCAGGCAGGGAATCAGAAAGCGCTGCGAGACTTCGTAGGCGGTGGCGTTGTCCTCGGTAAAGATCACCGTTTTGGCGCCGGGATGGTTGGCCAGGATCAGGCCCAATGCCCGCAGCTTGGCCGGGGTGGCGTGGGCGATGCGGCGCGTATCGCGGTGGGCGCGCATGGCGCGACGGCCCTCGACGCTGCGGGCCGACAGCATGACGAAACGATTCCAGCCCTCCAGCGAGCCCAGCGATAGCCGGTTGGCCTGCAAAAAGGCGTTGCGGTCGTCCAGCGCCTGTTGGTAGGCGGTGCGCTCGGCGGGGGACAGGTCCACATGGATCTGTCGTACCTGATAGTCCGCCAGCACGTCGCCGGCCAGTTGCTCCGGGCGTTTGCGGTAGACGATGGGACCGATCAAGTCGGGCAGGTCGGCGTCCTTGCCGTCGCCGCGTTCCGGGGTGGCGGTCAGTCCCAGCCGGTAGGGCGCCAGCGAGAATTCGGCGATGACCCGATAAAACTCCGAAGGCAGATGGTGCGCCTCGTCGAAGATCAGCAGACCGAAGCGGTCGCCCAGCCGTTCGATGTGGCGGGCGGCGGAATCATAGGTGGCGATGGTCAACGGTTGCGGTTCGTGATAGCCGCCGCCGATCAGGCCGATGTCCTGATCCGGGAATGCCGCCCGTAGCAATGCGTACCATTGCTGCATCAAATCCAGGGTCGGGATCAGAATCAGCCCGTCGCGCCGCGCCCAGCACAGCGCCAGCAGCCCGACCAGTGTTTTACCCGCTCCGGTCGGTAGCACCACCACGCCGCGCCCTTTCGCCGCCTGCCAGGCCGCGAGCGCTTCCTGTTGGTGGGGGTAGGGTGTCATTTCCAGGGCACAGCTCAGTTCCCGGCGCTGGTAGCGCGGCGCCTTGTTGCGGGCCAGTTCGCCCTTGAGCGGGCCGATGATGTCGTTGTAGCGATTGGCCGGCGCGCGGTAGGCGTCCACGCGCGGGTCGTAGCAGAACCAGGTTTCCAATCCGGCAGGCAGTTCGGCCACACCTTCCAGCAACAGCGTGCCCCGGTCGAAGCGAAGCTGGCACTCGTTGTCGTCGCGGCCGGTACGGTAAAAGCCGGCGGTGTCCTTGGTGCCGTGTTTCATGGTTTCTTCAACGATGAGGCAGGCGCCAGGGTCATCGCTTCCAGTCGCCGCAGTCGATTCCGCACGGTCGCGCCGCACGCTTGGGTCTCCAATCGTTCGTCCTCGGCTTCGGCCAGGGCTAAAGCGGACTGATAGTGCGGCATGGCCTGCTCCAAGCTGGATCGAGTTTCGGGATCGAACCGATCGGGCGGGGGAAAAGCGGCATCGGCGTCTTCGCCATAATCGTCATCCAACACAGGCAATCCCAACGCCGTCCGCGCCCGGTTCAGCGCCAAATCCCCCAGCAGCAGCGCGCTTTCAAAGCCGCCGGATTGGAGTGCGTGCCGGGCCAGCGAGTCATCCACCGCATCCCGGCGGTTCGCCAGCACCAGCGCCCGCAGTGCTTCCAGCCGCGCGCCAAAATCACGAGTTGCGCCCGCCGTGCTCGCCAACAGCGCCAGGGCCGTCTCGACCGGCCCGGTGGGGTCGGGAGTGGGGCGGGACGTATCGACGGCACGCTGCGCCCGCCACAGCAGCAATCGCGCCCGTTCGACCAGTAGTCGTTCCAGCATGGCGCTTGGGCGGAGTTCGACGAGCGCGTTGCTCAAGCGTTCCAACTCCGTCAGGCTGTGACGGCGGAAAGCGGTGCGGCACAACGCCCACCGATGGGTGGCGGAAGTCAGGCGGGGATGTTCGTCGCGCCAATCGATCCAAGCGCGAGAATGCCAATCCCAGGCAGCGGCCAACTCGCCCCGGCGCAGGGCCAGTTCGCCTTCCAGATAATCCAGCGGCGCGGTCCACGGCCGGCGGATATCGCTTAGATAGCGCCGTGCCTGATCCAGCAGCGCACGGCAGAACCGCAATGGCTTGCGTTCCAAACTGATGTGGACGATGGCGGTCAGCGCGCCGAACACATCGGCCGGATCGGCGGTCGCGGCCCGCTCGCCGGCAACCTGCAACAGCGCCGCCAGCGCCAGATCGTCCTCACCGGCCTGCCGCAGGCTGTAGCCTTCCCACAGCAGCGCCCGTGTCCGCTCGCCGACCAAACCCAGCGCTCCGGCCCGTTCCACCGCCTGACGCTCCAAGCGCGCGGCTTGGGCGTAATCGCCGGTTTCCCGGGCTTGCCGGGCTTGACCGCGCAGCCGGTCGAGCGTTCGTCGGTCAAAACTCATGGTCGGTGGGTCGGACTCGCGGCCACGGTTCCGAGCACGTCTTAGTGCAGCAGCGAGAACATCCGCCGCCGGTAGATAATGACCAGCGGGTGCTCGTTGCCGAGCATTTCGAAGAGCGCGATCAGCCCCTTGCGACCGGCTTCGTCCTCGAACTGGGGGTCGCGGCGCATCAGGTCCATGAATTGCTCCAGCGATTCTTCATAGGCTCCGGCCAGCACGTAACGGGCCGCCAGTTGCCGGCGGGCGGCGCTATCGGCGGGATCGGCGCGCACCTTCGCCTCCAGCGCGGCAAGATCCGGCGTGCCCTGAGCCAGATCGGCGAAGCGCAGACGAGCCAGCAGGCCGCTGGCCGGCTGGCGGTCCCGCTCCTCGGCCGGCAGGCTTTGCAGCAGGGTGCGCGCGTCCTCGCCGCGATCCAGTTGCAGCAGTTTGTCCGCCAGCGTCACTTTTAGCTCGACGCTGTCCGGCTCTTGCTTTAGCGCCTCGTGCAGCAGTTCGACCGCCTGTTGCTGGTGACCACGCTGCCAGAGCAGGTCCACCTGCTCCATGATCAGTTCGCCCGGACTGGTCCGGTATCGGTCGATGGCTTCCCGATAGGTCGATTCCGGTTGCACGCCCACCCACTGATCCACGATCTGTCCCTGCCAGACCACCATCACCGTCGGCAGGCTGCGAACCTGGAAATGTCCGGCCAGCGCCTGTTCGGCGTCGGCGTTGACTTTGGCTAGAATGAAACCGCCCCGGTATTCCTGGGCCAGTTTGCTCAGAATCGGCGTGAGGGTCTTGCAGGGTTGGCACCAGTCGGCCCAAAAATCCACCAGTACCGGCACCTGCTGGGAGCTTTCCACCACGATCGCGGCAAAATTATGTTGGGTGACTTCGAAAACGTAGGGCGATTCACTCATCGTTGGATTTCCACAAAAACCGTGTCGGGCTTCGGCGCACAATCGGCCGAACGGCGGCGACGAAGGGATTTAGAGCATGAACCGGGAAGCGCAGGCGCGTACCCGTTGCGCGGCGGAAAGGGCGGAATATGCGCCCGGTTCAGCGTTCGAGATGTTGCAGCTTGTCGGGTTTGCCGTCCCAGTCCACCGCGTCGGGCGGCGCGTCCTTCTTTTCGGTGATCACCGGCCACTGCTTGGTTAGTTCGGCGTTGAGCGCGAGAAAATGTTCCTGGCCGGCCGGCAGGTCATCCTCGGCAAAAATCGCCTGCGCCGGGCATTCGGGCTCGCACAGGGTGCAATCGATGCACTCGTCGGGGTCGATGACCAGAAAATTCGGTCCCTCGTGGAAGCAGTCCACCGGACAGACTTCCACGCAGTCGGTGTACTTGCATTTGATGCAGTTTTCGGTAACGACGAACGTCATGGGCAGTCCCCTGAAAAGGCCGGAAACACAGGGGCGCTATCTTAACCGCGATCAACCGAGTTGGGCACTGGAAAATAGGCCGATGGCGGGATCGGTTATTCCGTCTTTTCGTTTTGGCCGCCCCCCAGCAAGGTTTTCAAATTCGCGAACGGGTTGTGGGTCGCGCCGCCACCCGCCGGGCGGCCCGGATCCCCGCCCCCGATGTGGGTCAGCGCCTCTTCGCGGCGCTGGTGTTCATTGTCGTGGCAATAGAGGCACAACAGTTCCCAGTTGCTGCCGTCCGGCGGGTTGTGGTCGTGGTCGTGGTCGCGGTGATGCACCGTCAGTTCGTGCAGATTCTGGCGATTGAATTCGCGGGTGCAACGCCCGCAGATCCAGGGATAAAGCTTCAACGCCTGCTCGCGGTAATCGCGCTCGCGCTGTTCCCGGCTGCGCCGGGCGGTGGCCACGATCTGGTCCAGCTTGCCGCTGCTGGATGAAGGGATTCTGGATTTCATCGGCCCGCCTCCGGATGGGGGGTGAATGTGCAAGGTGAGGAATTATGCTCTGTTGGCTCGCTTTCGTGGCCATGAACGGGATGCGCTTGAAAAGCGCCCTTCCGCGCGTTTCCCTTCAGCATGGTGCGGGCGGGCCAGGGTCGATGGTCAACCGCTCCATTTCACTTTACGGCGGCTTGATGCCGTACTTGCGATAAATCTGCCGCAGTTCGCTCTTGGCCGCGCGGAGTTCCCGGGCACGACTGCTGGCGCTGCCCAGGGTCGTGGAAGACAGGCGCCGGATGTCGCTGTTGAGGTTGTCGATCTTGGCCTGATCTTCATGGCCGATGTGCGCGGCTGCGTTTTTCCTGTTGCGGTGCGCGGACCGGGAGCGGTCGAGTTCGTCCATCGGGACGCCCCGGTTCACCGCGCGCAACTCGCGCAACTCCCGGGTGGCCCGCTTCATCGAGCCGACGTTATCCACTTCGCCGGCCGGCGTGGGCCGCGACCGAATGTCCAGGGTCTGCGCGGGTCGATCCGCGGCGGGTGGCGCGCTGCCGTAATGGACCTGTCCGTTGGCGTCGGTCCACTTGTAGACTTGCGCCTGCGCTGGCAGGACCAACAGTAGAACCGCTAATGTCGGAGCAGATTTCATGCAGGATCCTCCTGAAAGCACGGCGACGAGGCAGCCGGTTCACGAACCCTCGGCGTCGGAGCCGGCGGGGGCCAGCGTCGCTTTGATCAGCCTGCCCACCGTCAAGCCCTGCACCAGGATCGAAAACAGCACCACGATATAGGTCAGCGCCAGCACCACCTGGCGTTCCGGACCCAGCGGCAGCGACAGCGCCAGCGCCACGGAAATGCCGCCGCGCAATCCGCCCCAGGTCATGATCTTGACGGCGTGCGGTGAAAACGCGAAACCGAACCGGCGCCGCATGACGCTCACGGGCACGCCCACGCACACCAGCCGGGCCAGTAGCACGATCGGGATCACCAGCAGGGACGCCAGCAGGTAGTCGCGCTCGAAGGTCAGGATGACCACTTCGAGGCCGATCAGCACGAACAGCACGGCGTTCAGAATCTCGTCGATGAGTTCCCAGAAGGTATCCAGATGCTCTCGCGTGGCGTCCGACATGGCCAGGCTGCGGCCGTGGTTGCCGATCATCAGGCCGGCCACCACCATAGCGATGGGTCCGGAAACATGCAGGTGAATGGCCAGCGCGTAGCCGCCCAGCACCAGCGCCAGGGTGATCAAAATCTCGACATCGTAGCGATCGATGCTTTTCAGCAGCCGGTAGGCGACATAACCGATCGTCAGGCCGAACGCGAGGCCGCCCAGCGCCTCCTCGGCAAACAGCAGGGCGACGCCGCCGAACGTCACCTCCGCGCCACCCATGGCCAGACCGAGCAGGATGGCGAATACCACCACGGCGATGCCGTCGTTGAACAACGATTCCCCGGCAATTTTGATTTCCAGGCTTTTGGGCGCCTGGGCGGATTTCAGAATGCCGAGAACGGCGATCGGGTCGGTGGGCGAAATCAGGGCGCCGAACAGCAGGCCGTACAACAGGGAAATCGAGACGCCGAACAGAAAATTAAGCACGAGCCAGGAGGCGATGCCCACCAGGAAGGTGGACGCCACCACACCGATGGTCGCCAGAATGCCGATCGGCCATTTTTTCTGGGCCAGCTCCTCCAGATCGACGTGCAAGGCGCCAGCGAATAACAGCAGGGAGAGCATGCCCTGCATCAGCACCTGGTTGAAGTCGATGCCGCCGATAATGGCTTTGGCCCGTTGCTCGACCGGTGCGTATCCCAGTTCGCCCAAGCTCATCAGAATCAGGCTCAGCAGCATGGCCAGCGCCATGACGCCGATGGTGGTGGGCAGCTTGATGAAGCGGTGGTTGATGTAGCTAAACAGTGCGGTGAGCGTAACCAGCAAGGCGATAATATCCAGCATCGTGACGGTCCTGACCATTCGGGTTCAGACCGAAGTATGGATTTGAATCGCGGTGCTGTCATTCCGCGCTGGGAGCAACGCCGCCTCGATCTTCCGGCGTGGTTGCGCGTCGCCTACAATTTGCGACATTCATTCCCGGCAATCCCGCTCGCCACCATCCGGTAAGATCTCATGCCCTCGATGCACAAACCGTCGTTTTCTCTCTTGCGTTTCCCACGGGTGCTGCTGATGCTGGCCGTGGTGCTGGCCACCGGTTGCGCGTCCACCCGGAGCGCCGAACCGGCCGCCGTTCCCGCCGGCTCGCGGGAGAACGGCGTGCTGGTGCTCACCCGCGCCGATAACCAGCGAACCGCCGAAGTCCGGGTTGGGGAGCGCATCGCGGTGCGCTTGCCGGAAAACCCCGGCACCGGCTACACCTGGGCCATCGACGAAACCGACCGGCAACGGCTGGCGCTGGACGGCACCGACTACGCCGAACCGACAGCAGCGTTTATCGGGGCGCGCGGTTTGCGCACCTTTACCTTGACCGCCCGCCAGCCCGGCGAGGTCGTCCTCAAGCTCAAGTACTGGCGGCTCTGGGAAGGCGACGGCTCGGTGACCGAACGGTTTGCCGTTACCCTGCGTATTCAGGAATGAGGCCCGGTCGATCCAGGAGAACGGTCGCGATGAACGATGCTCCGTCATGCCCTCCCAATCCCCGTGTCGGCCTGTTCGTCACCTGTCTGGTGGACGTGTTCCGCCCGACGGTCGGTTTCGCCGCCGTGAAACTGCTGGAAGACGCCGGCTGTACGGTCGAAGTCCCGGCCACGCAGACCTGCTGCGGCCAACCGGCCTACAATTCCGGCGACCGCGCCGACGCCCGCGAACTGGCCCGGCAGGTGATCGCTGCGTTCGAGGACTTCGATTACGTGGTCGTGCCGTCCGGTTCCTGCGGCGGCACCCTCAAACAGCACTACCCGCCTCTGTTCGACGGCGATCCCGCCTGGCAAGCCCGCGCCGAACGCCTGAGCGCCAAGACCTTCGAACTGGTGTCATTCCTGACCGACGTGCTCGGTGTGGAGCGGGTGACCGCGCGTTACCCCGGCGCCGTGACCTACCACGATTCCTGTTCCGGGCTGCGGGAATTGGGCATCAAATCGCAACCACGCCGCTTGCTGGCCACGGTCGCGGATCTCGACTTGCGGGAAATGGCCGAGAGCGAGGTGTGTTGCGGTTTTGGCGGCACGTTCTGCATCAAGTTTCCGGAACTGTCCAATCGCATGGTCAGCGAAAAAGTCGCCCACATCCAGGCGACCGAGGCCGATACCCTGCTGGCCGGCGATCTGGGTTGTCTGCTGAACATGGCCGGCAAGCTGCAACGCGACGGCTCGGCGATCCAGGTCCGCCACGTCGCCGAAGTGCTGGCCGGACTGACCGACGCGCCAGCCATCGGCGAACCCGACCGAGGAGACCCGCCATGCAAGTGACCAGTCAGACGTTCAAAAGCAACGCCAGCGCCGCCCTGCGCGATGCCGCGTTGCAGCGGGCGTTGAAAAATCTCAAGGCCGGTTTTCCCGGCAAGCGGGCCGCCGCCATCGCCAAACTGCCGGAGTTCGACGCGCTGCGCGCCGCCGGCCGCGACCTGAAGGACCATACCCTGGAACATCTGGATTTCTATCTGGAACGGTTCGAGGCCAAGGTGATCGAACAGGGCGGCCAGGTTCACTGGGCGCGCGACGCCGCCGAGGCCCGGCACATCGTGCTCGATATTTGCCGTGCAGTCGCCGCCCGGCGGGTGACCAAGGGCAAAAGCATGATCAGCGAGGAAATCGGCCTGAACGAGTTCCTCGAAACCCACGGCATCCAACCGGTGGAAACCGATCTGGGCGAGTACATCATCCAACTGCGTCACGAGTATCCCAGTCACATCATCGCCCCGGCCATCCACCTCAATCGCGATCAGGTCGCCGACGCCTTTCATGCCCATCACGGCCCCTACGGCTTCACCGAACGTAACGAGGAACCCCGGGCGCTGATGAACGAGGCCCGCCAGGTGTTGCGCCAGCAATTTCTGAGCGCCGATGTCGGCATCACCGGGGCCAATTTCTGCGTTGCCGAGACCGGCGCCACGGTCATCGTCACCAATGAGGGCAACGGCGACCTGACCCAGACCCTGCCGCGCGTCCATATCGTGCTGGCCAGCCTCGAAAAGATGGTGCCGACCCTGGAAGACGTCAGCACCCTGCTCCGGCTGCTGATCCGTTCCGCCACCGGCCAGGAGATCACCGTTTACACCACCTTTTCCAGCGGACCGCGCCGCCCGGACGATCTGGATGGCCCGGAACAGTTTCATGTGGTGCTGCTGGATAATGGCCGAAGCGGCATGTTGGGCGGCGAGTTTCAGGACATGCTGCGCTGCATTCGCTGTTCGGCCTGCATGAACCATTGCCCGGTGTACGGCGCTATCGGCGGTCACGCTTACGGCTGGGTCTATCCGGGACCGATGGGTTCGGTGCTGACCCCGCAACTGATCGGCATCGACGCCGCCGGCCAGTTGCCGAACGCCTCCACGTTTTGTGGTCGCTGCGAGGAGGTCTGCCCGGTGCATATCCCGCTGCCGAAGATGATGCGCCACTGGCGCGAGCGGGAGTTCGAGCAACATCGGTCCCCGGCAGCGATCCGCTTCGGTTTGGGCGCGTGGGCCTTTTTCGCCAAACGCCCGGCGCTGTACCGGATCGCCACCCGTTTCGGCGCCTGGCTGCTGCGCCGGTTAGGCGGTCGGGAGGGGCGCATCAAGCACCTGCTGCTGGCGGGCGGCTGGACCGCTTGGCGCGATCTGCCGACGCCGCAGGGCCAAACCTTCCAACAGCAATGGGCCGCACGGCGGGGAGCACGGTCATGAGCGAGGCGCGCGAACAGATTCTGAACACCCTGCGGCGGGGCTTGAAGCGTGGTCCCGTGGAGGGCGCGCGGCGGGCGGGACTGGAAGCTCGGCTGGCGCATCCGCCACGCAACGTGATTCCGGCGCGGGCGCGGCGCCCGCATTTCGAACAGCGGGATCTATTCGTGCAGATGGCCCGGAACGCGGCGGCGACCGTGGACCCGGTGAACCATCCGGAGGAGGTGCCGGTGGCGGTGTCGGCCTTTCTGGACTGCGAGGGCTTGCCGCTCGAACTGGTCATGGCGCCCGACCCGGAACTGGCGGCGCTGCCGTGGCCGGAGGAACCGACCCTGCATATCGAACGCCGCGCGGCGTTGGACGGCGATAAAACCACCGTGTCGCTGGCCTTCGCCGGCATCGCCGAGACCGGCACGCTGGTGCTGTTGTCCGGGCCGCATAGTCCGACCACGCTGAATTTTTTGCCGGACACCCACATCGTGGTGCTGCGCGCCGACCGCATCGTCGGCGCTTACGAGGACGCTTGGGATTTGTTGCGGGCGCGCGGCCAGAGGATGCCGCGCACGGTCAATTTCATTACCGGCCCTTCGCGCAGCGCCGACATCGAGCAAACCGTGCAAATGGGTGCCCACGGTCCGCTTCGACTGCACATCGTGCTGGTGGAGAGATAAGCCTTTTGCGCAAGAGGCAGTCCGACCGCGCACTCTTGCGCATTATCGTCGCAGGATTTGCGGTAAGGATGGCTTAACGCGATGCCTGATGACCGCTCTACAGCAAATAAGGCACCGTTTCCGGTACATAATTGTCAATTGTCGTGGTGACGACTCTGACCCAATCACTTTGATCGTTATCCCACGCATCGCAAGTAATGATGAAACTTTCCGGAAGCCACTGCTCGGCTTCGACCAACTCCCATTGTTCCGGGTCGCACAGTGGCTGCAAGGCTAATCGGCCAGGCGTCATGCCAACGGGCGGGCCGAATATCACGTTGTACCTCACCTCGGCGCCTTGCAACACGAGATCTTTGACGTGTTTCTCCGCCTGCTTTGCCATCTTCGTATTAGATGCCGCCCAGAAAGGCACCATATTTCTCGGCTCCTCGCCGGAGCCATTCAAATTATGGTTGAGCAAATGCGCCAAAACATAGTGCGGCTTGGCACCGTACTGAGTCAGTACGCCCTGGTTTTCATAGGCGCGCCGTTTCAAGATATTCCAAACAGGCGCCAACCGCGCAATCTCATCCTGGTCCGGCACTGAACCAAAATCGACACCCCATGCTGGGTCCGGTAAACACGTCAGCGGATTGGCGATCAAGCCTGTACCCATCTGGTGATGGGCATCCAGCCCGAGAATTATATCTGACTCAGGCAGGGGGGTGGCGCGCTTCCGCATCACAGATCGAATGTCCTGCACACAGTTCTGAACCATCGGCCGGCTAGCAATCCCAAAATCCTTGCAGAGGTGATTGTGCGCTTGGCCGAGAAAGGCATCCACCTCATCCTGACCGGTATGGATGAGGACCGAATTGACTTCTATCTCGGAGGGATAGTAATCGTCGTAGTCCCTGCCGGCTTTCTGCACCGCAGTTTTGATTTCCGCAACGGTTTTCGTCGCATCCTGCTTTAACGCGTTAGCTAGCTCACTCCAAAGAGTAATACCTGCGGTGGACAGCAGGGGAAACTTGCCTTTACTGAGTTCACGCAGGAGATGAGTGCTTAACGGCATGACAGATTCTCGGTGTAGTGTAAAAGAATAATTCTCGGTTCGGGCGACAGACAACACGTCCATGAACACCTTGGTCTTGGGCGGAGTCGATGCCTCATGTTCGCCGCCGGTCGGCTTCCGCACACCTCGATAATGGCTAAACTCGGGGTAACCGTTCAGACCCCACCCCTCACCTGAACGAAGAATCAACGGCTTGGCCTCGAACACAGCAAAAATAGGCAGGGGGTCTGAACGTATACGACGACTCGGCCAAGTCACACTGCCTGAAAAACGGCAAACATCGACTCGATTGATTTTAGAAGAAAACTTAAGGAAGACCATTCCAGGCGAACGGGGGACCGCTATACTGTGCGCGCGCTTCGCCCTGATCACCCCGATTGGTTGTGACACCCGCCAAGCGTCCATTCCTGAAAATAATTTCCAAACAATGTGTTATCAGGGGTCATCCCCGTCAAGGAGAAAAGTATCATGAAAGAGCGCATCGTGGCCGTTCTGGGCATGGTGAGTTTGCTAACGACCGTGGGCTGCGCCAGCCTGACAGGTCAGGACAAAAACAAAACGGAGATGGAGAAAGCGCCCGCCGCCCAGCAGGAAACGGCTCCAGCGCCAGGGATCGCCCACAGCGAAACCACCACCATGACCGCGACGGTGCAGGCGGTCGATCTGAAGAACCGGCTGGTGACGCTCAAGCAGAAAGGTGGCCAGCCCTTTACCATTCATGTCGGTGAAGAGGCGCGCAACCTGCCCCAGGTTCGGGTGGGCAACCGGGTGGTGGTGAAGTACACCGAGGCCGTGGCGGTGCGCATCAACCGGGATACCACCGGCGGCGTCACCGCGAGAAAGGAAACCCTCAGCGGCAGCCGCGCCGCGCTGGGGCAAAAGCCGGGGGGCAGCGTGCGCAACACCGTCGAAATCATCGCCAACGTTCTGACGATCGACCCCAAGACCCGCAGGATCACTTTCCAGGGTCCCGAGCGCACCCTGACCGTGAAGGCGCCCGCCGACGTGAACCTTGACCGGCTTGACGTCGGCGACCAGGTACTGCTCACCTACACCGAGGAACTGGCGATCTCCGTGGAACCGGCGGCGACCAAGAAGTCCGCCAGAAAAAAATAGACGCCGTTCGCTTGGGCGTTCCTGAAAAACCCGCCGGCCGGCGGGTTTTTCTTTGCCGCTGGCCGGCTCCGGCCCGTGCTCCCCGTGCTGGCAAGCTAGGTTATACTGCCCCCTTCAAACCTCTTCATGCCGTGATTCCTGGCGGCCACGCGCCCGCCGATCCTCCGAACAACCGACGACAGCCATGGACAAGACCTACGAACCGCACGCCATCGAACCGCGCTGGTACGCTTTCTGGGAGGAGCGAGGCTATTTTGCCCCCAGCGGTCCGGGCGCGCCCTACTGCATCATGATTCCGCCGCCGAACGTCACCGGCACCCTGCACATGGGTCACGCTTTCCAGGACACCATCATGGATGCGCTGACCCGTTACCACCGGATGAAGGGTCATAACACTCTATGGCAACCCGGCACCGATCACGCCGGCATCGCCACCCAGATGGTGGTCGAGCGGCAACTGGCCGGCGAGGGCCGTACCCGCCACGACTTGGGCCGCGAAGCGTTCATCGAACGGGTTTGGACCTGGAAAGCCGAATCCGGCGGCACCATCACCCGCCAACTGCGACGAATGGGCGCCTCGGTGGACTGGGCGCGGGAGCGCTTCACCATGGACGATGGCTTGTCCGCCGCCGTGCGCGAGGTGTTCGTCCGCCTGTACGACGAAGGGCTGATCTATCGCGGCCAGCGGCTGGTCAACTGGGATCCGGTGCTGCATACCGCCGTCTCGGATCTGGAAGTGGTCAGCGCCGAGGAAAGCGGATTTATGTGGCACATCCGCTATCCGCTGGCCGAGGGCGGCGGCGATCTGATCGTCGCCACCACTCGCCCGGAAACCCTGCTGGGCGATACTGCCGTGGCGGTGCATCCCGATGATGAACGCTACAAGCACCTGATCGGCCTCCATGCCGTTCTGCCGCTGACCGGCCGCAATATTCCCATCATCGCCGACGAGTACGTGGACCCCGCTTTTGGCACCGGCTGCGTCAAGATCACCCCGGCGCACGATTTTAACGACTACGCGGTCGGCCAGCGCCATCGCC
Organism: Candidatus Competibacteraceae bacterium; assembly: GCA_027492875.1. Classification (GTDB taxonomy): domain Bacteria; phylum Pseudomonadota; class Gammaproteobacteria; order Competibacterales; family Competibacteraceae; genus Competibacter. Next base: position 9,009 of record JAPUDV010000030.1, on the reverse strand, counting down.
TGCCGCTGATCAACATTTTCACGCCCGACGCCCGAATCAACGAGCACGGCCCGGAGCCCTATCGCGGCCTGGATCGCTTCGAGGCCCGCCGCCGCGTCATCGGCGATCTCGAAGAACTGGGACTCTTGGAAGAAACCAGGCCGCACAAACTGATGGTGCCGCGCGGCGACCGCAGCCACGCCGTCATCGAGCCGTTTCTGACCGACCAGTGGTACGTGAAAACCGCGCCGCTGGCCGGTCCCGCCATCGCCGCCGTCAAAACCGGCAAGATCAAATTCATCCCGGAAAACTGGGAGAAAACCTATTTCGACTGGCTGAACCGCATCGAGGACTGGTGCATCAGCCGGCAAATCTGGTGGGGTCATCGCATCCCGGCCTGGTACGACGCCGGCGGCAAAGTCTACGTCGGGCGCGACGAGGCGGAAGTGCGCGCCAAGCACCGGCTCGGCCCGGACGTGGCGCTGGAGCAGGATGCCGACGTGCTGGATACCTGGTTTTCCTCGGCGCTGTGGCCGTTTTCGACCCTCGGCTGGCCGGAGAACACCGAGGCACTCCAGACCTTCTATCCCACCAGCGTGCTGGTCACCGGCTTCGACATCATTTTCTTCTGGGTGGCGCGGATGATCATGATGGGTCTGAAGTTCATGGGCGACGTGCCTTACCGAGAGGTCTACATCCACGGCCTGGTGCGCGACCAGGACGGCAACAAGATGTCCAAATCCAAGGGTAACGTGCTGGACCCGCTGGACATCATCGACGGCGTGAGCCTGGACGAACTGGTGAGCAAGCGCACCAGCGGGCTGATGCAGCCGCAAATGGCCCCGCGCATCGAGAAGGATACCCGCAAGCAGTTTCCGGCCGGCATCCACGCCCACGGCACCGACGCGCTGCGTTTCACCTTCGCCGCGCTGGCGACCACCGGCCGCGACATCGTGTTCGACATGGGCCGGGTGGAGGGCTACCGCAACTTCTGCAACAAGCTGTGGAACGCCGCCCGCTACGTGTTGATAAACACCGAGGGGAAGGACACCGGTTTAAGCGGCGGCGCGATCGAACTCAGCCAGGCGGATCGCTGGATCCTGTCCCGCCTGCAACGCACCAGCGCCGAGGTCGACGCGGCGGTGCGAGGCTACCGTCTCGATCAAATGGCGCAGGCCATCTACGAGTTCACCTGGAACGAGTTCTGCGACTGGTATCTGGAACTGTCCAAGCCGGTGCTGACCGATCCCGCCAGTACCGAAGCGGCGCAACGCGGCGCCCGGCGGACCCTGGTCCAGGTGCTGGAAACCCTGCTGCGGCTGCTGCACCCACTGATGCCGTTCATCACCGAGGAAATCTGGCAACGGGTGGCGCCGCTAGCGGGAGTGGCGGGCGATTCCATCATGCTCCAGCCCTATCCCGAAGCGGACAGGACGCTGATCGATGAAGCGGCGGTTGCCGAAATCGAATGGCTCCAGCAATTCCTGCTGGGCGTGCGCCGCATTCGCGCCGAAATGAACATCGCGCCCGGCAAGCCGCTGTCGGCGCTGCTGCAACACGGTTCGAGCGAGGATCGCCAGCGGCTGGAACGGCACCGCCGGGCGCTGACCAGCCTGGGCCGGCTGGGAATGATCGACTGGCTGGACGATGGTGCGCCGGCTCCGGAGGCCGCCACCGCGCTGGTCGGCGGCATGAAGGTTCTGATTCCGATGGCCGGCCTGATCGACAAAACGGCGGAGAGCGCCCGCCTCGACAAGGAAATCGCCCGATTGCGCAAGGAGGAGGAGCGCGGCGCGGCCAAGCTGGGCAACGCCGATTTTCTCGGCCGCGCCCCGGCTGCGGTGGTCGAGAAAGAACGCACCCGCCTGGCGGAACTCCAAACGGCTATCCTCAAGCTGGAGGAACAACGGACCCGCATCCGGCAGTTGTAAACTTTTGGAACCCATTCCGACATCGCAGATTAAGGAATACAAAATGGACCCGCAAGACTCCGCATCCGAGAAAAAATCGCATCTGGGCAGCAAAGTCACCCAGGTGGCGACGCTCTACCATCCTCGCACCTGGAAGGAAAAAGGGCTGTGGTGGACCCTGGGCTTGTTTGTGGTCACCTACGCGATTGTGGTGATTACGCTCGGTTTCATCTGGTCGCGCTCGCCCGGCGAGTTCGACGTGCGCGAAAGTGCGCTGGCCATGGCCAACAAGGACCAGAAGAAGCTGGTGACGGGCTACGTGACCACCGCCACCGCCATCCGCATCGCCGAAACCCTGTTGGACAAGCCCGGCGGCTACCTGAGCAACGACGTGACCCCGCCGGGAATTTATCTGGATAACATTCCGAACTGGGAGTTTGGCGTCCTGACCGAGTTGCGCGATCTGACTCGCGCCATGCGCAACGATTTCAGCCGCTCGCAAACCCAATCGGTCGAGGACAAGGATTTGCAGGAGGCTGAACCCAAGTTCAACTACGACTCGAAGCATTGGATCTTCCCGGCCACCGAATCGGAATACCGCAATGGCATTACGGCGCTCTACCATTATCTGAACCGGCTATCCGACGAAAAAGCCGTGGACGGTCAGTTCTTCACCCGCGCCGACAATCTGAACGTCTACCTGGCGGTGGTCGGGAAACGGCTAGGCAGTCTGGCGCAACGGCTGGCCGCCAGCGTGGGTCAAACCCGCTTCAACACGGACTTGGCCGGCGATACCGATGCCCGCCAATCCACTCCGACCCCGAATGAGATCGAAGTCAAGACTCCGTGGCTACAGATTGACGATGTGTTCTTTGAGGCACGTGGTTACTCTTGGGCGTTGCTGCATACCTTGAAGGCACTAGAGGTGGACTTCCGTGACGTGCTTCAGAAAAAGAACGCTCTAGCGTCGTTCCAGCAAATCATCCGCGAGCTGGAAAACACGCAGGCGTTTATCTGGAGCCCGATCATTCTCAACGGCACCGGCTTCGGGCCGATGGCGAATCACTCGCTGGTGATGGGATCGTACATCTCCCGCGCCAATTCCTCGATCATCGATCTGGGCAAGCTGCTGCAACAAGGCTGAAATGGCCAACTTCAATACCCACCTGATGGCGGCGGCGACGGTTAGCGGCGTGACCGCCACCGTGCTGACGATGACCGGGATGTTTCCCCATCAGGCGGTGATCGGCTATTTCGTGCTGGGTGTGATCGGCGGCCTGCTACCCGATATCGATTTGTCGACCTCGATCCCGGTCCGCATCGCCTTCATGGTACTGGCGGTGGTGGCCGGGTTCCTGCTGGTGTTTGCCTTCGGCCAGCGCTATTCGCTGGTGGAACTGCTGCTGCTGTGGCTAGGCTGCTTCCTGCTCCTCCGTCACGGCGTGTTCGGTCTGCTCGACCGTCTCACCGTCCATCGCGGCCTGATCCATTCAATTCCGGCGGGCATCGGTTTCGGCCTGACCACCACCCTCCTCGCCTATTACGCCTTCAGTGCATCTGTGATCCATGCCTGGTTTTGCGGTGCCTTCGTCACCCTGGGATTCATCGTTCATCTGCTGCTGGATGAGTTCTACAGCGTCGATCTGTTCGGAAAGAAGTTGCTGAAAAAATCCTTTGGCACCGCATTTAGCTTGGGCAGTCTCAAGCAGCCCATCGGCACGGTGGCGCTGTATCTGGCCGTTGCCGGATTGTTCCTGCTCTGTCCTTCGCCCCGTCCCTTCGTCGAACTGATCCTGGACGGCGCCACCTACCGCAGCGTGGCTCATCGTCTGCTGCCCGGCGAGGTCCGGCTGCTGGATGCGTCGCGCCGCCCGCCGCCGCCCGATCCGTCCAGCCGCTAAGAGACTGTCGAAAAACTAACCATTTGATCTATATGATAGTGGATCCGGCTTCCAGCCGATTTTTAGCCGGTCAAGCCGGCTAGAATCCGGTGCCAAAGAAGATTTTCCTTAAAAATCAATGATGAGTTTTTCGACAGTCTCTTAGTGAGTCCCTCACTTTTCGGTTGCATATTCTCCGAACTTGCGGAATATTTTTGTTACACATTCACCAGGGGGGAGACTCGTGAAATCAACCGTCATCATCCTTGCCGTTTCCTTGTTTCCGGTCGCGACTATCGGGCAAACCATGTACAAATGCCCAGACGCCTCCGGCGTAGCGAAGTACCAGCAGATGCCCTGCCCCGACGGTCAACCGGTTTCGGTCAACACCGCGCCCACGGGTGCCGGTGGTCTCACGGATAGCGAACGTGCGTACCTCGAAGAGCGCCAGCGGCAAGCGGCGGCGAAGCCCGCACAAACAACCAAGGCCAGCGAGAAATCGCCCGAATGCTTTTCGATACGGCGGCGAATCCTGGAAATGGAAAACCGGGAAAAGCGCGGGATACATACCTGGTCGAAGTCCGGCGAGGAGGAATCCGTGTACCGCAAGCAAGAATATGAAACCTTATGCGGTCCTTGGTGACCTTGACCCGCGCCAGGGACGGCTAGATCTCGATTTCCAGCCCGGCCAGCGTGGGCGCGTCGCCATCCAGGCGGCCATCCATGACGAAATAGCGCTGGCCGACCGTTCCCGCGCCGGTGACCCGCACGATGGCCCCGCCCGGATACTGGATCGAGCACTCCCCGAAATCGGCGGCGATGCAGATGCCCGCCGTGCGCCACGAGCGCGTCCGGGCTTCGGTGGCGCCGCTGGACGAGCACAGTTTCCCCTCGGGCCATACCCTGCACGCGGCGTCGTTCAGCGTCGTGGCGGTGTGCGCCTATCCGGCGCTGGCTTGGTTGGTGGCGCCGTTTACCGTGCTGGTGCTGCACCCGCTCTGAATTGACGGCTAGAGGCGCTGGACGCAGCGGTCGGAGATTGCAGCCGTTCGCGCAAGTAGCGGTGGCCGTAGTTCGAGAGCAGGAGGTTCATGGATCAGGCCCTGATCATTTCCATTGTTTCCGTAGCTTCCCGTATGGATAACACTGTCCAGCCCTGGGCACGAGCCGCTTGAAGGTCATTTTCGGCAATGGCGACGCCAAATTTCTCGAAGGGCCAAGCCAGTTCGATTTGACCAACAACACGGCCATCCGGTTGCTCAATGGGATAACCGATATCGGGAGGACGCCAGTTCTTTGCCTGGTAGTGATGGAGAATGCCGTGCAGTCCGGGATCGGCCAGGTCAAAAATGCGGTGCCAGCTCATGCCGGGCCGAATCATCGACTGCTCACGGCGTAGCCGGGTGATGAGTTGCATCTCTTCATGGCGGACTGGCATGAAGCCATGCGAGGGCTGGCGGCGGTGACAGTCGAGGCAGAGTGCCTGGAGATTGGTCGGACAATTGTCGGTCTTGACGCCGCTCCGATGATGGGTATGGAGTAGACGCTTGTGGTCGGTCAGATTGACGCCGCAGGATTCGCAGCAAAAATTGCGCTCCGCCCGGTATTGGCCAGAGATTAGCGGCCAGTCCTGGGTGTAGAGACTGTCATTGTCGCCCGCCATGCGACTGGGCAGGTGGGGAAAAAATGAGCTGTAGGTGGCAAAGAATTCCGCCAGAGCAAAATTAGCAAAAACCTCGGGATGTCCTTGCTGATAACCTTGGTAGTTGAGGTAACGCAGGCAGTTTTTGCACACTTGCAGGTGGGCTTTGCCCTGATAGAGTTTTTTCGTCTGGAAGTTGAACCCGGAAATCAGGAATTCGCCGCTGACATCATTGGTGGCAACGTAACGCTCGAAGCGGCCAGCAGCTTTCATTTCACTGAGCGTCTTGCAAAAGGCGACGTGATACTTTTTGCCCGAGCTACCGTCTTTCAGAACATTGCGGATTTGACTGCCGTGGTCCTGAATGTAGAGCAGAACCTGTCGTCCCTTGTAAGCCAGTAATCCAGTGTCGCTATCAACATCTTTTAGGATGACATCGATACCGGTTTCACTCAGGGCAATGTCAATCGGGTCCAGCGACGCAGTGCCCAGCGGACGAATCAGTGGCGGTTCAATCTGTTCAGCGCCCATTTGCCGGACGGCGGCGAACAGCGCCGAAAAATCCACGGTGAGCGGCATAGCGGTCGGTCAACGTTCCAGAATTTTGCGAATCTGCGTTTCGGCGTTGGTCATCACGCGAAAAGAGACACGCCGGGAACGCTCGACATTTTCGGCGCCATCCGGGTTTTGAATCAGGCGCGACGATGAGAAGCCCACTGCGGCAAGATGCTTTTTGATCCAGGGACGCTCCGTAGCGACGGCAGGCAGGGTATAGACGTATTCCAGAACTGACCGGGTCCGGCCTTGCGATAGTGCCATATTGTTGAAATAGGCTTCGTCAGGCGTGGATCGCTGATTCCAGAGACTGCTGGTATGGCCTTCAATGCGCACTTCGTCAATCGAGTCGCGGAACTGGGTCGGGACATTCAGATAGCGCGGGAAAAAGTCGTTGAGGATGACCTGAAACGCCGGTTTGAGCGTGATCTGGCCGGTATCAAACAGCACATCCGGCGATTTGAACTGAAAGGACAGGGTGGCCTGTTCAATGTCAGCGTCCCAGCGTGGGAGGTCGTCGCGAAATGCCTGCATGAGTGCGTTATACAAAGCGATCTGGTTTTTCTGGTAGGTGATGGCCACTTCCTTGATTTTGTCGCGCTCAATGAAGGCACTGCGCATCAGGGCAATGGAGATGAATAGGAACACCATCATCAGGCCGGCCATGAGGTCAGAGACGGAAATCCAGTGTTCTTCGCCCTCTTCGTGGGTTCTGGAGTGGGTCGTAGCGCCGAACAGGCGTTCCGTGAGGCGACTCATCGGCCAGGTCGCCCCGATTCAGTCACGATCTGCTGCATGGCCTGCACCAGTTTCTGATAGTCCGTGGTGAACTGGCCGGCAATTTGCGCCAGGGCGCGGCCCATTTCGTTCATCACGCGACTAATTTCCTGCTGCATGACCTGGTCAATGACCGCCAGTTGTTTGTTGACGCCTTCGCCGGTGGTGGAGACGGCTTTGCGCATCTCTTCCAGCACCCCTTCGACGGCGCGTCTGACCGCCTGAGCCTGCGCCGTGGCCACCTCTTCCAGGACGCCCTCCAGGCGTTTCTGCATCTGATGAATGCTCTCAGCAACTTGTTCCTGAGTGGCGCGGGTGTCGCGCTGGACCTGTTCGCCAGCGGTCTTGAGCGTGGTGGTCAAGTCCTTGGCCTGCCCGGTCAAGGTATTCACCAGATCCTGAGTGTGATCATGCACCTCGTTGAGGGCGGCGCGGGTGTCGCGCTGCATCTGGTCGCTGGTGGTGGTGAGTGTCTTGGACAGGTCGCTGAACTGTTCGGTCAGGCGGGTGAGCAGGTTCTGGGTCTGGGTGTTGATTTGCCGGAGGGCGTCGTCCAGTCGGGTGCGCAGCGTGTCGCTGTAGGCAGCGAGCAGGTCGGCGGTGTTCTTCAGGCGACTGTGCAGGGTTTGCAGATCCTGCTCAAAGGTCTGGGCGCTTTGGATGAGGGTAGTCTCCACCGCTGTAGCGCCGCTTTCCAGCCCTGCACGGACCCGGTTGATGCCTTGGTCGGTGGTTTTGATAAAGGCATCGAGCTGCTCATGGGTTTTTTGGTCATGGGCTTCAATGTAGGCGTCCGAGAGATCCAGCAACTTAGTGTAGTGTTCGCTGGCGGTCTGCACCGACGCCGCCACCGCGCTGACAGTCTGGTCAATCTGCTCGCGGATTTGCGGAACGGCCTCCACGGCTTTGTCGCGCATCGCGCTGAAGGCTTCCAAGTGGCCGCTCAGTTCCTGGAGTTGATGCTGATTTACTTCCAGCACCGTCTTAAGCTGCGCCATGGTCGTGGGGATCTGCTGCGATTCCTCGGCGATATGCCCGACTGCGGCTTCGATGTCGGCGATGGCCTGGACCCCTTGCGCATAGTGCGCAATCATTTGTTCCAGTTGCTGCCGATAGTGCTCCTGCCACTCGACGAGCTTTTGGACCGAGGCATCCAGCGCCTTGAAGTTATCGCCGAACTGTTCCGTCAGGTTCTTGTTGAAGTCGGCAATCACTTCACGCAGCGCATTCATCATCTGCTCGGTGGCCGCTTTGGAGAGCATGTCACCAACCTCGTCCAATTCCTGCCAGAGCTTGGCGGCAAACTGGGTGCGGGCTTCCCGGTCTTCGCCAATCGCACCCATGAGGTCGGCATGGCGGCTCTGGGCCTCGCTGCGCAACCCGCGCCATTCGTTGACCAGGCTGGTGTCTTCGGTGCCGGCAATGACCGTGCGTAAGGCCGTCACCGCCTGTATCAGGGCGTGATGCTGATCGTGGTGATCGGCCTGGAGGCGTTGGAGGTGGCCGCTGAGGCTGGTTTCCTCAGCAACAATGGCCGCTTTGATGTCCTGCAGGCTGGCCGCCAGGATCTCCAGACTCTGCCAGAGTTGACCGGTGAAGCGCTTGAGAGTCTCGCGATCTTCGACAAGGGCGCACATCGTTTCCTGGTGACGGTCATTTTCATCGTTGCGCAGTAACTTCAATTGACCCACCAGGCTGGCGTCTTCTGAACCGGATATCGCTAGGCGCAACGTAGCAACGGCTTTGATAATCTCCTGGTGCTGATCGGTTTGATCGGCGCGCCAGAGTTTGAGCTGGCTGACGAGGCTGGTGTCGTCTGCACTGGAAATGGCGGTCTTTAGTGCCTTGAGGGTGTGATTCTGTTCCAATAGGGCACTGAGAATTTCTTCGGGTCCGGCGCCGCCAACCGCTTCCGGTTGTTGGGGCGGCGCAATGATCCGGGTGGTGGTGAGCACCTTGAACAGGATGGCGCTGCCCATGCCGGCCAAGCTGGTGATGAAGGCGGTTTTCAGGCCGTCCAATAGCAACGGGAGGCTGGTATTGATTTTTGCGGAGTCTGAGGAATCAAAGTGCATCAGCCCGACAATGATGCCGACGAAAGTCCCCAGGATGCCCAGGGAGGTTAGCAAGGCGGGAGCATAGCTGACGAAGCGGGGGGCGCGATCAGCGCGGACTGCCGAGAGAGCGATGAGCAGGCTGACGATAGTCAGCAGCGGCGTTGGTGCATAAATCAATTGAGGGGCATATCTTCCCTGACTCCGGTTTA
>JAPUDV010000029.1 GCA_027492875.1 Candidatus Competibacteraceae bacterium | reverse complement strand
TCGGCTATCCGATCATCATCAAGGCGGCCGGCGGCGGCGGCGGCCGCGGCATGCGGGTGGTCCACAGCGAGGCCGCGCTACTCACCACCCTGGATCTGACCCGCAGCGAGGCAAACGCGGCGTTCGGCAATCCGACGGTGTACATGGAAAAGTATCTGGATCATCCCCGCCATATCGAGATCCAGGTGCTGGCCGATACCCACGGTCACGCCATCCATCTGGGCGAGCGCGACTGCTCCATGCAGCGCCGCCACCAGAAAGTCATCGAGGAAGCCCCCGCGCCCGGCATCACGCCGGCGCAGCGCCGCCGGATCGGGCAAATCTGCGTGGACGCCTGCCGGCGCATCGGCTACCGTGGCGCCGGCACCTTCGAGTTTCTATATCAGGACGATGCGTTCTACTTCATCGAGATGAACACCCGCATCCAGGTCGAGCACCCGATCACCGAACTGATCACCGGAGTGGACATCGTCAAGGAGCAGTTGCGCATTGCCGCCGGCGCGCCGCTGGGCTACCGTCAGGACGATATCCACATCCGGGGATACGCCCTGGAGTGCCGGCTCAACGCCGAGGATCCGGACACCTTCACGCCGTCGCCGGGCGTTATTACCCAGTATCATGCGCCGGGCGGACCGGGCATCCGGGTGGATTCGCACCTGTACAACGGCTACCGGGTACCGCCCAACTACGATTCCATGATCGGCAAACTGATCGCCCACGGCGAAACCCGCGAAGCCGCCATTGCCCGCATGCGCGGGGCTCTGGCCGAATTGGTGGTGGACGGCATCAAAACCAACGCGCCCCTGCACCGACGCATCCTCGGCGACGCCCGCTTTCTGGATGGCGGCACCGACATTCACTATCTGGAAAAACAGTTGCTCGGCACTCGCTGATGGAGACGCGTCTTCCCCTCGGGCCGTGTTGGCGGTCCGGCGGCGGATACGCCCGCCGTCCTCGGCCAAACTGGCGGCGCGCGTTGAATTACCGTATGATTTTTAACCTCACGGAAAGCCGATCATCGCTTTGAATCCATGCGCGACCCCGACGACCGGAGGCGATCCAGATGAGTAGGGTAGACGAAGAACGGGACGTCTTGAGCGAGGGTGAAGTTCTGCGCACCAGCGAGCAGCCCGGCGAGGAAATGCAGCGCTGCCTGGACGAAGTCCTGGCGATACTGCGCAAATACAACGTCGGTGTCACGCTCTGTCTGGCCAACGACCGGGAATCGATGCTGATGTACCGCATTCCCGAATGGTGCGCGGTGATGCTCGGCGAGGGCGGCCCCGAAGTCAACCCGGATAAATTGTGGCAGTCCACCGATCTGGAACAACTGCTATCCCGCACCTACCGGCTGGCGACCGCCCTGCGCCATATGAACGAACACCTGCATGCCGAATCGTCGCGGCTGGAAGATTTCGTCAAGGATCTGGGGCAACATTTGCTCGACCCCAATCGCAAGAGCCACTGAGCCCTCCGCCCGAACGCGAGGCGCTCAGTTCTGTCGGGAAATCCGGGCGTTGGCCTGCCGCCAGTCGTGGGCCAGTTGCCGGGCTCGCGCCAATTCGCCTTCGCTCAATTGACGGGCGATCGAGTCCAGCGGTTGAGCCGCGCCCACATAGCCGGCCGAAACCGCCAGATCCAGCCACAGATGGGCTTTGACTCCATCGCGTTCGATCCCGCGGCCGTCGTTGTACATCATGCCCAAGCCGTACTGGGCCAGCGGCAGTCCGCTGCTCGCGGCCTGCTCGAACCAGTGAAACGCCTGTGAATCGTCGCGCGGCACTCCGCGCCCGGTCGCGTAGGTCAAGCCCAGCAGCAATTGCGCCAGGGGCAGTTCCCGCGCCGCCTTGCGGTACCAGGCCACGGTCTGCGCCTCGTCGCGCGGCAGCCCGCCCCGGCCTTCGGCGTACAGCAGGCCCAGATTCAGTTCCGCCGCCGCGAAACCCTGTTCGGCCGCCTTGCGGTACCAGGCTGCCGCCTGCGCCTCGTCGCGCGGGATTCCCTGACCCGTGGCGTACAATACCCCGAGGTTGAATCTCGCCGCGGCATCGCCCTGCTCGGCCGCCTTGCGAAACCATTGCAGCGCCTGCCGGGCATCCTGCGACACGCCGACGCCGCGGGCGTACATTTCCGCCAGCCGGGCCTGACTGGCGGCATCGCCCTGCTCGGCCGCCTTGCGGTACCAGGTTGCCGCCTGTGTTTCGTCGCGGGTCGCACCGCCCTCGGCGTAGAACTGCCCCAGCCGCCGCTGGGCCTCGACATACCCTTGCTCGGCCGCCTTGCGCAGCCAATCCACTCCGCGCCGCTCGTCGCGCGGCAGCCCGCGGCCATCGAGATAACGCCCGGCCAGCCGCACCTGGGCTTCGGGGTTACCGCCCCCGGCCGCCTGCTCCAACAATTGCACGCCCTTGGCTTCGTCCAGCACCAGACCACGGCCGCTCAGATAGTTGTCGGCCAACTCCAATTGTGCCAGCGGCAGGTTCTGATCGGCGGCGCGGCGGTACCAGAGCAGCGCCGCGCGCTCGTCGCGCGGCAGCGCGCGGCCGGCGGCGTACATGCGCCCCAGGTAGTACTGCGCCAGCGGCAGGTTCTGGTCGGCGGCCAGCCGATACCACTTCACCGCCTCGGCGTCGTTGCGGGCGGTGCCCTGACCGTCGGCATACATCCGTCCCAGTTCCTGTCGTGCCAACCCCAGGCCCTGTTCGGCCGCCTTGCGAAACCAGGCGAACGCATCCACCGTGGAAAGCGGTACGCCGCGGCCGGTCAAGTAGCGCACCGCCAGGTTGTACTGGGCCTCGGCATGGCCCTGCTCGGCCGCCTTGCGATACCAGCGCACCGCGTCCTGGTCGCTGCCGACCACGCCGCGACCGCTGGCGTACATCGCGCCCAAGGCAAACTGAGCGCCGGGATGACCCTGCTCGGCGGCTTGCTGGTACCAGCGCACGGCTTCCTTGTCGTCGCGCGACACCCCGCGGCCGCTGGCGTAGACATTCCCCAGTTCGAACAGGGCGCCGGGATGACCCTGCCGGGCCGCCTGCTGGTACCAGTTGGCCGCCTCCCGGTCGTCCCGGCTCACGCCCTGACCGGCGGCGTAGCGGCTGGCCAGGGTGTATTGCGCGTCGGCGTTACCGTGCACCGCCGACCGACTCAGCCACAACAGTGCTTCCCGCTCGCTGGGCGCCGCGCCAGGATCGGCCGTATACAGCATCGCCAAGTGGAACTGCGCTTCGTCGTTGCCTTGCAGGGCAGCCTTGCGCAACCACTCGATGGCGTTGCGCTGGCCCTGCGCTACGCCCTCGCCGCGCAGGTACATCAAACCGATCATGGTCTGTGCCCTGGGGTCGCCCTGCTTGGCCCAAGCCATGTACGCCTGGAAGGCGGTGCCGTAATCGCCGCGCTGGTAGGCGTCGTCGGCGCTGTTGGTGGCGGCGTCGGGGGCCGTGGGGCGGGAATCGCCAAAATGCCAGATCCCCTTGCTATCCCGCCACTTCTGGATGCTGGACTCGGGCGGCGCGGCCCCGACCGCGCCGGTCAGGACAGCGAGCAGCAAGAACGCGAGCGCACGCATGACTACCTCCTACGGAAACTTTTCAAACCCTCTTGAATTCTCGCGAACCCATCTCAATGTAGTGTAGTGATTGCAGGCGCCTTCGAGGTAGCCCGCCCGTCCCGCCGCGCCATCGATCCGCCGGCATCTACACTTGACCTGAAACGGTTTGCGGCCATCATTGGTCGATCACCCCCACAACGCAACGAGGAAATCCAAATGGCCATCAACCTGCAAAAAGGCCAGCGCATCAGCTTGGAGAAAGAGGCGGGGCGCGGTTTGAGCCGGGTCGTCATGGGCTTGGGCTGGGGCATGAAACAAATCCAGACCCGCGGCTTCCTGGGCTTCGGCGCCGGCGAACGCCAGACGGCGGTGGATCTGGACGCGTCTTGCCTGCTGTTCGACGCCAGCGGCAATCTAGTGGATACCGTATGGTTCAGACAACTAAAAAGCCGTTGCGGCTCGATCCGCCACAGCGGCGACGATCGCTCCGGCGGCGGGGAGTCCGGCTCCGAAAACGAGCGGATCGCCATCGACCTGAATCAGGTGCCGACGACGGTGCAGGCGCTGATTTTCACTGTCAACAGCTTCAGCGGCGAGGACTTCACCGGCATTCCCAACGCGTTCTGCCGGCTGGTGGACGGGGCCAACGATGGCGAGATCGCCCGCTTCGATCTATCGCTGGAAGGCGGCCAGCATACCGGCCTGATCATGGCCAAGCTGTACCGCCACAACAACGAATGGAAAATGCAGGCCATCGGCGAGCACGCTGAGGGCCGCACCTTCCACGACCTGCTGCCGGCGCTGCGCCCCTATCTGTAAAACCCGTTGGGAGACTCCCGCCATGGACTTGCAGCCAGGTCAGAACTTTTCCCTCACCCAGAAAAATCCGGCGTTGGCGGCGGTCGAGATCGCGCTCGCCTGGGAGCCCGTCAATACGCCGCTGACGATTGATTCCAGCGCCTTTGCGCTGACCGCGCAGGGCAAGGTGCGCGACGACGGCGATTTTATCTTCTATAACCAGATGGTGCTGGCCGGTGGCGGCATCCAGCGCGCCAGTGACGGTCGGACCTTCACCGTCACCTTCGCCGCGTTGCCGGCGGCCATCGAACGGATCGTCATCGCCCTGACCATCGATCAGGGTCAGCGGCGCGGGCAGTCGTTCGGCCAACTGAGCCAGATCCGGGTGGAACTCCGCGATGCCCGGAGCAAGGCGAGCCTGGTCACTTTTCCGCTGGCGACGAAGATGATGCCGGAAACTGCGCTCGTCGTCGGCGAATTGTACCGGCGCGGCGGCGAGTGGAAATTCCGCGCCGTCGGCCAGGGGTTCGTCGGCGGGTTGGGGCCGCTGGCCCAACAGTACGGCGTGGACGTGGCCGACGATCCGGATACCGGCGCCGCGCCGCCGCCCGCCGCCCGGCCCACGCCGCCGCCCGCGAAGCCAATCCGGCTGGAAAAAATCACGCTGGACAAAAAAACGCCCACCATCTCCCTGGAAAAAAAGGCGCAGGGATTCGGCGAAATCGTGGTCAACCTCAACTGGAACCAGGGCGGCGGCGGCAAGGGCTTCTTCGGGCGGCTGAGCAGCCGCAAGATCGATCTCGATCTCGGTTGCCTGTTCAAGTTCAAGATCGGCGCGGGCGGCGCGGTGCAGGCGCTGGGCAACAGCTTCGGCAGCCTGCAAGAACCGCCCTTCATCCAACTGATGGGCGACGATCGCACCGGCGCCAGCGCCCAGGGAGAGTTTCTGCATATCAACGGTCAGTACTGGAACGAGTTCGAGCGCATCCTGCTGTTCGCGCTGATCTATGAAGGCGTGCCCAACTGGGCGGAAACCGACGCCGTCATCACGATCAAGATCCCCGGCCAGCCGACTTTGGAAATCCGGGCGGACAGCCACCGCAACGACCAGCGCATGTGCGCCCTGGTCATGCTGGAGAACCAGGGCGGCAACATCAAGGTCACGAAACTGGTCGACTATTTTCGCGACCACCAAGTTATGGACCGGGCCTACGGCTTTGGCCTGCGCTGGGTCGCCGGGTCCAAGGATTAATTTTCGTCCACTGCCTTTCACCTACACTTTTGGAGGAATCCACTCATGGCTCTCGAATGGTTGAAACAGCGTTACACCGAAGTCTCCGCCAACCTGAAATCCGAAGTGACCAAACTGCGTAACAAGAGCTTCCTGGACGCCGTGGTGGCCGGTTGCGCGCTGGTGGCCTACGCCGACGGGGTGGTCCGGCCCGAGGAAAAACAGAAAATGATGGGCTTTCTGCGCAACTCCGAGGTGCTGTCGGTGTTCAGCACCGAGGAAGTCATCACCATCTTCGATAAGTACGCCAAGCAATTCGAGTTCGACCACCAGATCGGTCAGGCCAGCGCGCTACAGGCCGTCGCCAAGTTGAAGGACAAGGAAGCCGAGGCGCGGCTGATGGTGCGGGTCTGCTGCGCCATCGGCGCCGCCGACGGCAATTTCGATAACGATGAGAAGGCCGTCGTGCGCAAAATCTGCACCGAGCTGAACCTGAATCCCAAGGACTTCGATCTGGTCTGAGATCGTGGAGCGTCGTGGATTTCCGCCCGGCGCTGGTTAAAGAAGCGCCACCCTTGCAGACGGTGCGCGCGTGTACGACAACATAGGGGAGGATCGACGTATGGCTATTTCCCTCAACAAAGGCGGCCGGCTGTCCCTGAACAAGGAGGCGCCGGATCTCAAGAAGGCGCTGATCGGTCTGGGTTGGGATCCCCGCGCCACCGACGGCGCCGCTTTCGACCTGGATGCCTCGGCGTTCCTGCTGGGCGACAATGGCAAGGTCCGCTCGGATGCCGATTTCATCTTTTACAACCAGTTGAAATCCGCCTGCGGTTCGGTGCAACACACCGGCGATAACCTCACCGGCGCCGGCGAAGGCGACGACGAGGTGATCATGGTGGATCTGACGCGCGTGCCGGCGGACGTGCAGAAAATCGCCTTCACCGTCACCATTCACGAGGCCGAGCAGCGCCGGCAGAATTTCGGCCAAGTCGGCAACGCCTATATCCGCGTGGTCAACGCCGACAGCAACAACGAAGTCGCCCGCTACGATCTGGCCGAGGACGCCTCGACCGAGACGGCGATGATCTTCGGCGAACTCTACCGGCACAGCGGCGAATGGCGCTTCACCGCCGTCGGCCAGGGCTACGCCGGCGGGCTGGCGGCGATGTGCCGTCAGTTCGGCATCAAGATCTAAGCCGGCGCCTTGCGCCGCCCCTCCCTGATCAGGGGGGATACCGGCACTTAACACAGAGGAGATTGAAGAAATGGCTGTATCCCTGCAAAAAGGCGGCAATGTTTCGCTGAGCAAGCAGGCTCCGGGCCTGAAGAAGGTGCGCTTCGGTCTGGGCTGGAACGCGCGTAAGACCGACGGCGTCGATTTCGATCTGGACGCCTCCGCCTTCATGCTGGACGGCGGCGGCAAGGTACTGAGCGATCAGCATTTTGTGTTCTACAACAACCCTCATGATCCGTCGGGCGCGGTCTCTCACAAGGGCGATAACCGCACCGGCGAGGGCGAGGGCGACGACGAGGTGATCGAAATCGACCTGGGCCTGATAACCCCCAACGTCGCCAAGGTGGCGTTCGTGATCACCATCCACGACGCCGAGGCGCGCAAGCAGAATTTCGGTCAGGTCAGCAATGCCTATATCCGGGCGCTAAACGCCGACGGCGAGCAGGAAATCGCCCGTTACGACCTGTCCGAGGATGCCTCGACCGAGACGGCGATGATCTTCGGCGAGCTTTACCGCAATAACGACGAGTGGAAGTTCAAGGCCATCGGCCAGGGCTACGCCGGCGGGCTGGCGGCGGTCGCCCGCGATTTCGGCGTCAAGCTCGGCTAGCCGCGCGTTCTTGGTGGAGTTTGCTTGAACGAACCGTGGGTTGGGATGAGGCGGAAATGGCTTGCGACCTCACTCCAGCCCTTTTGAGGTGAAATAAAAAAGGCCGGCATTGCGCCGGCCTTTTTGAGCCTCATGGCTCAGCGCCAGCACTCATCCGCTGTCGGTGGGGCGGTAACGCAGACACTTTTAATCCCGGTATGGGTCAGGGTTAAGGTTCCGCATCGGTCGCTGGCTTGGGCGGTGCCAGCGATCCGAGCCGCAGAAAGGGTAAAGGTATTGGCGGTGACCGCAGCAGCACCGGCGCAGTCGGTCAGATTAATGGTGTAGTACTTAGTCGCCCCCTCAATCGGGGCCCTCGTCAACCCCGCCGGCAACGCCACCGCCGTGCCAGCCCGATTCCGATCGTAGCGGTTATTCTCCGTGTAAAACCGCTCCATCCACTGGGCCGCGTTCAGCAGCACACTTTTGGCATCCGCCCGCCGCGATTTACGCACGCTGTCCTGATAGGAGGGGTAGGCGATGGCGGCCAGAATGGCGATCACTGCCATCACCACTAGTAGTTCGATCAGGGTGAAACCACGCGCTCCCCGGACGCATCGCCACACTGTCCTAGCCCATCTTTCACCAGCGTTCATTATTGAAACTCCAGTTGCCGCCAGGATTGCCGGCCAATCTCGGTATCCACGATCGCGTAATTCTCCACCGTCCCTCCCGACGTGCTGACATAGAGAATGGATCTCTGCTGATCCGGCGACCGCATCACGTTCGGCGCCGACGCGATACCCACGATGCCCACGCTGCTCGGAGCAAAGCCGGTACTCGATTCGGTGACGGGCGTACTCGCGTTGCTGCCTACGCCCAGGAAAGTTGCCGTGACCCGTTGCCCGCTCACCGCGTTCAATATATTCAGCCAGCTATTACCGCCGTACTGGCAGGGATCGGCATTCGGAAGAATGCTGGTGAATGCCACGCGGCTGCCGACAATCAGCGGATCGCCAACCACCCGCTCGCCCGCCAGCTTCAGGTCGAGATACCAGCCACGCCGTTGGGCCTTTGCTGGATTGCCGCACAGTTTAGCGTTGGGATCAGCGCTGTATTCCACGCATATGGCGCTGGTTACTCGAAAGTTTCTACCGCTGCTGTCGCTGAAAGTGCCCGAGGAAGTCACGGTGGTATTATTGGAAAGCACCTGACAGGTCGGATCGACCGGATTCCCCGGACAATAAATCTGCGCTTGCAGGTTGGTGCGAGTAAAACAAGCCGTGGTGGAGCCCGCCGCACACGCACTGCCGTCCACATCGTCCCAAATGCCATAAAACGTCTGTTGGTCGGTGTTGAGCACGTCGGTGGTGCCCAAGTAACGCCCCGTGCCAAACACCACCATCAAGGACGTGTTCAGATTCGTGGCTGAGGTGGGCTGCCGCGTCACTTGGGGGGCAGCCGTGATCGGCTGCGGGTTGCCGCTGGCGTCCCTGGCGACGAACAGTTTGGTGTAGGTCCAACTGTTGGGATTGGGGTTGCGGATGTCGAACCGCCACAGGTTGCCTTCCAAGTCGCCCGCATAGATGAAGTCGGCCACATCGTCGCCGTCGCTATCAACGGTGCTGGGCGTGGACAGCCCTTTCCCCTCGCCCACGTCGATCTTCCTGATAAGCGCCCCGGTCTGGGCGTTCACCACATAGAGAACGGCGGTGGTGGCTGGAGTCTTCGCCGCATTATTGCTGTTGTAGCCGTTGCCAAACACCGCGACCCATGGATTGTTATCTGCATTACTGTCCCCATCACTTCGCCGCACCAACGAAGGTTGGCTGAAAGACAACCCCAAATCATTATCCGTGAATTCCCACAACACCACGCTGGCGGCATTAGTTTCGGCCAGCGAACCGGCATTCGTTACCGTACCGCTATTGTTGACGGTACCCGCCGCGGTTACGTCCAGGGCGAAATAACCCACACCACCGCTGCGCAAGCCGCCGACCAGCACCGTATGCCAGCTCCCGTTGCTGAATTGCACGTCGACCGCGGTCGGTGACGCATCCACATAGAACTGGTGCAGGTTTTTATACGTCAGCTCCGTTAGGGCGCTCAGCTTGTTAAAGACCGCGCTGGGCACATAGGCAAATACTTCCTGCCCGGAATTGGCGTCAAAACCGTGCAGCATGCCGTCGTTGGCCCCGATGTACACCATGGGCCGGCGATTCTGGTAACTGTTGGAAAAGGTTCGGTAATCCCCGAAAGAATAGCCGGCGGACGGGGCGGCTACGTAGAACGGACTGGAGTTGACAATATCCCCCAGCACATTGCGAATGGTGCCGTCAGCCCGCTTGCGATATTGCTTGCCAACCGGATATTCGTTAGTCGCGTCGCCGCGCAGATAATCAAGGCGTGCTTGGCCGTCGCCGTTGTTGCCACTGCCTTTTAGCGCGGCGACTTGTAGCTGATCCAGCGCCGTCGAACCGGTCTGTACGTTGGGATCGCTCGGGATGGAGCTTGGCCACCGAAAGGGAATGCCAACCTTTGTGGAGGGCTTGATGGTCAGGATTTGGCGACCTGTATTGAAATCCTGCCCTCTCAATTGAGCTTGGGCCGTCCAGAGTTCCAGCGGTGCTCCCGTTGTCGGATTGGCTTCCACCGCCCCGGTGTTCGGATTGACGGACAGCGCCCGCAATTCACCGGTCCAGTCGCCGCTATTGAAACGGGCCTGGAAAAGCCGGCTACCGGCAATCAGCGAGCTGGAGTTGGCCGCCACCGCCGCCGCGGAACTGGTGCGCCTGACGATTTCCTCAAAGGTTTCGCTCAACTGCTTCTTGAGCTTGCCCGCGTTGGTCACCAGGAAGTAGTTGTCGGGTTTGCCGTCGCCATCCCGATCCCATTCGCCCTGTTTGTCCGGCAGGTTGTTGGCGTCATCGGTGTTTTCGATGAAACCGCCCCACTTGGCCGCGTACCACAGTGGGTCGTGCTTGATGAAAGAAGCGGTTGTCGATACTCCTGATGTGCTTGGCGGCGAGAAAGTCCGGCTCGTCAGTGTTGGTAATGCAACTCCGTCACTCCAAGTGCCGCTTCCAGAGTCTGGAGCGGGCGGCGTGCCCTGAAAGGCGGGAGGAGTATCCAGGAAATAATCCACATCGCTGCTGGGATTTCCTGTATTAGTAGTTAATCGATTCCAATCACGGACTTCCAAGTACACGCCATCTGTGGTGGTACCCGAAATTACATAGCCGATATGATGGAGAACACCACCTGCCTCATAATCGGAACTGAGTTCAATGATCAATTGATTGGAGGTATTGACCGTGAAGGTATAGGTCACAATGGCATCCATGTCATGATCGGAACCGTATTCGGAATCTTCATAATTGATTCTGAATTTGATATAAGGTCGTCCTCCATTGATAGTATTATCGAGGTTACCAGCTCCGGTATTGGCGATAGTTTCAACGAAGAAATCGACGATGGTATTGGTCGGCTGAAACTGTCCTTTCGCCGCATTGATGCCACTACCGCCCACCGATTTTGCAAAAGGCACGACCGTAATTATCTGGCCATTGGCCATGGGGATTCCGATGGTGGGTAGCGGCGAAGACAAAGACACGCCGAAAATATCGGTCTTAACGACATGAGCGCTGGCTAAACCGGCAATGCTGATTTGCCGGATTCCAGTAGTTTTGCCGAAATAGCCCAAGGCAGCCGCGTAATAGCCCCCTTGCCGGGTTGGTTCTTCCGGCGCCAATCCGCGAATGTTGCCGAAGCTGCTGACATCCTTGGGCGTTGGGGCGGAATCGAAAGTGCTGCCGGACTGGCCGATGAAGATCTTCTTCGTACCGCCTTCCTCATTGTTCCAAATAATCTGACCGAGGCTGGCAACATTCAGATTCCCGATATCACTGCTGATGCCACTGCCAAAATTCGAGTCAACTCCAGGCAATTGATCGGTGTCAAAAGAAGGAAGATCCGCGATCACCACTTCGAACGGTCTGGAGCAGTACGGATAACCGCCATTGGCTTCGGGGCGATAAGGATCGGACCAAGCTGGTTTAGGTAGATTGAGTTTATCCGCAGTAACAAAACTGCTGAACTCATCTGTAAAATCGTAAGCGGAGGTCGGTCCGGTCTTGCCCGCAAGGTAGCGCATGCCTTCGTACATCATCTCGGCGATAGGATTGCCCCACATGGCACAGCGACCTTCCTGCATGGGCGTCACCATGGGTACCCCGCAACCCCCGTCGTTGTAGGCGTAGCTGCCTTGAAAACCAACGATCCGCATTTTGCTGATCGTGTCCACGATACTGCCTGCGTTCGCGGGCACCACGAACTGACCCGTGCTGGTATTGATCTCGTTCTTGAAGGATGAAATATTCTTTCGCAGGGTGCCGCCCGACAGGTTTTTCTTGAAGGAACCGGTCAGCAAACCAAAAGCCATGCGATCCGTTTCACCGTAGTCATGCAGCAACCCAGTCGGCTTATAAACAGTGGGATTGCTTTCCGGATAGCCTTTACATTCGGGTTCCAGCAAACCGCTAACGCAGGCTTTAACTCGAACGGTGTAGTCCGTCCTGACCGAAGCTGGAACTGTACGCTGCCATCTTAAATAGTAATTGTCGCTACCCGTATTTTCTTCATGCCGGAATCGCAGGGTATGCGAACCGGCAGATAAGAAAATTGAACCGGAGTAGGTACTGCAGTTGCAACTGCCATGACCATTATACCAAGAGGCGACAGGAGCGCCATCGATTTGCAGATCAACAGCATCGTCCCCATCCACTGCAAAAGTGTATGTTCCAGCGGTGGTAATATTGATTTGCCCTGTAAATAAAGTAAGGTAGTTGTCATCGGTGCAGCCGTTGGTGCCGCTAAAAGGATTACCGCTACCATTAATAGTGGAAACGGATTTGGAACCGCACAAATTGCCAGGGATGGCATTGGTAAGCACTAGACTATCAAATTGGCTGCTGCTATTTGGATGACTCGCTCCGGTACTGCTATTCCGGGTAGTGATTTTATAAGTAGTCTGGGTTAGCGTGAGAACTGTATTCGGTACGAATTCCCATAGTGTACCTCCAGTAGTCGTACAAATCGGCCCACTTCCACCATCAAGGCACTTATCCCCGGCCACGGGACGTTCGATCGCCACCCATTCCCAAATTCGATAGACGCTGTTCGTGAGTACTCGCAGCAACGGTAGTTGGTTGGTGTCATTCTGTAATGTGGTATTGGCAAATAGATGACGGGTGTTCGCTGCCGGCAAGTCGAGCGGGGTATAGTCCCGAATATCGTATCCATCATGGGAAATGCTGGCGTATTCCTTGCCCCAGCTATGGGCGTCCTGAGGGACGCGCGCCCGCTCGAGAACGGTGTCCGTTGCACTATCCACAGAGCGATAACCACCGTAGAGCACCCGGCGCAGGGCATCCACCCTGGCAGTGGTCAAATAGTTTAGAAAATCACCACTCCAAGCCCCCGAGCACTTTTTACTGGTCGTGACGGTGGTCGGGGTAAACACTCCATTGTTATAGCTATAGCACTTATATGAGTCAAAATAACCGAAGTAATTGAGCGGTTGGTTATCCTGAGTCAGATCCGGTTTGTAACCGATATCAATCTGCCCATCCTGGTTAATATCGGAGGCGTCGTTATAGGCTTCATAATACAGCTTGTGATCGCGCCCCATGACCAACAGGGCGAGAGGAACGCCATTGCCGCCGAGAAAGAGCGGTAGATTGGAAATATCCACTACAGCATGGGCTTGTGGCAGGGATGATGCGAGCATCAAACCGGCTAGCAGCCTTCCAAACCAACGCCACGGAATGGCGATTCGTCTGTTATTCACGAGTTTCTCCTCAATTTAATTCTCGACTCTCTAAAGGATTTATTTTCCATAAACCGATTGCAGCATAACGCGGGCGATGGGTAATGGGGGCGTATCGTCGGTCGTCGCGATTCCATACCCCTGGGTTGTCGTGCGATAGTAGTTGGTCAATGCCGTGGGATTTCTACCGATCACCAAAGAACCAAGGCCACCCAGATATTCAACGATGTAACGCGGTTGTCTGGAAACCGAAGGTAAGGGTGGCGGTGCATTGGGTTTGGTCGATAGTGAAGAAGGCGATACGCAACTCTGCGTTGAAGAAGGCGATGAAGTATTGCCAATCGTAGTGCATTGACCATATATACGGTATGGCAACGGATCATTGGCGCTATTAGCTACAGCGTTCCAATTAAATTTTGTATTGCTATTAATATATAGCCACCTTGGCTTATCCGCCGTCGTCGAAGGCAGGCACAAGCCATCCAACAGTCTGGTGCTGGTATTGCCAATATTGCAGTCTGCGGCAAAGTCATTTTTTGCATAATCCGCAAGGCGAAGTTTTTGGTTCGTCACGGGATCTTTATTACCGACATCCTGCTCTCCATCGATCAAGCCAACTTCTCCTGCTTGGAATGCATTGTTATAATCGCGCGTATTACCCGCCATCCGTTCTTCCATGATAGTGGTTCGCATTCCGGCTGTGCCGAGAATTAACATCAGTAACAAGATGGTCAGGCCAATAATCAAGGCACTGCCTGTCTGGTGTTTTTTAAGTAAAACTCGCTTATTGATCATGTGAATATCCTGCAAATTTCAGTTACGCAGCGCGATCGTGGCCGTAAACACGCGACGCAAGCGCCGATCAGTCGGAGTAGTGGTTACGCCATTGATCGTATAAGGTTGAGGAGCCTCAACTAGATTATCATCAGCGGTTCGCAACAAGAGACTAATCCGCACACTAAAAACATTATCCCAGGTTTGCACGTTGTTTGCCGACACATAGGCAAGATTAATACCTTTCTTTTCACCGTAAAGAATCTGCATATCCTCCGCGTTTTCCAAAACGGGTTGAGTTTGTGCTGCTGCCCCTGCCGGCGTAACGGCTTGGCACTGAAGGTTGCCATTATTGATGCTCAAGGTGTCGATGGAAATCACGGGTGCGCTAATTGCTGAAGTAATTACTTGACTCAGACAGTTTCTCACTTCGCCTTGATTTGCATTTTCACCCTCAAACCGGACGATTACCTTATCGCTATTATTAGCTCCATCGTTATTGCTTCCTCCGATCCGATCAACACCAAACTTTTGCTTAAAACCAAAGCCATTTAAAATACTGGTTCTGGAACGATAGCCTGCTTGTCGAACAACGCGGTTGATATACTCAATTCCAAATCGACCGTTTTCCTGAACGCGGGATAAATTTTCCTGAATCCTCGACGATTGCCGGGTGGCAATAAACATCTGTAATAATCCCGCCAACAGAAACAGGCTGATCACCAATGCGACCATGATTTCAATCAGGGTCATACCGTGTTGGCGATGTTTTGGAGTCAAGGTGTTCATGGGCGAAAACTCGTCGCAAAGAGTTGCAGGGCACCCGATTGATCATCGGTCCACCAAATCTTGATCGCGTAGGTTGCCGTTACGGGATTGCCTCCTCCCACGTTGTCGCAAGCAGGACCCGTAGGATTACCGTCTTCCGGGGTACTATCAATACAAACCACCCCTATGCCTCCTGGTAATACATCGCTAATAGCCTGATTCCATCTAAACAGATCATGCGCCGCCATGGATACCGTGCTACAACCATTAACTGTTTCGCAATCGGTATGTTCAGCGCCTGCTGATGCAGTTTGGGTCGGTTTGTTATAACCACCACTGATTACCCCATTTTCATTAGCTCTCATACGATCAATCATGTCATAGGATTGAATTGTCGCTTGAGTACGCAAATAAGAGCTATGACCTGTACGTAATCCGATTACCTGCAAGCCCGCCAAACTGAGCAAGCCCACCGACAACACCACCATCGCAACTAGAACCTCCAGCAGGGTAAATCCATCGCCAAGACGAAACCCATTGGAATTGTTAATACTATGCTTATTCATGGACAAGTATCTCCCGCTGCCGTATCCTTTTCCCGGACTCTGGCCCGTCCGGTTATGCTAATAACAATAAAACGAGCCTGATCAATCCCTCGACTGTCACAAAGCCTGAAAGTATCCGTACCTAAATTAGTATTGCTAGTACTAGCGCCATTGGGTAGATAAGCCATGGACTGCGTAAATGTTCCGCCACTGCGCAAGGTAAAGCTATTGGGAATGGCGCCATAGATCTTAATTGTCTCGTTCGCATCGAGCGTGCCATTATTATTTTGATCGACCCAGACGATCCAGCCATTTTCCCAGATGCTCGTCGTGTCGGTGGCACAGGTCGTGTCATTCAATCTGCGACAGATCGTGACCCTAATACCACGTTTGGCCGCCTCGGAACGCGCCAAATTAAGGACGCCGACAAACTCGTTTACCTGAGCGGTGCGGGAGTTATTGAGAATAATCGTCCGGAACGAAGGTATGCCGATCGTCACGATAATCGCCGCCAAGGCAACCGTGACGATCAGTTCAATGAGGGTAAACCCTGATTTTCTGTTCATGGCCTACATGACCCTTTTAACATTGCTCACCTATAAGTCTAGTTCATGTCAACCGTATGAAGCGCTGGGACGAGCGGTCCAATTTTCGCGACGAACGGAAACCGCTCCCAGACACCCAACCGGGGTAAAGCGTTCAACCCCATTCCTCCTTGCAAGGTCGTCCATTACCCACAAATTTCCTTCCTCCTCGTGGGGTTTAGCGACGATTCCCCGGCGTTGGCCGATGGAAAGCCACAACGCACAAGCCATCAGACCGCCCAACCCTTAACCTTCGCGATTCGCTTTTCCACTGTTTGGTAGACTCCGCCACCATGACCGAACCGTACTCCCCGGACATCCACCCCGCCGCGCTGCCCCGCCGGCTCGATCCCGCCGAAGCGTTCTTCTGGTTCCTGGATCACGTATCTCCGATGAACTTCGCGGTTATTGCCGAAGGCTCGGGGGATCTGAGCGATGCCGCGCTGCGGGCGGCGCTGGCCCGCGCCCAACGGGAACATCCGCTGCTGCGGGCCGGCATCACCGCCAACGCGGAACAGCGCTTGATCTGGGTGGCCGCGCCTGATCGACCGATGAAGTACGCCGTTCTGGACGCGGGGCCGGACTGGCAAACCCCGCTGGCTGAAGCAATGGTACGGCCGTTCCCGCTGGACAGTGCGCCGCTGGTCCGGGCGCTGCGCCTCAACCGGGACGACGGGGGCTGGGTAGTGGCGCTGGTTTTCCATCACAGCGCCGGTGACGGGCGTTCCGGTTGCCGATTGCTGGCAGAAATTCTGGCCAACGCCGCCGCGCCCGAGCGTTCCTCCACGCCGCACCCCGGCTATCCGCCCCTGCATGCGCTCTATCCCCCGGCCTACAGTGGCGCGGCGGCCGCAGAAGCCGTACAGAACTTCAAAACGCGACGCAAGGACGCATTGCAGCGTTACGGCCAGTTCGACGATGTCCCCGGTTTCCAGCGCCAGGCTCCGGCGACGCAGCCGCGTTTCCAAACCCTGCGGGTCGAGCCGGATCGGTTGAACCGGCTGGTGGATCGCTGCCGCGCCGCCGGAACGACCGTGCACGGCGCGATCGGCGCCGCGCAACTGTGGGCCCTGCATCGGGCGTTCGGCGACGCCGGCCCCCGCACCCTGGGCTTGACCACGCCCGCCGATCTGCGGGCGCATCTACGGGAACCGCTGGACGATGCCTCGCCACTGCTGTGCGCGACCCTGATCACCAGCGTCTATCGGCTGGTGGCGGACGGTGATTTCTGGGCGCTGGCCCGCGCGGTGTCCGAGGATCTCAAACGCCAGTTGCGGCGCGGCGACGGCCATCTGTTCTTTGCTCTGTTTCCGCCGCCGGCCGAGTTTCCGGCCACCCCGGAGGGCGTCGCCGCCTTCGGAAAAATGATGGAGATGGCGCCGCAAGTGTCCATGGTCAGCAACGTCGGGCGGCTGAGGCCGCTACCGGTTGCGACGCCGTTTCAGGTCGAGGCACTCTCCTTCGCCCTGTGCCCGATGTTCAGCCACGTGCTGTTTACTGCGGTCGGCACCTTCAACGGGCGGATGACCCTGCACGTCAACTTCGACGCGGCCCGACTACCGCCGGAACGGGCGCTGCCAATCATCGCCGATCTGGAGGCGAACCTGACGCGCGCCGCCGGCTGAGAGGCGTTTTTTGTACAGCCTCTTCTGGGGAGTGCCGTTCAGGCCGGCTCCGTCAAGCGCTCCAGCGCCTCGCGGTATTTGGCGACGGTGCGCTCGACGATCTCCGGCGGCAACTCCGGACCCGGCGGTTGCTTGTCCCAATCCAGCGTTTCCAGGTAGTCGCGCACGAACTGCTTGTCGAAACTGGGCGGACTGACGCCGGGCCGGTATTGATCCGCCGGCCAGAACCGCGAGGAATCCGGGGTCAGCGCCTCGTCCATCAGCACCAGTTGCCCGCCCTCGTCCAAGCCGAATTCGAACTTGGTGTCGGCGATGAGGATGCCACGCGCCAAGGCGTGGTCCGCCGCCTCCCGGTACAGGCGCAAGCTGACCGCCCGCACCCGTTCCGCCAGCTCCGCGCCGATTGCTCCGACGATGTGGTCGAAACTCACATTCTCGTCGTGCGCGCCCAGCGCCGCCTTGGTGGACGGCGTGAACAGCGGCTCCGGCAACCGCTCCGCCAGCCGCAGCCCCGCCGGCAGCGGGATGCCGCACACCCGGCCGTCACGCTGGTAATCCTTCCAGCCGGAACCGATCAGATAGCCGCGCACGATGGCCTCGACCGGCAGGCCCTTCAGCCGCCGCGCCACCACCGCCCGACCCGCAACTCGCGTCCGTTCGGCCGGATCGGGTAACACCTGTTCCAGCGTCAGGCTGGCCCGTTGCAGATGGTTGGGAACGATGTGGCGGGTGCGGTCAAACCAGAAATTGGACACCGCCGTCAGCACCGCGCCCTTGCCGGGAATCCGGGTGGGCAAAATCACGTCGAAGGCGGAAAGCCGGTCGCTGGCCACCATCAACAGGTGCCGGTCGTCGGCCGCGTACAGATCGCGAACCTTGCCGCGATAGACCAGCGGCAGACGGTGAAGCTCGGGCGGGGCGGCGACAGCGGACATGATCGTGCAACTCCTGCGGCTGGGGACAGAATCGACGCCGCGCATTGTAACCGTCCGGCCGGCGGCAGAAAATGCGTTTGCCCGTCCGTTCCCGCCCGGCTGACGTTTCGCAATGCCCTCGATCCACCGCCACGCTACCCTGTCGCCATGAACATCAACGACGATTTACTCCCCACCGACCTGTTGTTCTTCGCCAACTTCATCTGGCTGCTGGTCGGCTTGCACGCCCTGCGGTCGGCGCCGTGGCGACCGTTCCTGGCCAACGGCCGGTTGCAGCATGTCTTCATGGGCGCTTCGGTGGCGTTGTTCCTGATGTGGATCTTCGAGGTTGGGGTGCGGCCGGCGCTCGGTTTCCACTTCCTGGGCGCGACCGTATACACCCTGATGTTCGGCTGGTCGCTGGGCGTGATCGGCGCCAGCCTGATCGCGGTGGCGGTGACGGCAACCAGCGGCGATTGGGCGGCGCTGGCCACCAACGCCCTGCTGCTGGGCGTCTTGCCGGTCTCGACCAGCTACGGGATCTATTATTTGGTCCACCGCTACCTTCCCCGTCATCTCTTCGTTTATATTTTCCTGTGCGGCTTTTTCAACGCCATGCTGGCCGCCGGCGCGGCGGTGCTGGCGTTGGTGTTTTTACTGGTCGCGACCGAGACCTACACCTTCGCCCGCATCAGTAGCGATTATCTGCCGTTCGTGCCGCTTTATCTGTTCCCGGAGGGTATGCTCAACGGCATGGTGATCACCGCGCTGATCGGGCTGCGGCCCGACTGGCTGAAGACCTACGACGATGAAACCTATCTAACTCATTGATGTGGTTGCTTGAGCATCACCACAACGCAGCCCTCTCAACCCGACGTCACCCAAAGAGGCCGTTGAGTCAACCGTGTTTGGCAAATTGTTCGGCGGAGCATTCGGCTTCATGGTCGGCGGGCCGGTGGGCGCGCTGCTGGGCGCGGCCATCGGCCACAATTTCGATCAGACTCAATCGCAGGGCAAGCGCGCAACCGCCAGTTCCTCCCGGCGCGACGATACCGCCGAACGCACCCAGGCAGCTTTTTTCGCCGCCGCGTTTCCGCTCATGGGCCACGTCGCCAAGGCGGACGGACGGGTTTCGGACCGGGAAATCGCGGCGGCCCGCGCCATCATGGATCGTTTGCGGCTCAACGCCGGCCAGCGCCAAGCCGCGATCGACGCTTTCACTGCCGGAAAACAACCCGATTTCAACCTGGATGCGGTGCTGGAGGCATTCCAGCACGCCTGTCGCGCCCGTCCGGCGCTCCTGCAACAACTGCTGGAACTGCTGCTGAACGTCGCCTACGCCGACGACAGCCTGCATCCACAGGCTCATACCCGGCTGCTGTACATCACCGACCGCCTGGGCATCCACCGCTTGCAGTTCGAGGCGCTGCACACCCTGTTCCGCGCCCAACACTGGGCGCGGCGGCAAAACCAGGACGGCGGCGGTCAAACGCACGACCGGCGGGCGCACGGTCAACGCCCCGCCACCGCCGTCAGCTCGCTGAACCAAGCCTATGCCGTGCTGGGGCTACAGCGCGAGGCCAACCCCGACGAAATCAAACTGGCCTACCGCCGCCTGCTCAAGCAACATCACCCCGACAAACTGGCGGGCCGCAACGCCTCAGTGACCGACTTGGCGCGCGCCACCGAAAAAACCCGCGAACTGACTGCCGCCTACGACCGCATCCGGGAAGCGCGTGGCTTCTAGCTTGCCCGGATCGAAGTCGAAACCGGGAAAAAGCCCTCACCCCGATCCCTCTCCCACAGAAAGCGGGGAGCGTTCTATAGCGTTCCTCTCTGAAAGCTTATGAATTTTTTGAGTTTCAACGCTGCGGACCGTAAGGGGTGCTCTGGACGGTGACACATTCCGCCGTGGCGACCCGTTCCTGGTAGATCACTTTGGCGTCCTCGGCGCCCATGCGCTGCCGCCAAGCGGCGACCTCGTCGCTATCGCCCAACTTAGGGACGTACGGATCCGCCGTCGGGTCCTTGGGGTTCGGAACCGGGGCACATAGACCGTGGTGCGCTCGGCGACCTGCCACAACGGGTTGTGGGCCGGATACCACCCATCTACCGACCACGCTGCGGGCGTCTGGTCGTACCGCGCGGTGACTGGGTCGACCATCGGCCCCAGTTGGGCCATGTCGCTGCCGGTCGTCACGACCTCCACCCCGCCGATCGCTGGGCGGTCGGTGTCGGCGACACACTGCGCGTTGTAGGCCGGCCGAAAGCCGCCTCCCTCTTCATCACCGTGGCTGCGGCATCAGTGGTGGAGGCGCGCGTTTCTTCGGCTTTTTTCCTTGCTTTTGCTTGATCGCTTCCAGCGGTGAGCACTTCATCCAACGCCTCGACCCTTGACGCGCCGTGCGGAAATCCGCCAAGGTGTGATATAGTGTTCCTCCCTGAGTTGTGGAACCGCCGTTTCGAACCACCCCGGCGCCACGCGCCACCCCTCCTTGTCCAAGGCGGGGAAATTTCACAACTGATTTGGGAACGCTATAGTTCACCCTCACGCCACCACACGGCCAGCGGTAAGCATCGTGTTCCTCGGCGTACCGCGCGATCACTCGCACGCTGCCCACCCCGTCCAATGTTGCGTACAGCCGTAGCCCAAACAGAATCTCCGGGCCGATCAGCGATCACCCCGGACCGCTGTTCGCGGTCGCAGCCCTGCTCGGTAACCTGGTCTCCAACGTGCCGGCGGTGATGCTGCCGTCGCCGGCGGCGACCCACCCGCAAGCCGGATCGATTCTGGCGCTGGCCGACGCCCCGGCCGGCGATCTGCTGTTGGTGGGCGGCATCGCCAACCTGATCGTGGCCGACGCGGCGGCGCGGTATCCGCCTCGACTGGCGCGTTCATGCCCGCGCGCGGGCGTGTCGGTCACCCTGGCGCGCGGGATGGGTGGGGTGGCGGCTCGGCGGCAGCCGAGCGGATCGCGGTGGGTGCCCACGCGCAATTGGTGGGGTGGCGAGCCCGGTCATCCCGACGAACCTCGGAGCGTCCGACGACAGGCCGGCGAGGGAAATGCTGTTCTTCGGCGATTCACTGATTGGTTTGTGCAGATCGGCCCGACCGAACGTGGCGATCACCATGACGGACCTCCGGCGCGCATCGCGTCACCGCAAATAATCGGGGGTGCGATCCTGACGATCAGGGCGGTCGCGGTGCGTGGCGCGCCACACATCGCGCACGTTGACGTACCAAACACCGTCCTGAAATTCGCCGACCTCTCCGATGTTGACCCAGCCCCAGTCGTCCCCGACCTTGATCTTGTAGTTCGGCCGGACCTTGATCCGGGTTTCTTCGATGACCAGGAAGGCGGAGTCTCCCGGTTCGATCGTCCAGGAGCCGCCGATCCGCTCCCGACGGTGTGTCCACATCGTGATCCTGACCGCGTCCCGCCAGTCGTTGGTGACCTGGATCGGGCCGCGCCCACCTTCATCGCGGTAGTCGTGGCCCTGCGCCGAGGTCGCCATCGGGACCACCCAGAGCAAGATCGCAAGCAGACCATACGGTCCCATCCACTTCAAGTTCATTACATTGCCCTCCCCCCAGATGAGGTAGCAAATCGGTTCACGGTCGCGGGGTATCTTAGGTCGGCGTCGTTGCGGATTCCATCCTCTCAATTCGAATCCCTGGCGGGCTCGATCCGAGGATCGCGACCCACCCCGGCGCGGGGCGCCGGTGGCATCGCCCGTCGGGCTGGATGATCGCGACTTTAGCGCCTGCACGAAAACTCCCCTCTCTCCATGAGCGAGGGGTTGTGGGCGAGGGTTGTTTTTCTAAGTCCTCTGGCATCGTATAAAAACGCCTCTTGCTCCGAACCAACTGACCTTGGCGTGATAGCAATAGCGTGCCAAGCGCGGGAAGGCGTGGGGACAAGCCGATGTGGTTGCGTTGGGCGCCGCGCGGCGCCTCATATGTCTTTTGTATCGAAGATCAGCAACTCGACACCGGCCTGGGCAAAGTTGCCAAGATCGCCAGCAGCGGCTTGGCCCTCCGGCGAGACGAGCGCCTGCTGAATCGCCTCCACGGAATCGAAGCTGAGCATGGCGACCAAATGATAGGGTGACTTACCCTGCGGCGTGCCCACTGCTCCGTGATTGATTTCGTAGCGCCGAAGGCCTGAAATTCTTTTTGCGAGCGGCACATGAACCGAGAAGTAGTGACTGTCGAACGCTGCCGGGTCAGCAGGCTGTCTGTAGAGTGCGACTAGTTTTGCCACGATGATGACTCCCTCTGAAGCAAGTTGAAAAGCAGAAGATAGGACTTACACATTAACAAACATCGTATGATATGAATAGCAAGTCAAATTCTGGTCATGAATGTTTTCGTTGATAAGAGCCATCAGTCGCCCACCCACCGCCCGTTGCGCTTTAGCGATGTATGTATCTTTTATATTAAGCACACCGCACTCACCGACCTGTTGTCGGTTGGGGGAAGTGACGAAGATCAGCCACGACAGTGTCAATCGGTTCTTGCTCCGCGAAGACTATACGCTCCGCGATTTATTCAATGAAGTCCGAGCCGAATTGAATTTGAAGGGGGGTACCGTCAGTGTCGATGACAGCGTACTCGACAAACCGTATAGCCATCTGATCGCCTTGGTGGGTATTTTTGGTCCGGAAAACATCATCGGGCGGTCAAAGGGATTAACCTGATTATGTTGTATTACACCGACCTACAAGGCCACCATCAACCGATCAACTACCGAACTTACGACAAAACGGAAAACAAGACGAAAAACGATTATTTTCGAGAGATGCTGGTTGACGTGTTGGCGTGGAGTCTGGAACCGGCCTTTGTGACGAGAGATAGCGGGTACAGTAGATTGAAAAATCTCAAGACGATGAAAAACCATCGCCAGGGTTTTCATCTTTGTGCTAGAAAGTAACCGTTTGGTTTCCATTGAAAAATGGCCATGGTCACGGGTTCAGAAACTCGCGATCACCGCAGACGGCTTCCTCGTCTATTTACGAGGATTCGGCCCGGTCGAGGTATTTCGGACGCGGTTGAAAAACCAGCCACGCCATGATGCCTTATATCAACCAAATGATGTGGTATAGGCGACGTTTGATCGTGCCGTGTTTCTCAAACTCCATGACCGGTACTGGCAAATCGAGCAATATCATCGGACGCTCAAACAAGTGTGCCATATTGAGCATTTTCAGGTCCGCCAACCGATTGCCATTCGAAACCATCTCTTTACGGCGATCTGTGGCTATGTTCAATTGCAGCGACTACAAGCCACCGACGTCATTCGCAATTTTTATCAATTACAGCGTGATTTGTTTAATGAGGTGATCTCCACGTTTATTCGAGCCTTCACCCCCAGCTTGGAGCACCTCAACCCACAACTTCAATCCCCTGTCAATGCGTAAGTTCTAGGATTGATCATCGTTTCGCGCGCGCATCGCCGATGCGACCGAGCGCGATTGCCAACTGGCCGCTCTTGGCGTGGAGTTCCTTGACGTCCGGCCCGGCGGATTCGCCCCGCTCCGCCGCCGTGGCGAATACCGCGCTGGCCCGTTCCTGGAGCTGGCTTTTCCATTGGCTGATCCGGTTGGCATGGACTTCAAAGCGTTCCGCCAACTCCGCCAAGGTCTTGTCGCCCTTGAGCCCCGCCAAGGCCACCTTGGCCTCGAAGACCGCCGAGTGGTTTCTTCTCGTTCTTTTCATCTCTGTTCTCCGGTGTCGGCCCCGCAAAGGGCCGGTGATTTAGAACAGAAACATCGCTTAAGCGAGCGTCCTATTTTCCGGGACCACCTCTCAGCACCAGGAAACGGCGGAATCAAGGGTAC
>JAPUDV010000028.1 GCA_027492875.1 Candidatus Competibacteraceae bacterium | reverse complement strand
CCCGAACCGTCGTCGCACACTAAAGAGGCTCCCATGACCACCCCCATCAAACGCGACAAACCCTGGCTGATGCGGACCTATTCCGGCCACTCCTCTGCCAAGGCATCCAACGAGTTGTATCGCACCAACCTCAGTAAGGGCCAAACCGGTCTATCGGTGGCCTTCGACCTACCGACCCAGACCGGCTACGATGCCGATCATCCGCTGGCGCGTGGCGAGGTCGGCAAGGTCGGCGTGCCGATTGGCCATATCGGCGACATGGAGACCCTATTCGACCAGATTCCGCTCGGCCAGATGAACACCTCCATGACCATCAACGCCACCGCCGCTTGGCTGTTGTCGTTGTACGTCGCGGCGGCGGAACGGCAGGGTGCGACTCCGGCACAATTACAAGGCACCACCCAAAACGACATCCTCAAGGAATACCTATCGCGCGGTACCTACATTTTCCCGCCCCAGCCCTCGGTACGGCTGATCACCGATATCATCGCCTACACGGTCAAGAGCATTCCCAAGTGGAACCCGACCAACATCTGTAGCTACCACTTGCAGGAAGCCGGCGCCACGCCGACTCAGGAATTGGCCTACGCCCTGTCCACGTCCATCGCCATCCTGGACGCGGTGCGCGATTCCGGCCAAATCGGCGCGGAAGGCTTCGAGCAAGTGGTCGGGCGCATCTCGTTCTTCGTCAACGCCGGCATCCGCTTTATCGAAGAAACCTGCAAGATGCGGGCGTTCGGCGAGATGTGGGATAAGCTGACTCAGGAACGCTATGGTGTGCAGAGTGAGGACATGCGCCGCTTCCGCTACGGGGTCCAGGTCAACTCGCTGGGTCTGACGGAGGCACAGCCGGAAAATAACGTGCAGCGCATCGTGCTGGAAATGCTCGGTATCACCTTGTCCAAGAAAGCCCGTGCCCGCGCGCTCCAGCTCCCGGCCTGGAACGAGGCGCTCGGGTTGCCGCGTCCCTGGGACCAGCAATGGGCGCTGCGGATGCAGCAGGTGCTGGCGTTCGAAACCGATTTGCTGGAATACGGCGACATTTTCGACGGCTCACCGGTGATCGCCGCCAAGGTCAAGGCGCTGGTGGACGGCGCGACGGAGGAAATGGCCCGGGTGCAGGAGCAGGGCGGCATGGTGCAGGCCATCGAATCCGGCTATGTCAAGCGGCAACTGGTCACCAGCCATACCGAGCGGATGCGTGCCATCGAACACGGCAATCTCAAAATCGTCGGTCTGAATTGCTACAAGGAAACCGAAGAATCGCCGCTGACCGGCGGCGTTGACAGCGGCATTATGAAGGTCGATCCGCGCGCCGAACGCGAGCAGATCGAACGGCTCAACGCCTTCCGCGCCCAGCGTAACAACACCGAAGTCAAGGCGGCGCTGGCCAATCTGGCCGAAACCGCGCGTGGTGGGGCGAATATCATGCCGGCGTCGATTCTGTGCGCCCATGCCGGCGTCACCACCGGCGAGTGGTCGCAGACCCTGCGCGACATCTTCGGTGAATACCGCGCCCCCACCGGCATCGACATTCCGGCCAACGACGATAGCCGCAGTGCTCAGGCGACGGCCATCCGCGCCCAGATAGCCAAGACTGGCGAGGAACTGGGTCGGCCGCTGCGCCTGCTGATCGGCAAGCCAGGCCTGGACGGTCACAGCAACGGCGCGGAACAGATTGCCGTCAAGGGTCGCGATGTCGGCTTCGAGATCGTCTACGAGGGCATCCGCCTGACTCCGGAACAGATCGCCAAAGCGGCGCTGGAAGAGGGTGTCCACCTGATCGGCCTGTCGGTGCTGTCCGGCAGTCATGTGGAAATGGTCGAGGATGTGTTCGGGCGACTGGATCAGGTCGGTTTGAAGAATCTGCCGGTGGTGATCGGCGGCATTATCCCGGAAAGTGACGCCAAGCTGCTGAAAGAACGCGGTATCTCGGCGGTCTACACGCCCAAGGATATCGACATGAACGGCATCATGGTCGATATCCTTAACCTGATTCGTAAAGCCCACGACCTGCAACCGGTCACGGTGGCATGATCCCGGCGCTTCCCGACCCAACGGCGCTGGCATCCGCGGTCGGCGCCCGAGACCGGTTGGCGCTGGCCCAGGCATTGAATCTGCTGGACGACCGCCGTCCGGCGGCCCGTCAGTGCGCGGCGGCCTTTCTGGACGCACTGCCTGCGGAGAAGCTGGATACCGGCGGACATTTGATCGGTATCACCGGTCCGCCGGGCGCGGGTAAATCCTCGCTGACCGCCGCCCTGATTCAGGTCTGGCGGCGGCGCGGCTCGAAGGTTGCCATCCTGGCGGTGGACCCGTCCAGTCCGATCAGCGGCGGCGCCCTGTTGGGCGACCGGCTGCGGATGCACGCCAGCGGCGCCGACCGCGAGGTGTTCATCCGCTCGTTGGCCTGTCGCGGCGAGTTCGGCGGTCTCAGCGCCGAAGTCTGGCCGATGAGCCTGGCGATGCTGGCGGCCTTCGACATCGTGCTGGTGGAGACGGTGGGAGTCGGACAGAAAGAAATCGACGTGTCCAAGATGACCGACACCACCTGCTTCGTCGCCCAGCCGGCTTCCGGCGACAGCATTCAGTTTCTCAAGGCCGGCATCATGGAAGTGCCGCATGTGATCGTGGTCAACAAGGAAGATATCGGCATGGCCGCGCGCAAAACCCTGTCCGAACTAAAAACCACGCTGGGACGGCGAACGGACGCCGAAGGTTGGCAAGCGCCGGCTTTATCGGCTAGCGCCGCGCTGGGCAGTGGCATCGAACAGTTGGCTGACGCCTTGGACGGGCACCGGCGTTGGCTGTTGGAGCGGGGCCAGTTCACAGCCCGCCGCCAGCGTTGCCAGGCGGAATGGTTGATCAAGCACTTGCGCGAGGAATTCGGTCGTTATGGCATCGGCCTGCTGGGCGGTGAAAACGCCTTATTCGCGGAATTGACCCGAGCGCCGCGCCGCTCGCCGATTGCCGCCTATGAAGATTTGCGCGTTCGAGTGGTTTCTGGTTTCTGATTATTCGATCTTCGAACAAACAACCCCAACAGAGAGGAATACAGCAAACATGGCCAAAGAACTTTACGCCTTAGGCGAAATGCCCCCTTTGGGCGAAATTC